>CALMYE010000337.1 GCA_937873425.1 uncultured Sphingopyxis sp. | reverse complement strand
CTATCTTCATCGTCGCCGCCATCATCTGGTGGGCTAATTGAGTCCCAACCCTAGAGGTACTTTTGTGGGATTTGTAGTCGGATCACGATCGTATTCGCTCGCGACGCCCGACAAAGGTAGCCGCTGAAGCAAAGCCGGATCACCTCTCGACGGTCAACGAATGTCGGCTTCGAGGACAGTCCCAGCGCTTAATGAACGACCGACATCGGGCGCAAAGCAGCCGTCTGACCAATGTTCGGAAGGAAATTATGCCAGCAGCAATGCAGGGCTTGTCAATTATGAGAAGTGTCCCATATTATGATCGCATTGAGGACAAAGGAATAGACATGGTGCGACCACAGCCCAAAACGGCTTCGCGGGATGACTGCGGCGGCAAGGGCGCCTTTGTTTCCCGTTTTATCGATAAGCGCGGTCTTGTCGATGTCGATCGCGTTGCCGATGCCTTCCGCATGACCAAGGGCCAACTTGCCGAGACGGCTGGCCTTGGCGCAGCCACCATCTCGAAAGCTGATCGCCGAACGGCGCCGCGAACGCAGACCCGCGTGACCGAGATGCTGGAAATCATCAGCCGCGTCCACGACTGGGCGGGCGGAGAGGCGCAGGCGATGGCTTGGTATCGCTCGCAGCCGATCCCGGCGCTCGACGGTCGGACGCCCGAGGCGCTGGTCAAGTCGGGCAAGGCAGGTGATGTGCGCGACTATCTCGATCATCTGGCGCTCGGCGGCTTTGCTTGAGGTTTCAAGGACGCTGCTATCGCGGCCATGATCCCGCATGGTCCTTCACGCCCTTGTCCGGCGAAGGTGCGGCGATCACAGGCGGGCGCTTTAACCGCAAGGGCGAGCGGGCGCTTTACCTGTCGCTCGATATTATGACGGCGGTGGGCGAATGCACACAGGGATTCAGCCACCGGCTGCAACCCTTGCTCATGTGCGAATATGACGTCGATTGCGACCCTGTCGCCGATCTTCGCGATGAAACGGCGCGTATCAAACACGGCGTTACGTTGGACGAACTGGCGTGTGGCTGGCTAAGCTATATGCAGAAGCGGCGCGATGCCCCATCATGGCTAGTCGCCGACCGGCTTTGTTCCGAAGGCCATAACGGTATCTTGGTGCCGAGCTTCGTGCCGGGCGCGGCGGCGGACCATCATAACCTTGTCCTTTGGCGATGGGGGCCAGAGCTGCCGCACCGAGTTATCGTTTACGATCCGAGTGGCCGTCTTCCCGAAAACCAGCTTAGCTGGCCCAACATAGGACGCTGACAGCGAGTCTAACCAATCGGTCCCATGTCCTGTGGGATAGGGAAGGTTGCCGCAACGGGCGTGGATTGCCTTCGTCGCTGAGGATGTCGAAACAGCGCAGCCGTTTCGTCAATTGCTGTGCGATTTTCCCGACGGCGGCATGGCGCCGCCGCCAGTCTGGGCTTCCAAGATCATCGAGCAGCGGTTGTGCGGTTCCCGCAATGGTGACCTCAAGGTGGAGGGACAGGGTTTCTTCATCGACTCGGGTCATAGCTGCGCTAAGAGAACAAATTAAGAACAACAGGTCAATCTCCGGCCCCGCCGACCGGGTGGAACAGCGGCAAGACAGGAACGAAGCAGCCTAGCGGCACTGTCTCGCGCGGGCCGAACGGTGCGATTTTTCCTGGGTCAGGACAGCCCGTCCGCCCCGGAGCGAACTCGTGACCCCCACCAAGCTTCTTGTCGGCCAGATATTCATCGTGTTCGCGATCGTGATCGCCGGTGTTTGGGTCGCAACGCAATGGTGCGCGGCGCAACTCGGCTATCAGCCGCAGCTCGGCCCGGCCTGGTTCCTATTCGCCGACACACCCGTCTATCGGCCGTGGGCGATCTTCGGTTGGTGGTTCCACTACGAAGCCTATGCGCCGGAGGTTTTCAACAAGGCGGGGATGCTTGCAGGCGCGAGCGGCTTCCTGGGGTGCGCTGCCGCCATAGCCGGGTCGCTGTGGCGTGCGCGGCAATCGCGTTTTGTCACTACCTATGGGTCGGCGCGCTGGGCGAAGACCCATGAGATCGACAGCGCCGGCCTGTTCAACGATTCCGGCGTGTTCCTCGGCCGCAAGCGGGGCCGCTATCTGCGCCATGACGGCCCCGAGCATGTCATGGCGTTTGCGCCGACCCGTTCGGGCAAAGGCGTCGGCCTGGTCGTTCCGACGCTGCTGAGCTGGACCGGCAGCACCGTCGTTCACGACATAAAGGGCGAGAATTGGCAGCTTACCGCGGGCTGGCGCTCGGGCTTCTCCCATGCGCTGCTGTTCAATCCCACCGACATTCGATCGGCCAAATATAATCCGCTGCTGGAGGTGCGCCGTGGCACCCATGAGGTCCGCGACGTTCAGAATATCGCCGACATCTTGGTCGACCCCGAAGGGGCGCTAGAGCGTCGGTCCCACTGGGAGAAAACGTCGCATTCGCTGCTGGTCGGCGCGATCCTCCACATTCTCTATGCCGAGCAGGAAAAAACGCTCGCCCGCGTCGCGACCTTCCTGTCCGACCCGCAGCGTCCGTTCGTCACCACGCTGCGCCGGATGATGACGACCAATCACCTCGGCACGAAGGAAGCGCCTATGGTCCATCCCGTCGTTGCGTCGGCCGCGCGTGAGGTGCTGAACAAGAGCGAGAACGAACGCAGCGGCGTTCTCTCCACCGCCATGTCGTTCCTCGGTCTCTACCGCGATCCGACCGTGGCGGAGGTCACGTCGCGCTGCGACTGGCGGATTTCCGATCTTGTCGAAGCCGACCATCCCGTCTCGCTCTACCTCGTCATTCCGCCGTCGGACATTTCGCGGACAAAGCCGCTGGTGCGCCTGGTGCTCAACCAGATCGGGCGCAGGCTGACCGAGAAGCTCGACGCCGACCGCACGCAGGGCCGCAAGCACCAGCTCCTGATGATGCTCGACGAGTTTCCGGCGCTCGGCCGTCTGGATTTCTTCGAGACGAGCCTCGCCTTCATGGCCGGCTACGGCGTCCGTGCCTTCCTGATCGCGCAATCGCTCAACCAGATCGAAAAGGCATACGGCGAGCACAATTCGATCCTCGACAACTGCCATGTCCGAGTCGCCTTCGCGACCAACGACGAACGCACGGCGCGACGCATTTCCGATGCGCTCGGCGTCGCCACCGAACAGCGCGCCATGCGGAACTATGCGGGGCATCGGCTCGCACCTTGGCTGGCGCATGTCATGGTCAGCCGGCAGGAGACGGCGCGCCCGCTGTTAACTCAGGGCGAGGTAATGCAGCTCCCGCCCGCCGATGAGCTGGTGCTGGTGTCGGGGATGGCGCCGATCCGCGCCAAGAAGCTGCGCTACTATGAGGATCGCAACTTCCGCGATCGCCTCGCGCTGCCACCCGCGTTGGCCGAGGCCGATTATGCCGACCGTCCCAAGCCGCAGTCCGACGACTGGAGCGGGCTGGTGCGCGCGCCCGACAGCCGGCTTGGCAAGGCGGATGATGATGCGAAACCCGACGAGGACGGCGGCTTGCAGCAGCAGCGTCACCCCGGTCTCGGCGAAGAACCGGCGAAAAGGCATGAACCGCCGAAACAGCTAGACCTTCTCGGACTCGAAGCGGACGATGCCGATCCCGCGACCGACAAGCGCGCAATGGAGCGCATCCGCACCGTCGATGCCGTCATCCGCGCCCACACCATCAATGAGTCGCGCGACAATGACGCGCTGCCGAACTTCTGATGGCGGCGGCAATGAAAGAGAGGCGCGTTCGCTATCAGCTCTTCCTGCCGGAAGACTTGAGCCATCGCTTCGAGGCGCTGGCGTCCGCGCCCGGCGCGTCCAAGTCGGCGATCCTGACCGATGCGCTGACCGCCTGGCTCAACCGGCAGGCCGCGAGCGAGTTGGAAAACAGGTTCAGCCAGCGCCTCGACCGCTTGTCGATGGCGCTCGGCCGCATCGAGCGCGACGGGCATGTCCTGCTCGAAAGCCTCGCACTGTTCGTCCGCTACGAATTGATGGTGCAGGCGCCCTTGCCGGAAGCGGACGATGCCGCGCGCGCGGTCGGCCGCGATCGCTTCGAGGCGTTCATCACCCGCGTCGGCGAGGCTCTGGCGAGCGGTCAGCGCACCCTTGCAGCACCCGTGAAAGACAATGGAGGCGGCCGATGAGCGACGCGCTTTCCGCCGAGCGCCGCCGCGCGATGCTTCGCACGGCGATGGGATCGGGCATCGCCGCTGCGCTGTCCGACGCGCAAGTCATCGAGATCATGGTGAACCCCAACGGCATGTTGTGGCTGGACCGGCTTGGCGAAGGCCGGATCGAAACCGGCACACGCTACGACCCCGCGCAGGTCGAACGCATCATTCGCCTGGTCGCGAGCCACGCGCGCACCGAAGCCCATGCGGCAGCGCCGATCATATCGGCCGAGCTGCCCCCGCACGGTGAGGGCGCGGGCGAGCGGTTCGAGGGTGTGCTTCCGCCCGTAAGCCTCGCACCCTGCTTCTCAATCCGAAAGCCCGCGGCGCGTATCTACACGCTGCTCGACTATGTGAGAGACGGCATCATGCCCGCCGAAACGGCGCGGCTGCTGTCGATGGCGGTTGTCGAGCGCAAGAATATCCTCGTCGCCGGCGGCACCAGTTCGGGCAAGACGACGCTCGCCAATGCGCTGCTCGCCGAGATGGCTCATCTCGACGAGCGAGTCATCATCATCGAGGACACGCGCGAGTTGCAATGCGCGGCGAGCGATGTGGTCGCGCTCCGCACCCGCTCGATCGGCGCGACCGGGACCGGCAGCGTCACGATGGCCGATCTTGTCCGCTCGACGCTGCGCCTGCGCCCGGATCGTATCATCGTCGGAGAGGTTCGCGGGCGCGAGGCGCTGGACATGCTCAAGGCCTGGAACACCGGGCACCCCGGCGGCATCGCCACGGTCCACGCGAACAGCGCGACGTCCGCGCTCTACCGGCTCGAACAGCTTGTTCAGGAGAGCGTCGTCACCGTGCCGCGGCGGCTGATCGCCGAGGCCATCGACATGATCGTGTTCATCGCCGGGCGCGGCCTTGCGCGCCGCGTCGAGCGCGTAGCGCGCGTCGCCGGCCTCGATCCGGACGGGAATTACGCCGTCCTCGACCTCACCCCCGAAAACCAAGGAGAAACTTCGTGACCATCGACGACACGATCACGCGCATCGACGCAGCCCTGGCGCGCTGGGACCGCATTCGCCCGCGCGTCTATGATGCGCTGTTCGCACTGCTTGCTGCCAGCCTCGCTTTCGGGTCGGGACCGGCCAGCACCGGAAATCCTGCGGTCGACATGCTGGTCGGCCCGTTCACGCGCGGCGCAGCCGGCGCAATCCTGTTCCTGATCCTGCTGACCTTCTTCTGGAAGAAGCCGCGCATAGCCGGAGCGCGCTTCACCTACGCGCATCCGGTCGTGATCGGCATGCTGATCGCGCTGGTCGCTGCTCACATCGGCGCCGCCCATGCCGCGGGTTCGGGAATGCCGTGGGAAGAGCCGCTCCAGCAGGTGCTGGAGTCCGTGCAAGGCCCGGTCGCCAAGATCATCGCCGTCATCATCATCATCGTGACCGGGCTGACACTTGCGTTCGGCGAGACCGCGGGCGGCTTCCGCCGCCTCATCCAGATCATCTTCGGCCTGTCGATCGCCTTCGCTGCGTCGAGCTTCTTCCTGTCCTTCTTTTCATTCGGCGGCGGGGCGCTGATCGCATGATCGGGGCCGGCAACCATATCGAGGGCTTCGAGGCGCCCATGCACCGCGCGCTGGCCGAACCGATCCTGCTCGGCGGCGCGCCGCGTGCCATCGCGATCGTCAACGGCACGGTCGCGGCGGCGCTCGGCCTGGGCTTGCAGCAATGGATTGCCGGGCTGGTGATGTGGGCGGTGGGTCACACGCTCGCGGTATTCGCGGCGAAGCGTGACCCCGATTTCGCGCCCGTCCTCGCCCGTCACCTTCGCCAGCGGGGATTCCTGTCATGCTGATGCTGCGCGAGTATCGGAACGTCGCCGACCGGCTCGCCGACCATCTGCCGTGGGCGGCGTTGATCGCTCCCGGCGTGGTGCTGAACAAGGACGGCAGCTTTCAGCGCACCTTGCGCTTTCGTGGTCCCGACCTCGAAAGCGCGACCGAAGCCGAATTGGTCGCGGCCTGCGCGCGGGCGAACAACGTCCTCAAACGCTTCGGATCGGGCTGGGCGCTGCACTTCGAGGCCGAGCGCCGCGAGGCGCTGGGCTATCCCGACAGCGACTTTCCCGATGCCGCGTCATGGCTAGTCGATCAGGAACGGCGCGCGGCGTTCGAGAGCGCGGGCGCGCATTTCGAGACCCTTTACTATGCGACGCTGACTTTCCTTCCGCCGCCCGATCAGGCCGACACGGCGGGCCGCGCGCTGGTCGAACGCAGCGACGATGTGAAGGGCCGCGATTGGCGGCAGGCGCTTGCCGGCTTCATCGCGGAGACGGATAGGGCGCTCGACCTATTTTCGGGATTCATGCCGGAGGTCCGCGCGCTCGACGATGGCGAGACGCTGACCTTCCTCCACGGCACCATATCGACGCGCCGCCATGCGGTCGCCGTGCCGGACACGCCGATGTATCTCGACAGTCTGCTGGCCGACACGCCGCTGACCGGCGGCCTCGAACCGATGCTGGGCTTGTCGCATATCCGGACGCTCACCATCCTGGGTTTCCCGAACCTGTCGCGACCCGGCATCCTCGATGCGCTCAATCACGAAGACTTTTCATATCGTTGGGTCACGAGATTTATAGCTCTCGACAAGACCGAAGCAACGAAGGCGCTCACCAAGCTGCGCCGCCAATGGTTCAACAAGCGCAAGTCGGTGACGACGATGTTGCGCGAGGTAATTTATAACCAGCCCGCCCAGCTTCTCGATAGCGATGCCGACAACAAGGTGGTCGATGCCGATCTCGCCTTGCAGGCGCTCGGCGGCGATCATGTGGCGTTCGGCTATCTCACCACGACGATCACCGTCGCCGATGAGAGCCGCGCGCACGTCGAGGAAAAAGTCAGGGCGGTCGAACGGATCGTCAACGGGCTTGGCTTCACCTGCATCCGCGAGAGCATCAACGCGGTGGAGGCATGGCTGTCGAGCCTACCCGGTCACGTCTATGCGAACGTGCGCCAGCCAATCGTTCACACACTGAATCTGGCGCATCTTATGCCGCTGTCATCGGTATGGGCGGGACCGGCGCGCAACGCGCATCTGGACGGACCGCCCTTGCTCTATGCGGAAACGAGCGGATCGACGCCGTTCCGCCTGTCCACCCATGTCGGCGACGTCGGCCACATGCTGATCGTCGGCCCGACGGGAGCCGGCAAATCGGTCCTGCTGGCTTTGCTCGCGCTGCAATTCCGGCGCTACGCGGATTCCCAAGTCTATATCTTCGACAAGGGCTTTTCCGCTCGCGCCGCGGTGCTGGCAATGGGCGGCGCGCATCATGCGCTCGGCCTTGGCGGCGAGGATGACGAGGGCGGCCGCGCTATCGCCTTCCAGCCGCTTCGCCATATCGACCGTGCGGACGAACGCGCCTGGGCGGCCGAATGGATCGGCGCGCTGCTCGCGCACGAAAAGATATTGGTGACGCCGGAGGTCAAGGAAACCGTCTGGTCGGCACTGACAAATCTGGCGACCGCACCTGTCGAGGAACGGACGCTCACCGGCCTGTCGCTGTTGCTTCAATCGGCACCGCTGCGATCGGCGCTGGCGCCTTACACGCTGGAAGGTCCGTTCGGGCGGCTGCTCGACGCCGCCGAGGATGACCTTGCGATTTCCGATGTGCAATGCTTCGAGACGGAAGCATTGATGGGACAGGCGGGCGTCGTCGCGCCCGTGCTGACATACCTGTTTCACCGTCTCGAAGAACGCTTCACCGGGCGGCCGACGCTGCTCATTCTCGACGAAGCCTGGGTGTTCCTCGACCATCCTTTATTTGCGGCGCGCATCCGCGAATGGTTGAAGGTTCTCCGCAAGAAGAATGTGAGCGTCGTGTTCGCGACGCAGAGCCTCGCGGACATTGCAGATTCGACAATCGCGCCCGCCATCATCGAGAGCTGCCCGCAGCGCATATTGCTTCCCAATGACCGGGCGATCGAACCGCAGAGCCAAGCGGCCTATGTCCGCTTCGGCCTCAACGCGCGGCAAATCGAGCTGGTCAGCCGCGCGGTCCCGAAGCGGCAATATTATCTGCAATCGGCGCGCGGCAACCGGCTGTTCGAGCTTGGGCTAGGTCCGCTCGCGCTCGCTCTTTGCGGCGCCTCCGATCCCAACACGCAGAAGCGCATCGACGCGATCCTGGCCGAACATGGACCTCGTGATTTTGCCGAACTCTTCCTGACACAAGCCGGCCTCGCATGGGCGGCCGACCTGCTTGCCGCCTTTCCCGCCGCCCGTTCCCCCGAAGGAGAATGATGATGAAGAAATATGTGATGGCATCCGCGCTCGGCCTCGGCGCGACCGGCGCGTTCGTGATGGGCGTCAGCGTCCCCAGCACGCCGGCATCGGCGCAGCTCAGTGTGTTCGACACCACCAACTATACGCAAAATCTGCTCACCGCCGCGCGGACCCTCCAGCAGATCAACAATCAGATCCAGTCTTTGCAGAACGAAGCACAGATGCTCGCGGGGCAGGCCAAGAACCTCAGCCGCATCGACTTCCCGCAGCTCGACCTGCTTCGCCAGAAACTCGGCGAGATCGACAAGCTGATGGGGCAGGCGCAGGGCATCGACTTTCGCGTCGATCAGCTCGACGAACGCTATCGCCAGCTTTTCCCCGACAGCTTCGACAAGCTGCTCGGGCGCGATCAGCGCATTGCGGCGGCGAAGCAGCGGCTCGACAACGAGATGGCGGCGTTCCGGCACACGATGACCATCCAGAGCGGCATCGTCGAAAATGTCCGCGACGATGCTCAGGCGCTCGCGGCGATCGTCGCCAAGAGCCAGGGGGCCGAAGGATCGTTGCAGGCACAGCAGGCGACGAACCAGCTTCTCGCGCTCGCGACCAAGCAGCAGTTCCAGCTTCAAAACCTGATGGCGGCGCAGTTCCGCAGCCAATCGCTCGAAGCCGCGGCGCGCGGACAGAGCGCGCGCGAGGCGCGCGAGCGGACGGCCCGCTTCCTCGGCGACGGCAAAGCCTACACGCCGCGGCAATGAGCTAGGGGCGGCGCTGCGCCCCAGCTCCCCGGCGAGTGCCGTTCCGTCGCGGGGGCCGTTTGGCTTCCTCCCCCTCCCGGCCAGCGGTCCCCCGCGACACCATTCCATCATCATACAGGAGTCCGGCCAAGATGGACGACCTCAATGTCATCGACCAATTCATGCAGGCGTTCATCGCCTATATCGACAGCGGTTTCGGGCTGCTCGGCGGTGACGTTGGATTCCTGACGACCATATTGATCGGCATCGACATTACGCTGGCCGGCCTGTTCTGGGCGCTCGGCGGCGAGGACGACGTTATCGGCAAGTTCCTGAAGAAGATTCTCTACGTCGGCGTGTTCGCGCTTATCATCAACAGCTTCCCGACGCTGACCGACATCATCTTTCGCAGCTTCGCCGGTCTTGGCCTGACAGCCGGCGGCGGCGCGATCACCGCGCAGGATTTGCTTTTGCCGGGGCGGCTCGCGGGAACCGGCTTCGAGGCGGCCTGGCCCTTGCTCGAACAGGCCAAGGAGCTGGTCGGCCCGATCGACTTCTTCAACAACTTCGTCGAAATCGCGGTGCTGGTGATCGCCTGGATCATCGTCATCGCGGCCTTCTTCATCCTCGCGATCCAGCTTTTCATCACGATATTGGAGTTCAAGCTGACGTCGCTTGCCGGGTTCGTGCTGGTGCCGTTCGCCTTGTGGAACCGCACATCGTTCCTCGCCGAACGGGTGCTGGGCAATGTCGTGTCGTCCGGCATCAAGGTGATGGTCCTCGCCGTCATCGTCGGTATCGGCTCCAATTACTTCGCCGACTTCACCAGCGCGATTGCCGGCGACGAGGTTTCCATCGAGCAGGCGGTATCGTTGATGCTCGCGAGCCTCGCCCTGTTCGGCCTCGCGATCTTCGGTCCCGGCATCGCGTCCGGGCTGGTCGCGGGCGCCCCCCAGCTTGGGGCAGGTTCGGTGGTCGCGACGACCGCGCTCGCGGCGGGCGGCCTCGCGATGGGCGGTGCCGGTGCGGTCGCGGCTGCGCGCGGCGTAGGCGGCGCCGGCATTGGCGCACTCCGCGCCGGCACGACAATGACGAGCGCGGCATCGACCGCCTATAAGCTCGGGCAGGAAACATCGGGTTCCAGCACCGTCGGCGCCGGCATTGGCGGCATGGCGACGGCCGCCAAGGGCGCCGCCGCACAGAAATTGAGAGCAAGCACCAGCGGCTTCAAAGCCGCCGCCGAACGCGGCCAGAAAGCCGCTTGGGATGCAGGAACCACCAGCACACCCGCCGCCGGCAGCGCAGCCGGCGGAGCAGCGAGCGGTGGCGGTGCGTCCCCGCCCGCATGGGCGCAGAATCTCCATGCCTCGCAAGCCGGTCGTCATCGCCGTCAAATGGCGATCCACGCCATCCGCGACGGCGACAAGGGCGGTGCGGGAGCAAACCCCGACATCAAGGAAAGGGACTGATTTATGCGATTCAAACGTGCCGTCGAACGCTATGGGCAAACACCCGAACCCGAAACGCCCTATCAGCGCACCGGGCAGCTATGGGATGAGCGCATAGGCTCGGCGAGGGTGCAGGCAAAGAACTGGCGGCTCATGGCCTTTGGCGGCTTGCTGCTCACCACCGGCCTGTCGGCGGGGCTGATATGGCAGTCGATGCAAAGCCGCGTCATGCCCTATGTCGTCGAGGTCGACCGGCTCGGCGAGGCGCGCAGCGTCGCACCTGCGACCACCGACTATCGGCCGACCGACCCGCAGATTGCGTGGCACCTGGGGCGCTTCATATCGAACGTTCGCTCGCGTTCTCTCGATCCCGTGTTGATGCGGGAAAGCTGGCTGGCGGCCTATGACTTCGCGACCGAACGCGCGTCGCTGTTTCTCGGCGAATATGCCCGCGCCTCCAACCCGTTCGCGGAGGTCGGCCGCCGCACCGTGTCCGTTCAGGTGACGAGCGTGGTCCGCGCTTCGGACAACAGCTTTCAGGTCAAATGGATCGAGCAGGCATATGAGCGCGGCAGTCTCGCCAGCACATCGCGCTGGACGGCCATATTGACGGTAAAGATGCAGCCGCCACGCTCGGCGGACATGCTGCGAAAGAATCCGCTCGGCATCTATGTCGATGCGATCGACTGGAGCCGCGAACTGGAAACGCCCGCCGATCGGGCTGCGCCGGTTGCGGTCGAACCAGCCCCAGCCCCGCCGCTGGAAATGCCGCCCGATCCCGGCCTTGCCCAGCCCGAACCTTCGCAGACCCCCGAAAGGAACGACCAATGATCCGTGCCGTCATCCTGTCGGCGAGCCTTGCCGCGCTCGCCGTTCCCGCAGCCGCGCAGTCCACCGCCAAGGTCGCCGCCGCCAACAAGGCCGCGCTGCGCGAACCGTCGAACGCCGGCTTTCTCGGCGCGGTGCAGGTCTATCCCTATAGCGACGGGACGCTCTATCGCCTCTATGCGGCGCCGGAACGCATCACCGATATTGCCTTGCAGCCGGGCGAGACGATCACATCGGTTGCCGCAGGCGATACCGTGCGATGGACGGTCGGCGACACGACGAGCGGCAGCGGTGCGAACCAGCGCACCCATATCCTCGTGAAACCCTTTTCGGCAGGGCTTCGCACCAACCTTGTCATCACGACCGACCGGCGCGTCTATCACCTCGAACTGGAAAGCAGGGCGAGTGGCGCAATGGCCGCGCTGTCATGGAGCTATCCGCAGGACGCGCTGATTGCGCTGCGCCGCCAGCAGGACGCCGCGGCGGCCGCCGCGCCGATCGCGTCGGGCCTCGCGGTCGAAAGCCTCAATTTCCATTACGCTATCAGCGGCGACAAGCCGGCATGGCGGCCGTTGCGCGCGTTCGACGACGGGCGGCAGACCTATATCGAGTTTTCGCCGTCGATCGCGGTCGGCGATGCGCCGCCACTGTTCGTCATCGGCGAGGACGGCGAGGCCCAGCTTGTCAATTATCGCGTCGCGGGGCGTTACTATGTCGTCGATCGCCTGTTCGGCGCCGCCGAACTGCGTCTTGGCGGCAAGAAACAGCAGGTCGTGCGGGTTTCGAGCGCGCAGCCGAAGCGGAGGAAGGGCAAGTGACCGACCCCGCCATTCCGCCCGCAGGTAGCGCGCCCGCCAAGGCCGACCCCGAAACATTGGTGCTGCGCGCGGCGCCGGGCCGCGTGACGCGCTTTCGGCGCGGCGCGATCGTCGCGATTGCTGCCATAGGCTCGACCGCCATTGTCGGCGTTGCGTGGCTGGCGCTCAAGCCCGCAAGTTTAAACCTGGTCGCATCGGGCGATGACCGGCCGTTTGGTGCGAAAGCGCCGCCCGACGCGCTGGCCGGTGCGCCAGTCAGCTATGGCGACGTGCCGCAGCTCGGCCCGCCGCTTCCCGGCGACCTTGGCAAGCCGATCCTCGATCATCAGCGCGAAATCGGGATGGCGCCGATCGAGTCCGCCGACGAAGCGGCGCGCCGCGCGGCACAGGAGGCGGAAGCCGAACGCCAGCGCCTTGCCGCCGAACAGCGCGCGGCGCGGGAGTCCGGCGTCATGCTGCAAGTGGCCGGCAATGCGGCGGGCGCTCGCGCCGCTGTCGTTCCGGCAGCCGTCGCCTCTGAATTGCCGTCACCGATGCAGGCAGCGGAGGCGCCCGACCCGAACGGTCAGCAGCGCAAGAACGCGATGGTCGGCCGCGCCAACGAGGGCGCCGACGTGAACCCACACACGCTGACCGCGCCGGCCTCGCCCTGGACCTTGCAGGCCGGCAGCGTCATCGCGGCGAGCCTGATAACCGGCCTCAACTCCGACTTGCCGGGATTGGTGACGGCGCAGATCACGGAAAATGTCTATGATAGCGTGACAGGGCGCAGCTTGCTGATTCCGCAAGGCTCGCGGCTGGTCGGCAGCTATGACAGCGTGGTCGCGTTCGGCCAGAGCCGTGCGTTGGTCGTGTGGCAACGCATCATCCTGCCCGATGGATCGTCCATCCGCATCGACAATGTGCCGGCGACCGACACGCAGGGTTATGCGGGCCTGTCCGACAAGATCGACCGCCACACCTGGCAGCTTTTGAAGGGTGTCGCGCTTTCGACGCTGCTCGGCGTCGGCACCGAATTGAGCTTCGGCAGCAGCGAGAGCGACCTTGTGCGCGCCATCCGCGAGGCCGCGCAGCAAAGCGGCGCGCGGGCCGGCGACCAGCTTGTCACCCGCAACCTCATCATCCAGCCGACCTTGCGCGTCCGGCCTGGTTGGCCGCTTCGCGTCGTCGTCCACAAGGATATTATCGTCGGGCGCGCTTGGGGAGGCGGACGTGGCTGACCTCAGATTGCCGAAGCTGCCCGACCGCACGCCGGTCAAGATCACGTTCAGCGCCATGCCGGATTTGTTCGAGGCGCTCAACGCCTATGCCGATGCCTACGAGGCGGCATATGGTCGGCGGGAGTCCGTGCCGGACCTTATTCCGTTCATGCTTGATAGATTTCTGGCGAGTGACCGATCGTTCAGCAGGACACGTAAGAGATAGTGAGATGCAAGCGCGACAATCGAATAGAGCAGCCGAGTTGCAGACCGATCCAATCTGTGTCCGCATCTCCGAGGCAGTTAGAATGACGGGTCTTAGCAAGTCGAAGATCTACCAGTTGATCGCGTCGGGTGACATCGAAGCGGCCAAGGTCGGTCGCGCCACCGTCGTCTTTGTAGCGAGTTTGAGAGCTTTCTTGCAAACCCAGCGCACGCAACCGCGCTCTAGCGTCACGCCAGGGCTGTGACCAACGAAGCTTCTTATTCCGGTCGCAGACTCTAACGCTGGGCATGATCGCTACCGCCATTAATAGCAGGATAAAGCACCGCAAGCCGACCAAGTATTGCTTCACAGAGCGAGTGTGCTCCTGCACCTTTGCGCTCGATCCGTCGTGGAGATGCCAATTTCCGCCATTTGAACCCAATGCGCGCGCGCAGGCTCTTTGGAACAGATGACAAGGATAACCGACATGACAGGCGACCGGCGCCGACGGGATGATGAGTATCTCGTCGGTGCCGCCCAGTCTGGCGATGGAAGCGCGTTCGCCGCTCTTGTTCGGCGCTGGCACAAGCGCCTTGTCGCGCATGCCTGGCGGCTCACTGGAACGCGCGAAGCGGCCGAAGATGCGGTGCAGGCTGGGTGGGTCGATATCGTTCGCGCGCTTCCGGCGCTTCGCGACGAACGCGTCTTCCCAGCGTGGGCGTTCCGGATCGTCACGCGGCGCGCCTTGAAGGCCATTGCCGCGCGAAAAAAGGATTCTATCGCATTTCCGTGCGAGCATGAGGAAGTTGTTCGGGCCGTGAGCATCGCTGGCGACAATTCCGGGGAGCTTGTCGTCGATAGACAGGATCTTCGCCGCGCTATCGCCGCTTTGTCGCCCGCACACCGCGCTGCACTGGCGCTCCACTATTTTGAGGAACTGAGCATCGCGGAGATCGCGGTCGCGCTCGATGCGCCTGTTGGAACCATCAAGACCAGACTTATGCACGCAAGACTTCAATTGCGGCGCAATTTTGAAGGAGCAGAATAGATGGACAGAGATTCTGAAATCGATGCGGCACTTCTCGCCGAGGAGCGCGCACTTCTGGACCGCATCCCTGCGGAACCGGGCTATTTTCATCAGCTTGGCTTGTTGTTCAGCGGTGAGGCAGCCTGGGTCAATCTGGTCATGATGGTGTCCCAGCTGCTGCTGTTCGCGGCAGGAAGCTATGCTGCCTGGCATTTTTTTGGGACTGAGAACGTGATGGAGGCCCTGCGTTGGGGGTTGCCGTCTGCCGTCCTCCTGATCATGTCGCTGATGATAAAGCTGGCGCTCTGGCCGGTTGTGCAGACCAACCGGCTGCTACGTGCCGTCAAGCACCTTGAAATAGAGATACTAGACAGGACCAACGCGCGACGTTGACCCGCTTCCTTGGACCGTTCATCCGAGATTTTGCGAACGGGATAGCTTGGGTCGTGGCGTCTCTTGTGCCGCCACTCCAAGGGAGGTTCGAACCTGTGACTCTCTACTCAGCCGCCGCTGGAAAAGCACGAAAATCCATACCGCTCGGCTCCTGAAAGGGCCGCAGGTGAAATTCGGGCAGGATCGCCAGCAGATGGTCGAAAATATCGGCCTGGATATCTTCATAGGCGCTCCACGCGGTCGTGGTGGTGAAGCAATAGATTTCGATCGGTAGACCTTGCGACGTCGGGGCAAGCTGGCGGACGATCAGCGTCATATCTTTCGAAATCTTCGCATGGTCGCGAAGATAGGCGACGATGTAGGCGCGGAAGGTCCCGATATTCGTGATGCGCCGCGCATTGGCGAGTTCGCTGGCCGCCTCGCCCAGTTTGGCGTTCCATTCGCCCAGTTCATCCTGTTTGCGATCGAGATAATCGTTGATCAGCGCGATGCGGCCAAGGTTCTGTTGTTCTTCGGGGGACAGGAAGCGGATGCAATTCTGATCGAGCAGCAGCGAGCGCTTGATCCTTCGCCCGCCCGACTCCGACATGCCGCGCCAATTTTTGAAGCTCTGCTCGATCATCCGGTGCGTCGGGATGGTGGTGATCGTCTTGTCCCAATTCTGCACCTTGATCGTATGCAGCGCGATGTCGATGACATCGCCGTCGGCATCGAGGGCCGGCATTTCGATCCAGTCGCCGACGCGCAGCATGTCGTTCGATGTAAGCTGCACGGATGCGACGAGGGACAGGATCGTGTCCTTGAACACCAGCATCAGCACCGCCGCCATCGCGCCAAGACCGGACAGCAGCAGCAGCGGGGATTGCTCCATAAGAGCAGCGACGATCAGGATCGCGGCTCCGGCATAGAGGATGATCTTGAGAACCTGAACATAGCCCTTGATCGGCCGGTTCACGGCATCTGCGCGGCGATCATATATCTGGTTTGCGAGACTGAGCGTCTTGCTGATCGCCATTGCGATGAACAGGATGATCGATGCGGCGACGACGTTGCTGATGACAGTCGCGACCGCCGGGAGCAGATGCGGGACCGCGCCGATGCCCGACGAGATGATCAGGGCGGGAACGATATTGGCGAGGCGCGCGGCGATCGGCGCCGGGGTCGGCCCGTCATGGGGCAGCCAGCGCATGGCAAAGCGCAGGACGATATGCTTGACGACGAAATTGGCGACCCATGCGATCGAAACCAGGATGCCGAGCGCGATGAGCGTTTCAGCCCAGGGCGGGAGCCCCGCGAGCAGCGGTATGTCGACGAAGGGCGAAAGCGTGTCTGATCTGGTCGTAGTCATGGCATGATACCCGCTGGATGCGGAAATGATCTCCTGAAGGTGGAAGAAAGCGGGCGATCGTCCGTCATGGGACGGGCGCAGGCTCGTCCGTTCGCGCAAAGGGATCTTCGCGCAGCGAACGCCCCGCCGTTTCCGGCATGAAATGCAACGCGATCAGGCCGACGATGCAGGCGAGCATCATGTAATAGGCCGGCATCAGCGGGTCGCCGGTCAAGCTGATCAGCCCGCTGCCGATCATCGGTGCGGTGCCGCCGAAGATTGACGTGGATATATTATAGGCGATCGCAAAGCCGGCGAAGCGCACGGCGGTCGGGAACATTGCTGGAAAGGTCGCCGATATCGTGGCGAGCTGCGGTGCATAGAGCAGGCCGAGCAGGGTGAAGCCGACGATCGCACCGGTAAAGCCGGTCCCGATCAGCATATAGAGCGGCACGACGAGCAGCAGCAGGCCGATCAGCGACCAGCGCCACATCGGCCGGCGGCCGATGCGGTCCGACAGTGCGCCGGCGAAAGGCACGACGATCATCATCAGTAGCATTCCGATGATCGGAACCAGCAGCGCTTCCTGGTTCGACAGGCCAATCCGCCTTTGCAGATAGGTCGGCATATAGCTGAGCAGCGTGTAATTGACGACGTTGAGGGACACGACGAGCCCGCCGACGACGAGCATCGGACGCCAATATTCGCGCGTCATGGCGGCGAGGCCCGGCGGGGTGCGTCGTTCCGCCGAAGCCATTTCTTCGCGGAAAACGGGCGTGTCCTCCAGCTTCGAACGCAGATACATGCCCACGAGGCCGATCGGTCCCGCGATCAGAAACGGAATGCGCCAACCCCATTCCTGCATCGCCGCCTCGCCCAGGTGAAGCGAATAGGCGAGCATCAGCGCGGCACCGGAGGCAAATCCGGCCAGTGTCCCGAACTCAAGGAAACTGCCGTAGAAGCCGCGACGATCGTCGGGCGCATATTCGGCCATGAAGGTTGCCGCGCCGCCATATTCACCGCCGGTCGAAAAGCCCTGAAGCATGCGCAGGATGATCAGAATGGTCGGTGCCCAGAAGCCGATGCTGTCATAGGACGGGATCAGCCCGACCGCGAAGGTCGCGCCCGCCATCAGCAGAATCGTCATCGCCAGCACCGACTTGCGTCCGATGCGGTCGCCGAGAGGTCCCCAGAAAAGGCCGCCGAGCGGGCGGACGAGGAAGGAGATGGCAAAGGTCGCGAGTGCGAACAGCACGGCATTTTCCATGTCGCCGGGAAAGAGCGCCGCTGAAATATAGGTCACGCCATAGGCGTAAATCCCATAGTCGAACCATTCGACCGCGTTGCCCAAGGCCGACGCGCCGACCGCGCGATGCAGCGCCGATGGTTCCTCGAAAGGCGGCGGATGCCCCGGGGCGTGGAGGGTGTCAGGTTTTTCCATTTGTCACCTGCTGCTGTGTTGCGTTGAAGGAGCGGCCAGATCGGTTCCCGCCGGGTCGAGCAGCGCCGCGACCGGCGTGGTTCGCGGCAGGATCTGGAAATCCTGCTGGGCATCGTTCGGTACCGCTTCGCTGGTGGCGAGGCGCCACAGGCCGAAGCCGAGCATCGCCGCCGCCGCCAGCGCGATGAAGAGGAAAAGCCCGCTCGCGTCCGCCAGCGTCATCGAAGCGGCCGCCCCGAGCGGCCCGATCGCGGCCCCCGCCGAATAGAGAAGGACAAGCTGGCCACTGGCGGAGATCCGCTCGGCTGAGGAGAGGCGGTCGTTCGCATAAGCGACGCAGATCGGATAGAGCGCAAAGGCGAGGCCGCCGAATGCCGCTCCGAGGGTGAACAGGATGACACCGCCGGGCTGCATGGCCAGCGCCATGCTGACTGCCAGCGTGGCCGCGAAACAGGCGACGATGACCCGGCGCCGGTCGTAGCGGTCCGACAGCCGCCCCAGCGGCCATTGCAGCGCCACGCCGCCAAGGATGACCGTCGTCATGAAGGCCGCGGTATCGCCCAAGCCGAGGCCGATACGGCGGGCATAGATGGCCGCCAGCCCATAAAAGGCCCCCAGCAGCAGCCCGGTGATGCCTGCGCCAGCCACGGCCAGCGGAGAAGCCGCGAACAGTCGGCGCAGCGGCAATGCAGCCACATCCCCCAGCACCGGCGCCGCGCTGCGCGTCAGGCACACGGGAATGATCGCGAGCGAGATCAGGATCGAGGCAAGCTCGAACGGGATTTGCGGCGCGGTATTGTCCGTGTGCAGCAGCAATTGTCCGAACGCCTGTCCCAAATAAAGCGCGACCATATAGGAAGCGAGCACGGTCCCGCGCGTCTCGCTTTCGGAACGGTCGTTCAGCCAGCTTTCGACGCAGATGAAAACGCCTGCGACACACAGTCCGTCGATCAGTCTCAGCGTTCCCCACAGCAGGGGCTGCTGAAACAGCGCATAGGTGAGGGTGCTGGCCGATAGCAGCGCGACGAAGGCGGCAAAGGCACGGATATGACCGACACGTCGGACGATGTCGCCGGCCCTGAGGGCGCCCATCACCAGCCCGCCGAAATAGGCGGTGGCGACCAAGCCGATCACCATCGTGCCGCTTCCCGCGCGTTCGAGCCGCAGCCCGATGAGCGTCGACAGGAAGCCGCTGCCCGCCATCATCACAAAAATGGCGATCAGCAGGCTTCGGACAGGCAGAATGGTGGCGAACATTGGCCGCACTGCGCCGCCGCGTCATGCGGCGCGCCGCCCCTCCGCCTGTTTGTCATCGCACTCGACCAGCGCATGATGCAACGCCCGCACCGCCGCATCGAAATCGCGGCAGGGGACGATGAACTGGACGTCGACGTTGCGGATTTGCTGCTGCATGGCGATGATCGCGATTCCGGCGTCGCCCAGCGCCTTCAGTGCATCCGGGACCAGGGCGGGACGGGCGATGTCGCTGCCGATCGCCGACACCATCGCCACTGGCTGCGCCGAAATGGCGGCGTCGGGGTATGCATGCTGCAGGTCGATGATCGCCTTTGTCACCGCCTCCGCGCTTGCCGAGAGATAATGGGTGATCGTGTTGGCGTTCGACGATTTGCTGACGATCCACAAGCCATGCCGCGTCAACGTGTCGAGGATAGTGCTGTCATAGCCCTTTACACCGACCATATCCTGCTCGAAGAAGATCAGCGCCTGCAACTGACGGATGCCGGTGACGATTTCCACGCGTGGAATGTCGGATACATAGTCGCCGGTCACCAGCGTGCCTTCATCCTCGCGGTCGAACGTGTTGCGGACACGCAGCGGAATGCCGGTCTGCCGCAGGCCGCGTCCCGCGCCGGGGTGGATCGCCTCCATTCCCAGATTGGCGAGCTGGTCGGCGACATCGTAATTGGTGCGGCCGATCTTGCGGGCCTTGTCCTCGCCGACCAGCCGGGGGTCGGCGCTCGACAGGTGAAATTCCTTGTGGATGATCGCCTCGCGCGCGCCGGTCAGGACTGCAAGGCGCGAAAAGGTCATTTCGGTATAGCCGCGCGCATAGCGCCGGACCATGCCGCCTTCGCATCCGGCATAGCCGGTGACGACGGGCAGGGTGGCTCGAAGGTCGATCGCGGCAAAGGCATCGCCGATCCGCGCGTCGAGACTGCGCAGATCGTCCTGGTCCCACAGGGTCAGATCGACAAACCGGGCATTGACGTCGCGATCGCATAGCAGAAGGCTGGTGCTGTGGGCGCTGTGCGCCTCGCCCAGTCCGGCGAGAAGTTCACGGATCGTCCCCAGCTGTTCCTTGACGCAGAAGCGACCGTGACTGCGCAGGCGCGCCAGATCGTCGAGGCAGGCGGCGACTGCCGCGATCCGCAGATCGACGAAGGCATCTGCTTCCTTGCGGCTTTCGGGGCGTGCGAACATCGCCGCGTTGCGCTCGTGCATCGCGCGACGGACCTGTTCTATCGCCACGCGCCATCCTTCGCCGTCCTCGTTGGCGACAAAGCGGCCGTAGACCCCGGGGGCCCCTGTCTTCTTGTTTTCCAGCAACAGGTCGGTCATCCCGCCATAGGCCGATACGACGAAAATGCGGTTGTAGAGGTCGGCTCCCGATCGGCCCGCGATGAGCACATTGTCGAACAGGGTCGCGGTGGCCGCCATCGACGTGCCGCCGACCTTTTCCACGCTATGCTCACCCGTCGTCTTGGCCGTCATGCCGGCACCGCTTCGACAAGCGCGCCATACTCCACCGCTAGCGGCACAGGGGCGCCGCGATGGGCGAGGAACCAGGGGCGCGGCTTTTCGACGCCGAACGGCTTTTCCAGCCGGTTGCTTACCGCATTATAGACGAGGAAGGCGTTGGCGCGGGGGAACGGCGTGATGTTGCCGTTCGACCCGTGCATCAGGTTGCAGTCGAACAGGATGACGGTACCGGGCTTGCCGGTCGGCGCAACGATGCCGTGGCGATGCGCCAGTTCGGCTAGGCTGTCCTCGTCGGGGACACCATATTCCTGCTTCTTGAGCGAGCTGAGATAATGATCGTCGGGAGTCTCGCCGACGCAGGTCAGATAGGTACGGTGCGAACCCGGAATGACCATCAGCGGGCCGTTGTGCGGCGTGTTGTCGGCCAGCAGCACCGACGCGGACAGCGCGCGCATGCGCGGCATACCATCCTCGACATGCCAGGTTTCGAAATCGCTGTGCCAATAGAATTCGCGGCCCTTGAAGCCGGGTTTGTAATTGAGCCGCGACTGGTGGATGTAGACCTCGTCGCCCAGCAGAAAGCGCGCGACATCGGCGAGCCGCGCGTCCGCCGCCAACCGTGCCATCACCGGACTTTGCCGATGGATTTCGAAGATCGACCGGATCTCGCGGCTTTGCGGCTCGGTTACGATGGTGTCGCCGTCGAGCGCGGCAGGATCGGCAAGCAGTTCCCCCGCGGCACGCTGAAGGAAGGAAACCTCTTTGGGCGAGAAGATGTCTTCGAGGACGATATACCCGTCGCGGTCGAAGGCGACGGCCTGCTGCGCGCTGATCGGCGCATCTTTGCTCCATTCACGATGGACGACGGGGTCCTGCCGCGGCAGCATCTCTGCTGCTGGGGCCTGGCGTGAGGGGTAGAGGTCTTGCATGACGGTCTCCCTTTTCTGATTCAAGTGGGGGTCAGTCGGCCGGCGCGGGCTCGCGCACCAGCGCGGGATCTGCGGGATAGGCGCCGGTCTCGTCATGGACCTCCTTGCCGGTCACGGGCGGATTGAAGACGCAGGCGGTCAATATGTCGGTCTCGGGACGGACGATGTGCCGGTCGTGGTCGTTGAGGGCGTACATGACGCCAGGCTGCAATTTGTGGATTTCGCCGGTGGCAAGGTCCTCGATCGTGCCCTTGCCCTTCAGGACGAGCACCGCCTCCAGGTGGTTCTGATAATGCATCTTGAGCTCGCTGCCCGCAAAGAGGGTGGTGACATGAAAGGAAAATCCCATGCCATCGTCCTTGAGCAGCAGCCGGGCGCTGGCCCAGCCATCCGAGCGGACATTGCGGTCGGTCTTGCGGGTGTCGCCGAGGTTCCTGACGATCATTGTGTTTCTCCTGTCTATTCGGCGGCGACGGCGTAATCATTCGCCATCGCTTCGCGGATTTGCGTTTCGAGGATGTCGAGGCCGGCATCGAGGACGGCGTCATCGATGATGAGCGGCGCAAGGATCTTGATGACCTCGTCATGTGCGCCGCTGGTTTCGATAATCAGGCCGGCGTCGAAGCAGGCGGCGGTTACGATAGCGGCAAGTTCACCCGATCCGACATTCACCCCGCGCATCATGCCCCGCCCGCGCGTCTCAAAGCCATGTTCCTCGGCAATTTGGGCCAGACGCGCTTCCAGCAAAATGCTGCGACGGCGCACATCGCGCTGGAAATCATCGCGGCTCCAGAAATGCCTGAGCGCGGCGGTCGCGGTGACGAAGGCGTGGTTGTTCCCGCGGAACGTGCCATTATGCTCACCGGGCGACCATTGATCATATTCGGGGCGCAGCAAGGTCAGGGCAAAGGGCAGGCCCATGCCCGAAAGCGATTTCGCGAGCGTCACGATGTCAGGGGTAAAGCCCATCTCATCAAAGCTGAAAAAGCCCCCGGCACGTCCGCATCCGGCCTGAATGTCGTCGACGATCAGCAAGGCGCCATGGGCTTTGGCGATATCCGCGATGCGGCGCAGCCATTCGGGCGATGCAGCATTGAGGCCGCCTTCGCCCTGGACGGTTTCGACAAGGATGGCGGCGGGAGCGTCGAGGCCGCTCGATGGGTCGGACAGGCGCTGTTCGAGCAGGTCTGCGGTATCGACGTCGGGGCCGTAATAGCCGTCATAGGGTTCATGCGCGACATGGCTGAGCGGCACGCCCGCGCCGCCGCGCTTCGCGGCATTGCCGGTGCAGGCGAGCGCCCCCAGCGTCATGCCGTGAAAGCCGTTGGTAAAGGCGATCACCAGTTCGCGTCCCGTGACCTTCCGGGCCAGCTTGATCGCGGCTTCGACCGCGTTGGTCCCGGTGGGTCCAGTGAACATCACACGATGGTCGAGCGATCGCGGCTTCAGGATCAGCTCCTCGAACGTCGCGAGGAAATCCCTTTTCGCTTCGGTGTGCAGATCAAGTCCGTGGGCAATGCCGTCACTGTCGATATAATCGAGCAGAGCCTGCTTCAATATCGGATGATTGTGACCATAGTTCAGCGTCGAACAGCCCGACAGAAAGTCCAGATAGCGCCCGCCCTGATCGTCGTGCATCCACACGCCCTCGGCACGGCCGAACTGGCGCGGCATCGACCGGGCATAGCTGCGAACGGCGGATTCGCGGCGCTCATAGATTTTCCTGTCCGGAATCGACCCGGACGGCTGCGGTGTCATAGTCATGATTATCCCCGTTTCAGTGAATCTTCGCGTGATCGATCGGCCCGATGCGGACCAGATATTCGGTGGCGTGCGCGCCGATGAAATGAGTATCGCGTTCAAACAGCGCGCTGCGTTCGAACGATGCATCCCAGTCGCGAGCAAGGCCGCGAAACAGCGCCCAGGAAGCCTCATTGTCGCCCGTCACGGTGGTTATGAGATGCGTTGCATCGCCCTGCGCCGGCCGCGCAAGCAATGTGGCAATCATCCGGCTCGCCAATTTTCGGCCGCGTCCCTCGGTCGCTACCGCGACCTGCCACACGAAGAAGGCGCCCGGGTCGGATGGCGGACGATATCCCGATACCCAGCCGACAATCCGGCCCGCCTTTTCGGCGATGACGCAGTGGTCCGCGAAATGTTCGCATTGAAGCAGATTGCAGTAACGGGAGTTGCGATCGAGCGGCGGGCAGGCTTCGATCAGCGCGGTGACGGCAGGGCCATCGGCCGCGTTCGGCATGCGAAAAATGATCTCGGTCGATGTGGCAGGATTTTCGCCGTAAATTTTCCCTGGAGGCAAGGACTCTTCGTCTTTTGGACGATCTAATATTTTTCATCTCCTGAAATAAATTACGGCCACGCTAGACCATCTTCCTAGCGTGAGTCGGCCTAAATATAGGATATTCTGAACATTGAACAACCCCGGTTCCAAAATATCTTTCGCTCTATGAAATAAATTGCGCGCCTGTGAGGAGGCCAAAGCCGTTGCTCTTGCGTCGCATCCGGCTAACAGAGGGTCATGGAATCCGAGATTGCCAACGCTACGCTAAAGGCCTTGCGGCGCGTGCTACGCGCCGCGGAAGGGGGGACGCGAATGCTCGCCGCGACCACAGGTCTCACGCCTTCGCAGCTTTTGGTTTTGCGCGAGATTGACTCGGACGAGGAGGTCACGCCGGGCCTGGTCGCACAGCGACTGCAGTTCAGCCATGCAACCATCACAGCGATAGTCGACCGCCTCGTCGCGCTCGATCTGGCAAGCCGGACGCGCAGCGACCAAGACAAGCGCCGTGTTCTGCTGGCAGTTACCGATCCGGGCCGTCGCCGTCTCCTCGAAGCGCCCGACCTGCTTCAAGAGCAATTTGAAACCGGCTTTGCTGCGCTTCCGGGTTGGGAGCAGGCTATGATATTGGCCAGCGTCGAACGCTTGGCCGACCTTCTGGGAGCTGCCGATGTTGATGCGGCGCCGTTGCTCGATGCCGGGGCGATCGATCGTCTGTAGGCGCAACTGTGCCATTTGGCGGCCCGTGTGCATGGCAAACTGCGTTGTGGCAGGAGACAGACATTCCTAAGCGAGGGCTTGCCTATCGTTTCGGGGAAACCATATGGGCATTCCGCCATGCGAAATTGGTTTATCAACCTGGCCCCTGATCGCGATGCCCTTCTCCACAATCGCTGGCTTGCTCCGATTGCGTCCCGCCTTGCGCCGTCCTTCATCTGGCAGTTCAATCGGCGCAGCATTGCGCGTGGCATCGCCTTGGGGCTGTTTGCGGGATTTCTGGTGCCGATCGGCCAGATAGTCATCGCCGCGCTGCTCGCGGCCTCCGTGCGGGCCAATGTGCTGATCGCCAGCGCCGCGACGCTGGTCACCAACCCGCTGACCTTTCCGCCGGTCTATTATGCGGCCTATCGTACCGGGTCCTGGCTGCTCGCGAAATTCGGTTTGCAGGGCAGCGGTGCGCAGGAGGGCGTTGCGGTCACGACAAGCCTATGGTCGTCGATGGGCAGTGCATCGCTCGCGACCTTCCTCGGACTGCTCCTGTTCGCCACCCTGTCCAGTCTCATCGCCTTCACGCTGGTGCATCTTGTCTGGCGTCTGACGCTGTTCTGGCGCTGGCGGGGCCGCCGGAAGGCGGGTTGAGCTCGCGCCGCCACAACGTAACTCCGCGATCATAGCTGCGTTTGGCGGCCGCTCAGAGCATCAGCGCATGGATGGCGAGGCAGGTGGCGAGGCCGACGCCGATATTCATCGGGATGCCGATCTTCAAAAAGTCGGCAAACCGATAGTCGGCAGCAGCATAGACCATCGTGTTGGTCTGATATCCGATCGGCGTCGCAAAGCTCGCCGATGCCGCGAACATGACGGCGACGATCATCGCGCGCGGATCATGGCCCGTCGCTTGCGCCAGCGCGATGGCGATCGGCGTCATGATCACCGCGACCGCATTGTTGGTGACGGTTTCGGTCAATAGCGAGGTCAGCAGATAGAGCGTCACGATCATTGCGAGCGGAGAAAGGCTCGAGAGCCAGGGAGAAACGGCATCGACGATCAGGCTTATCGTGCCGATCGCTTCCAGTCCGCTCCCGATCGCCAGCATGGCGAAGATCAGGACGAGGACATTGCCGTCGATCGATTCCCACGCTTCGGCGGGATCGAGGCAGCCCGTTACCAGAACGACAGCAACGCCGATAAGGGCCAGCGACATGATCGGCGCGACCGAGGTCGCGGCGAGCGCGACGACCCCCGCCAGGGTGGCGATAGCAAGGGGCGCGCGGTGCCGGCGGAAGCGCCGGACATGACTTGTATCTTCCGCGATCAAGTTGGTGTTGGTGTGAAGCGCCGCAATCGCGCTTGCATCCGCGGCGACAAGCAGACTGTCCGCCGCGCGCAGCCGCACGCTGGCAAGCTCTGGGCCCGGCAGGTGGCGTGCCCGCCCGATCCCCAATATGCGGGCCCTCAGGTTCGACAGAAAGGGAATATGCGCCAGTTGGCGGCCGATCGTCGGATGCGACGGCGAGATGGTCACGCCGACAAGCCGCACATCATCGGCTCTTTCATCCTCCGCCAGCCGGATTGGTTGCCCGACATTCTGGAGGCCGACGACGACCAGATGGCTGCGCGCAAGGGCGTCCAGTTCGTCGGCCGATGCGGCAACAACCAGTCGGTCGCCCTCTTCGATAGCCGTATCGGGCGGCAGGTCGCGCAGCAGCGCGGCGCCGCGCCGGATCGCGACGAGGCGAACGGAGTCGGGTTTCAGGAAGGAGAGATCCGCGATCGTGCGCTCTCGATCGAGCAGCCTTTCGGTCAGGCCGAGTTCGGTCAGATACTCCAGATGATGGCGGTCCGCTATGTCATGATCGGCGCGTGACGGCAGGAGCGCTGGACCGAGCAACAGCATGATCGCGACGCCCGTCGCCATCGTCACCAGCCCGACGGCCGTGATGTCGAAGATGCCGAAACCCGGCTGGCCATTGGCCCTTGCGACGCCGTCGACCAGCAAATTGGTCGAAGTGCCGATCAGCGTCAAAGTGCCTCCCAGGATCGAGAGATAGGACAGGGGTATCAGCAGACGGGTGGCCGGAATGCCGACGGCCCGCGCAAGGCGGCGGACCAGCGGGATCAGCACCATTACCACCGGCGTATTGTTGATGAAGGCGGGAATGATGCCGGCGCCGCCAAGGACGGCGGTGGTCGTTCGGCGTGGTGCCTTCTCGGCGCGCCGAACGATCGCGCTCGCGAGCCCTTCGATGGCGCCGGTCCGGACCAGTGCCCCCGACAGAACGAAAAAGGCCGCGATGGTGATGGGCGCGGAATTGGCGAAGGCCGCGGTGACCAGCGCCGGGGTCAGCCAGCCGAAGGCGATCATCGCCGTCGCGGCAGCGATCGCGACCGTCACCGGCGGAAGCCGCTCGCTGGCGAACAGCGCGAACAGGCCGATGATGAACAGGAGGCCTAGAAAGGCCCGATGCTCGGCAATCATTGACATCAGGCCATCCATGGACGTCTCGATTGTGCAGCGTTGTCGATGGCCAAGGTGGAGCATCGGGCGCGTATTGGTGGCGAGGGCATTTTCGGATCAGCCATCATCCGCGCCAGAACCTCGGGACGAACAGGATCAGGATCGTGAACATTTCCAGGCGCCCGAGGAGCATGCCCGCCGACAAAAGCCATTTGGCGCTGTCGGGGAGCGATCCGAAATTGCCGGCAGGTCCGATGATATCGCCAAGCCCGGGGCCGACATTTGACAGCGCCGTGACCGCGCCGCTCGCGCCGGTCAGAAAGTCGAGACCCACGGCCATCAGCGCGATGGTCAGCGCCCCATAGCAGAGGAAATAGACCGCGAAGAAGGCGACGACCGAGCCGACCACTTCGTCGCTTACCGGCTTGTCGCCATAAGAGCGCGGAAACACGCCGCGCGGAAACAGCAGGCGCCGGAAATGCGCCTTGAGCATGATCGCCATGACCTCGAAGCGGAAAATCTTGATCCCGCCCGATGTTGATCCCGTACAGCCCCCCACGAACATCAGCGCGAAGAAAATCCCGACGATGGCGTTCCCCCACAGCGAATAATCGGCGCTCGCATAGCCGGTCGTGGTCACCACCGAGACGATGTTGAAGGTCGCATGACGAAAGGCGGGTTCGACCGCATATTGGCTCGAGAGGGCAAGCCAGGAGCCGACGACGAGAATGACAGCGGCGAGAAAGCCGAGCATGGTCCTTACCTGCCGGTCCCAGATCGCCTTGAGGTCGCCCGAGAGCATGCGGACATAGAGAACGAAGGGTATGCTGCCGCAGAGCATGAACAGCGCCGCGAACCACTGAATGCCATTCTCTTCCCAATTACCGAAGGAGGCGTCGGACGTGGAATAGCCACCAGTCGCGATCGAAGTCAGTGCATGGGCGAGCGCATCGAAGGCGCGCATGCCTGCCAGCCAGTAGACAGCGGTCGCGATCAGGGTCAGGCCCAGATAGACTGTGCCGATCGCCATCGCCATCTGCCGCACGCGCGGCATCACCTTTTCTGAGCGGTCGGAGGATTCGGTCCGGAACAGCTGCATGCCGCCGATCCCGAGCGCCGGAAGAATGGCAATCGCCGTCGCGATGATGCCTATGCCGCCCATCCATTGCAGCAGGGCGCGCCACAGCAACATGCCGGGCGGCGCCTCTTCCAGTCCGGAAATCACCGTGGCGCCGGTGGTGGTGATGCCAGAGACCGCCTCGAAAAAGGCATCGACCATACTGCCGCTGACAATCCCGTAATCCGCAAAGAAGAAGGGCAGTGCGCTCACCAGGCTGACGCTGAGCCAGCACAACGGGGTCAGCAGAAAGGCCTGGCGGAGCGTCAGCCCGGCGTTGACCGACCGGCGTCCGGCCCGCACCAGGATCAGGCCCGTCGCGGCTGCCAGTGCTGCCGAACTCGCGAAGGAGCGCCAATCCTCATTTTCGAAATAGAGGTCGGCCGCCATCGGGATCAGCATCATCGCCGATGTCGAGAGCAGTACGAGACCGATCAGATACAGAACCGGCTTCATTCCGTTGGCGAGCAGCGGACCGCGCGCGAGCTTGCCGGTCGCCTGCAGGTTCATCCGAATGACCTCCGGCGCGTTCCCAGCAAGGCTTCCGCAAGGCGCAGATAGCTGTAGGTGACGAGCGCGATCACATGATCGCCGACCTCGAGCATTGTCTCGTCGTCGGGCAGGATGGCGGTGCCAGCGCGTACGACCGCGCCGATTTTCATCCCCGCCGGCAAGCCGAGCTGCCCGACCGGGCGGCGCAGCAGGCGCGATCCCGCAGTGATTTCCGCTTCCACCACCTCCCCGAAATCCTCGCGCAGCGTGTAAAGCGCGAAGATAGTCCCGTGCCGCACATGGCGCAGCACTGTCGATATGGTGACGGCGCTCGGACTGACGACGGCGTCGATCCCGAGCGTCGGGATCAGGCTTTCATAATTGGGTTTGTTGACCAGCGTGATCGCGCGTTTGCAGCCTGCCTGCTTGGCGAGCACCGACACGAACATATTGGCTTCATCATCGTTGGTGACCGCAACGATCGTGTCGGCCGAACCCGTCTGAGCTTCGGCGAGCAGGTCGCGGTCGAGCGCGTCGCCCTGCAGCACAATCGCGGCATCGCCGAACTCGCTTGCCGCCGCGGCAGCACGGTCGCGATCCTTCTCGATCAGCTTGATGTCGATCGCGGAAAATTCGCGCAGGATCTTGCGGGCGAGATGAAGGCCGACATTGCCGCCGCCGACGATCACCACCTTGCGCGCGGCGTGTTTGATCTGACCGAAGGCATGCACGACGGCATCGACCCGTTCGCTCTTCGTCAGGACATAGACGTCATCACCCGCCACCAGCCGGTCGGCCGCTTCCGGCACGAAACAGCGCCCCTCGCGAACGACCGCGAGGATCGCCATGCGCGCTCCGTCCTGCCCCTGCGCAATCTCATCGAACCGGCGGCCGATGACGGTGCAGTCGGTGCCGCTGTGGATTCCCAGCAGCTCGACGAGCCCGCCGGCCATCGGCACCCGGTCGAAAGCGCCGGGGGTCTGAAGCCGGTGGGCTATCCCTTCCGCGATCTCGATCTCGGGCGATATGATGATGTCGATCGGCAGATGCTCGGCTGCATAGAGGCCATATTTGTCCTGCTCGATATAGCCGGCATGACGGAGCCGCGCGATCCGCCGCTTCACCTTGAACAACGAATAGGCGACCTGGCAGGCCACCATATTCACTTCGTCCGACTGGGTGAC
Source organism: uncultured Sphingopyxis sp. (assembly GCA_937873425.1). GTDB lineage: Bacteria > Pseudomonadota > Alphaproteobacteria > Sphingomonadales > Sphingomonadaceae > Sphingopyxis. The sequence goes on along the minus strand of CALMYE010000337.1, from coordinate 67,155 downwards.
CGCGATCAGCATGTCGGCATCGCGGGCCCCCGCCTGTTGCAGCGTCGTCGGATGCGAGGCATGCCCCGCGAGGCCGCGCACGTCATAGCTCTCATCAACCCGGCGGACCTGCTCCTGGTCGATATCGATGACGGTGACGTCGATGCCTTCGGTTGCAAGGTGCCGGGCAATCGTCGTGCCGACCTGACCGGCACCGCAGATCACGACTCGCATAAGGCTACTCCAGCTGACATCGTCATGCGCCAGACCTTAGCGCGACAGATAGGAGAGGCCCAGCATAGCGCGGCTCCGCCGGACAGCTTGCGACAAACGCCTGTCCATGAAACAAGAAGCATCACGCCATCTTCCCATTTGCAGGAGTCTTGCCATGGTCGAAGCCCGGTTGCTGGTCGAACGCGGTTCGATACGCGATGCTTCGCAGGATTGGGGCGTTCACGCTTTTCTCGCGCTCCCGTCCCCGGGCGACCGCGTCATGGTCCGGCGTGAGGGCGAAGCGCATTATCTGACCGTACTGTGCGCGCATCATCGCCCGGTTTTGGTCGATGGCGCCGCGGATGGCGAGGACGCACCCGCCGCCGACGTCGTCGCGAAATGGACCGGATCGGAGTAGGAAATTCTCCATCGTCAGACGGGATCGATTAGGCCGAAGGCGAGCAGGCTGAGCATCAAGCTCCCCAGCAGGACACGGTACCAGACAAAAGGCATGAAGCTGCGTGTCGATATGATCTTGAGGAACAAGACGATCACCCCATAGCCGACCGCGAAGGAGATCAGCGTCGCGAGGGCGGTCTGTCCGAAGCCGAACGGCCCGAAATCGCCCCAGTGGCGAACGAGCTGATAGAAGCCGGAGGCGAGGACAGCGGGAATGGCAAGCAGGAAGGAATAGCGCGCCGCCGCCTCGCGCGAATAGCCGAGGAGCAGTCCGGCGCTGATCGTGCCGCCCGAGCGCGATACGCCGGGGATGAGGGCCATGGCCTGAGCAAAGCCGAGCAGGATGCCGTCGCGCCAGCGCATCCCCTCCAGCTGGCGCGACTGGCGGCCGAAGCGATCGGCAAGGCCGAGGATGATGCCAAAACCGATCAGCATCGACGCGGTGATGTAGAGATTGCGCAGCGATCCTTCGATCGCCTCCTTGAACGCCAGGCCGAGGATTGCGATCGGCAGCGTGCCGATGAGCACGAGCCAGCCGAGGCGCACATCGGCGGCGTCTTCGCCGTGCCGGCCTGCCGGAGATCGCAGCCAGGCCGCAGCGATCCGCAGGATGTCCTTGCGAAAATAGAGAAGCACGGCGGCCTCGGTGCCAAGCTGGGTAATCGCGGTGAATGCCGCGCCCGGGTCGGTTGCGGATGGGAGAAGTTCACCGGTAAGGCGCAGGTGTGCGCTCGATGACACCGGAAGAAATTCCGTCAGCCCCTGGAGCACGCCCAATAGCGCAGCTTCCAGCCATTGCAGATATTCCGTCACGTTCGGGCTCCGGCCGATCTCTTTGGATATCAGCGGGCGTCGTCGCTTAGGCTTTCGACATCGCCGTCCTGCGCGATTTCCATCGCCTGCTCGATCTCTTCCTGCACATGATCGCTGTGCAGCGGCGCAAAACGGAGCAGCGCATAGCCGATGAATGCGGCCAGCAGCGAACCGCCGAGCGTTCCGATCTTCGCTTCTTCGATCAGCAAGGGGTCGCTGAAGGCGAGGCCGCCGATGAACAGGCTCATCGTAAAGCCGATACCGCAGATCATGGCGACCGCGTAGATTTGCAGCCAGGTCGCGCCGCGCGGCTTGGCGGCGAAGCCCGATTTGACCGCGAGCCATACCGCCGCGAAGATGCCGAACTGCTTGCCAAGGAAGAGGCCCGCCGCGATGCCGATCGGCATGGGCGACAATATATCGTCCATGGTGAGGCCGCCCAGCGCCACGCCGGCATTGGCAAAACCGAACACCGGAACGATCAGGAAGGATACGGGCGTCGCCAGCGCATGTTCCAGCCGGTGCAGCGGCGAATGCGGCGCATCGGGCGCACCCGGCGTCTTGACGATCGGGATGGTGAAGGCGGCGAGCACACCGGCGATCGTCGCATGGACACCCGATAGCAGCACCGCGAACCAGAGCAGCGCGAAGCCGATCAGATAGATGGGGAGCGAGCGAACGCCGAACCGGTTGAGCGCGAACATCGCGCCGAGGATGGCGGCTGCGGCGAGCAGCGCCGGAATGACGAGCCCCGAAGTATAGAAGAGCGCGATGATCGCGACCGCGCCCATGTCATCGACAATCGCCACGGTCACCAGAAACAGTTTGAGCGATGTTGGCGCCCGCGGCCCGAGCAGCGCCAGCACTCCGATGGCAAAGGCGATATCGGTCGCGGCCGGAATCGCCCAGCCATTGGTGAGCGCCGGATCGTCGCCGACGACGAGCAGATAGACGAGCGCCGGAACCGCCATGCCGGCGATCGCGGCAAGAACGGGCAGGCGCCGCTGGTCCCATGTCGCCAGACGTCCGTCGACCAGTTCGCGCTTGATCTCGAGCCCGACGAACAGGAAGAAGACCGCCATCAGCCCATCATTGATCCAGTGGAGGATCGACAGGCCACCGATATAGCTGTGGAGCGTGCCGAAGTAGGCGGGCGCCAGCGCGCTGTTGGCGATCAGCATCGCCAGCACGGCTGCAATCATCAGAATGATGCCGCCTGCCGCCGCGCTCGCAAGAAAGCGGCGCAGGACCGAAATCAGGCCAAGGGTCGTGGATTCGGAACGCAAGGATGCCATGAAGGGCGCACTCCCGGAAAAAGGGTTCAACCATTCTCCGTATTCGGGCGCCATGCCCGGGCGCACGCAGCACACGCCAAGCTGGTCCGCCCATAAGTGCTTTCCTGTCGAACATCAACGCCGCTGGCACAGAAATGACGGGTTTCCGCTATTCAGTTTGGATGTCGAGCCTTGGTTGCGGGTTGTCGGTCATTGCGGTTCAGTTTCCGCTAGAGAGATGGAGCTTCCGCCGGCGCCGTCAGGAGGCTGAAACTTTGTCCCGCTGCTGGTGCAGATATAGGACGCACGCCTTGCTGCCTCAGCATTTCCGCTATGTTATGCGCACGGCGAGCCGCGAGCGGCGGATTGCCATAGGCGACATCCTCCATGGGTAGTCCAGGAACAGCAAGCGCAGGAATATTCCATCGCTTTGCCGCCCAGGCCGATAGGATGACGGCTTGACGGGCAGAGCCATCGAGGCTGTCGACGCCATTGGCAAACCTTATCTCAGGCAGCGGCAAAAGCGGCGGCAGAATGGCGATTTGCCACCCCTCTGCTTCACTGGAGATACGGCACTCCAGCGCATAGTAGGTTGCCAGAGTGGCGCCGGGCAGCACTGCTGCCGTAGCGGTCGCGCGCTGATGTTCCCGATCTAGCGTGATCTCCTCGGGAGAAACGCCTGCTGCAAGCGCCACCATGCGGCCGATCGCAGTTTCTGTTCGGGTAGCAGCAGCAGCCGCTTCGTTGGCCTGACGCAATTCTGCGCGCTGCACATCGAGAGCGCCCGCTCCTGGGTCGAGCAGAACCTGGTCAACTTGAAGTTTGACCGGCTGTTGCAACCGCTCGGCCAGAGCAGCCTCCAGGGCGCCATTGTTCTTGGCCATGGACCGGGGTGCGATGACGACGGATCGGATCATGATCGGTTTCCGGTCGAAATCGATATCGAGCTGCGTCACCCGCGCATTCGCGCCGAATCGATCGGAAAGGAAGGAACGAATCTGGTTGGTTGTCACGGCTTCTCGGGCGATGTGGCTCAGCGATAAACCGAGCGGCATTGCCATCGCGAGGAAGGCGAGTAGCAATAGCCAGGTCTGCATCCAGCTTTGCTGGCTCGAAAGAAAATGACCAAAGCCATACAGGCGAGCCATAATCGTCGCGGCGAGCGCGATGGTAACGAAGTTGGTGATGAATAGCGCCAGTGCGCCACCAAGAACCGCCATGTTCCAAGTCGCCAGACCATAGCCGACAACGGCCAACGGCGGCATCAAGGCGGTAGCGATGGCCACGCCTACGATCGTCTCGCCCCGTCCGCGAATGATCGCGAAAGTGCCCGCCAGCGCCGAGAACAGAGCCACCAGCAAATCGAATAGGTTCGGCCGTGTTCGGGCGAGGATTTCCGCAGTAGGCGCCTTAAGGGGCGACGCAAGGACGATCAGGGTGGTAAACAGGACCGCCGCGCCTGCACCTATAGCAAGCGCGATAAGAGAGCGTCGCATTTCGGCGAAATCGAACAGGGCCAGACTGAACCCCAACCCCAGAATCGGACTCATCAACGGTGAGATCAACATGGCTCCGATGACGACAGCCGGTGAGGACAGCAACAGCCCCAGCACTGCGATGCCTGCCGACATCATGGTCATAAAGGCGTAGCGAGGGGACCAACCGCTATCTTCGACGACCTTCGCGACGACCTTTTCGTGATCGATCGTTCCGACCACGGAAAGACGCCACCAGCGATAGAGTGGTATCCGATCCCAGCGATTGTCCGAAAAGGGATGATCTGACTCAGGGGTGAAATGTGGACTCACAGGAAACTTGCTTCTTCTGTCTGTTGCACGAAACAAGCTTGTTAGAACCCAGCGTTCTCAAGCAAAAGCGTGAACCTCTCGCGGATATGGTAAATATGTTCCGATCTCTTTGTCGGAACCGGGGAGCAATCTGCCGTGTTCCATCCTCGCAAAAGCTAGCCTCCTGTGATCTTTGGAGTTGATCGAGGGCGGCACACATATGCAAGCGCGACTTCATCATGCCGCGACGATGGAATGCGATCGGACCTGGTCGGCGATCATGCGGAACGGCAGGCCGGAGCCCTGCACATCATGCGCCTGTCCTGACGTCACTCTGACACTCCAGTTTACTCCAACGGCCGGAATCAGCCTACCGAATATTGCGCACGTCTCGTCTCAATGGGGGTAGGGGAGGGGGTGGATTAGGCGGCTTTTGCGCGCGGGAATCTAATAATATGAAGATAAATCAACGCTGTATTTTCAACGTGTGAGTCCCTCCTCCGCTACCAGTTTTCAAGCACTTGGTACCAAACCCTGGACATGGTTCGCACCTCATGCTGCAAACCGAGGCAACATGCTTGCGTTTGTTCGCCGCCTGTTGCCCGCGCCGGCTATCCCCGAGGCGCAGTATGGCGACGCTCGGGTTCGGGGCTCCTTCCACGCATATCCAAGGCGCCGAAATGGCGCAAAGCCTATTCCATGGCGTGGAATGGGCGGTCGCCCGGCATCGCATCCGGGGCTGCGAATTCCGGGGGCCGGGACGAAGCCGCGAAAGCAAGAGATATCGAACGGCGTGCATCGTCTTGGCGCTGGCATGGAGAGGCTGGCCCATACGGCCGTGCTGGGCAAGCTGCCGCGAGTGGCGAAGGCACGGGCGCGGATACCCCGGATCTGCCCGCACCGTGAAAAGCTATGCGCTTTGGAGATATTGCGCCCGCCACATAAATTATGATAGCAAAACAGCATCTGCTTTGGACTTGTCTTGCGATTGCGCCGACGGGCTTATGGCGACGGGAAGCGGCATGGCTGGGGGCCGAGGAAAAATGTCCGCGGACTTTGGTTGGCTTTTTGATTTGCGCCTGTGAGGCGACCATATGGCGCTACTCGTCCTGCCCGAATGAATCAAAGATTTCTTGATCAATATTTAGCATCGGAAAGTCATGACCCAGAAAATCATGCAACCAAATGCCAATATCCGCACATCGGTTTCTGGCCCTCACAAGTTTCAGGCCACGCATTCAGCCCTGGAGCCCTTGTTCAAGGGCGATATCGATTATCTCGTCCGGACCATCCGCATCCGCGAGGTCAGGGCGATCGAGATCATGCTCGCTCCGCTCGATCTTGCGGTCAGCGCCTGGTATCCCCTCGCCGTCCTTCGCGCGCAGGACGGCATGTCGCAACGCGAACTGGGTCACCGGCTGGACCTGAAGGATGCGGCGATCGGCAAGGCGATCGACGCGATGGAAAGGGCGGGGGTGCTGGAACGGCGCGCCGACAGCACCGACCGGCGCAAGGCGCTGGTGTATCTGACCAGGTCCGGGAAATCGCTGGCGAAGAAGGTCGCGGCGAGAAGGCAGAAATTTCTGGACGCGCTGGTCGATGGCTTTTCGGAGCAGGAGGTGGTGCAGTTCACCAGCCTTCTCGAGCGCTGCTATGCCAATATCGACGGCTTTGTCGAAGAGCAGGGCAAGTAGTTCCGGTCCGGCGGCGTGATTCCGGCACGAACGATATGACGCGCGCATCCTGAAACGCCGGTGGCGTGACCCTTGTCACGCCCCGGCGCCATCGGATCGTAGCGATCAGAAGAATGTCGTCAGATTCTTGAAGAGCAGCTTGCTCTGATCGAGAAAGATCGACCGCTTGGCGATCAGGAAGCCCTCGCCGTCGGGGCGCAGCACGTCGATCCGCTTGCCGACGAACAGGCGGACTTCGCCCTCGCGCCGGTTCACATAGACGATGAAGCGGCTCTTGACGGTCAGTTCGGTTTCCGACGCGCTTTCGATGCGGATATTGGCCGTGATGTGGGTGGTTCGCGAAAAGGGCTCTTCGGCCCAATGGTCTCCGCCCTTCAACTGCATCACGCGCTGCAACAGGGTTTTCTTGTCCTCGTCGAACCATGCCGCGTCCTGCTGTTCGCGGGTATATTCCGCGGCCAGATTATCATGCTCGATGTTCCGCGCGAGCGGCATCCAGTAACGGGCATCGTCGGCGAACAGCTCCAGCCACTCGTCGAATCGCCGCTCGTCGAGCAACTCGCCTTCGAGGGCGAGGAAATCTTCGACCCGCTCCTTGAGCGACGGAGCGGGCAGGGTGGTCTGATGGCTGCGGTCGCCGGTTGCGATCATGCTCTCGTCCTTCACCGGCCGGCCTCCTGCCCCTGTTCGATGGCCGGGTGGCCCATCATCTCGGCCCAGCGCGCATAGAAAACGCGCTGCGCATGCTCGGATACGCCTTCGTCGACATAGGCGCCCTCGCCGAACCAGGGGACGGGCCAGGCCCATTGCGCCTGCCCCATGTGGAGCGTGTAGTTCATGGGCAGCCGGTTGGCGGCCGCGCACTCCGCGCCGACCTGCGCCGAGGCCCAATTCTCGATATCGTCCTGCTCGACCATCCCCGACGGGCCGCCATAGCGGAGCAGATAGTGGCGCAGCGTGTCCTTGACCTTCTGCGGCGCCTTCTTCGGCACGAAATACCATTTCCACACCTCGGTGCGGTTGGGCGCCCTCGGAACCCACATGGTGATCTGCCAGCGTCCCGCCGAATTATAGGCAATGTTGGGAAAGACGATGCCGCCGCGATTGAGCAGCCGGGCCTTTTCGCCCAGCCGGTCCTGACGCGCATAATGGGCCGCGCGGAAATATTCGTCGACTTCCGGAACGACCGCCCATTGCGGATGATATTCGCGCTGCTCGTCGTCGTAGAGGTTGACGCGCGCCGCGTGTCCGCCCGCGGGATAGGCGACGTTCAATATCTTGAAACTGTGCTTGTCGGCGTTCCAGACATGGCGGCCGCGCAGGCCGGAGAGGGCGAGCCCGACGCGCTGGACCGAATTGTGGCTGACGTCGTGATACAGGTCGCCGGCGTTGTTTTCGGCGCCGAACTTCCAGTTGCTGTGGATTTCGAACTTCAGGATGCCGTCGATGACCTCCAGCCCGTCGTCCTCGCCGTCCGGACCCTGCATGAAGTCGCGGAGCATCACCGCCATGTCGCCGAGCGTTTCCTCGAACGGCGGCACCGCCGCGTCGAAGGTGGCCCAGATCGAGCCGTGGTAGAGCGTCACGCGCGCCTGGATCAGGCCCCATTTCTTGCGGTCGAGTTGGCCGCCATAGCCGTCGGTCGACAGCGGCAGGCCGCTGAGGTCGCCGTTGTTGGAAAAGGTCCAGCCATGATAGGGGCAGGTGAACCGCTTCGCATTGCCCTTGTCATAGCGGCATACCGGCATGCCGCGATGGGTGCACATGTTCAGCATGACCCGCACCTCGCCGTCCGAATCGCGGGTCACGACGACCGCGTCGCGACCAGCCTGCGAGGTGAAATAATCGCCGTTGTTCGGAATCTGGCTTTCATGGCCGACGAACAGCCAGGACTTGCCGAACACCTGCTTCGCTTCCTGTTCGAAAATATCCTGGTCGGAAAAAATCCGCCGGTCGATCAGGCCCGCCTCGGCGTCCACCAGCCGACCGTCAATCGTATCGCCGTCCATTTGCACCCCTCTCACCATTCTGGGCTCTCCGGCGGCTTTGCCAGCCGGCCTATTGCAACTACCACATAAGTTATGCTAGCAAAGTAAAATGCTGTCAAGCCCGGTTGACCCCGGCGGACGCAGCAGCAGGGACAAGGTGGCCGGATCGCGGCCGCGGGAGAGTGGAATGCCAATCGTGCTTGGAGTCGGCCTGAGCCATTCGCCGCTGATGTATCGGCCGCGAAGCCGGTGGCGGGACATTTCGGAATTTCTGGTCGGAGACATCGTTCAGCCGCGGAGCCGCGAGGAGGAGACGGAGGAGCGGCTGGCGGACTATGAGCGGCGGATCGGCGCCGCGTTCGGCACGCTCGCGGGCCTGATCGACGCGGCGGAGCTCGATGCGCTGATCCTGCTCCATGCCGACCGCGGCGATGTGTTCGACCTGTCGAACGTCCCCCAGCTGCACGTCCAGGTCGGCGGCGAGATCTGGGGTGATCCCGCCATCGCCGACCTCGGCGAGGAAGCGGACGAGGTGCGTCTGGCCTGCGACGATGCGCTCGCCGAGGTGCTGGTCGAGGAACTGGTGCGGGCCGGCTTCGATATTTCGGAAGGACGCGGCCTGTTCCGGCCGCTGGGTGACGCCGGACGGGGCGTGACCCCGGCTGCGGCGGAGGCGGGGAGGCGTCTGGGGGGGCGCCTCCCCGTCATTCCCCTGCACGTCAATTGCCATGTCGAACCCGTCCTGCCGGGCCCGCGCCTCCATCGCTTCGGCCGCGCTCTCGCGCAGGCGGCGGGGCTGACCGAAAAGCGGATCGGACTTCTCGTCAGCGGCGGGCTGTCGGGCGATCCGCACGGGCCGATGGCGGGTTGGGTCGACGACGTGCTCGACCGGTGGGTGCTGACGCGCCTGGTCCGGGGCCGGTCGGGCGATATCGCGGGCATCTGGGACGCGCGGTCGCGGACCCTGCAGGGCAGCTCGGCCGAGATCCGGCTTTGGACGGTGGCCGGCGCCGCGCTGGAGGAGGCCGGCTGCCGCGCCCGGCTGATCGATTATATGCCGGTGCATCATGGTGCGGCCGGCGTGGGTTTCATCGCATGGGAGCAGCCGTCATGCCGATAATTTTGGGGATGGCCTCGTCCCATTTTCCGAGCCTGTTCCAGGACACGCACGCCGGCTGGCAGCGCTATTGGAAACTGATCAGCGACGGCGTGCCGCAGCCGCCCGAGGCCGAACGGCAGGACGCGGTCTGCGTCGCCGACTGGGTCGCGCGAAGGGACGGGGCCTTTGCCCGGCTCGCCAGCGCGCTCGCCGCGGTGAAGCCCGCCGCGCTGATCGTCGTCGCCGGCGACCAGGACGAATGGTTCTCCGCCGCCAACCTGCCCAATGTAATGATCTATTCGGGCGAGGGGGATATTGAGGGATTCCATAATTATGGCGATTTCGACGCCGACCCCCCGCTCCGTTTCTGGGAGAATCCCGATCGCTTCGGCGTCACGCTCCGCTCGGCGGCGGACCTGGCCGCCCATCTGCAGACCGAATTGGTGCGCCGCGATTTCGACGTTGCGATCAGCCGGAAGATCCATCCGCAGGGCCGTCCCGAGCGCAAGGCGCCGCACGCGCTGACGCGGCCGCTGCCGCTGATCATGCCGGCGCTCGACATCCCGGTGGTCCCGGTGATCGTCAAGACGATCGAGCGGTCGAAGGCGGTGCTCACCGGCGAGCGCTGCCTGGCGCTGGGCCGGGCGATCGCCGACATCTGCGCCGCGCTGCCCGACCCCGTCGCCATCTATGGCAGCGGCGGGATGTCGCACGATCCTTCCGGCCCCCTGTCGGGATGGGTCGACGAGCCGCTCGACCGCTGGGTGCTCGACTGCCTCGAACGCGGCGACGTCGAAGCGCTGAAGGCGCTTTTCTCCTTTCAGTCCGCCGCGACCGATTCGGGCACCGGGGAGCTTCGGACCTGGCTGGTCGCCGCGGGCGCGATGCACGCGGCCCAGGGCGCCTATCGCTGCGAGGTGGTCGATTATTTTCCCGCCCATATCGCGACCGCGGGCTGCGGCTGGGTGCTGTGGGACGCTGCGGACAAGGGCCCTGCAAGTCCGGGATAGACGGCCGCCTTTCCGTTGCCGCATCCGCGCCGGAAATGCGCCCGGCAAGCCCAAAAATACTATTAGATCATAACTTATTATTGCATGACAAAATCGGGGCGCTATGATGGCGCCGAAACCAAAGCGATTCGAGCCTGCGCACAGGCCGGGAGAGGGAGACAGCATATGCCTGGGAAATGGTGCTATTTGAGCGCGGCCGCCTGCGTGGGACTGGCCGTAGGGGGCGTCGCGGCGCCGCAGGCGGCCTTCGCCCAGACGAGCGATCAGGGCGATTCCGTAGCCGGGGACGGCGATATCATTGTTACGGCGCAGCGGCGCGAGCAGAGCCTGCAGGATGTGCCGATTTCCATCGCCGTTGCGAGCGGCGACACTTTGCGGACATCCCAGATCAGCACCTTGGGCGATCTCGGCAACCGCGTCAGCGGGGTCAAGATCAACACCGGCGGGGCTTCGGACTCGCTCAACATTCGCGGTATCGGCTCGGGCTTCAACATGGGCTTCGAGCAGGCCGTGGGCATCTTCGTGGACGGCGTCTATGTGGCGCGGTCGCAGGTCATTCGCGGCGGTTTTCTCGATCTCGAACGGATCGAGATATTGAAGGGGCCGCAATCGACCTATTTCGGCAGCAATACCATCGCGGGCGCGCTGAGCATCGTCACCAAGAAGCCGGGCCAGAATCTCGAGGGCTATGCATCGGCCCTCTATTCGCCGTCCGACGACGAATATGACGTCCAGGCAGCGGTCGGTGGTCCGCTGGCGGAGGGGCTGTCGATGCGCGGCGCGTTCCGACTGTTCGGAATGGGCGGCTATATCAAGAATCTGCGGCTCGACAACAAAGGGCCGAACAATTCCGATATGCAGGCCCGCCTCGCATTGCGCTACGAAACGCCCGGCGACATCGACGTGAACCTGCGGGTCGATTACGCCAAATATGACGACAAGCATACGGAGCTTCAGGAGATCGTGAACTGCCCGCCGGCGCCGGGTTACGGCGCGGGCCCCAATTTCGACCAGCCTGCCGGAACCTGCGCCGGAATTCTCGTTCCGGGCGATCAGGACAACAGGCTCAATTTCGTCACCGCCTCGGGCGATGCCAGTTTCGAGCTGGAATCGGTCAGCGGGGCGCTGGACATCGCCGTGCCGGTCGGCGGGCTGACCTTCACCTCGACGACCGGATATTATTATCACGATCTGTTCCGGACGACCTTGAGCGGTGCCTCCTTCGCCTTTCCGGGCGCCAACCTGCCCAACGGATTGCCGCTTTCGCAGCCGGAGAAATTCCGTTCGTTCAGCCAGGAACTGCGCCTCGAATCCGACAAGGGCGGCCCGGTCGAATATATGCTGGGGCTCTATTACGACGATTCCAACATGAAGGGCGCGATCAACACGGGCTTCTACTTCGCCAATTTCGCTGCCACCGCCAATACGAGCGCCGGGGCGACCGGGGCCGCGGTCATCCCTTCCGGGACACCGATCGCGCAGGAAGTCACCGGCGACCAGGATCAGTCCAACAGGTCGGTGTTCGGCGCGGCGACCATCAATCTGTCGGACGCCTTCCGCATCAATCTCGGCGCGCGCTACAGCTCGATCAAGAAAAGGGCGCACCGCACCACCCGCGCGGGCCGCGGCAACGCGATCGGCCAGGTCGTCGAGGAATTGACGCCGGCGCAGTTCGCCACCTGGACCAGGGTCGGACGCGTCGGGGGCGACTATGTGAACACGAAGCGCACCGACGACAAGTTCATGCCTTCGGTCAACCTCCAGTATGACATCACGCCCGATGTCATGGCCTATGTGTCCTTTGCCACCGGCTTCAAGGCCGGCGGCTGGTCGATCGGCCAGAACCTCGACGAGTTCGACCCGGAAACCGTGAAGTCCTACGAGGCCGGCATCAAGGCGACCTGGCTCGACCGGCGTTTGACGACCAACATCACGGTTTTCAACAGCGACTATGACGATCTGCAGGAATCGACGACGATCATCGATGCCAACGGCATCAATCAGTCGGTGATCGCCAACGTCGGAAAGGCGCGCGCGCGGGGCGTCGAGCTGGAAGTCGGCATCCGTCCGTTCTCCGATTTCAGCCTGTCCGCCAATGTCGGCTATCTCGATGCCAAATATCTCGACTATGTGAATGCGCCGTGCCCGATTCGGCCCACCGACCCGGCTCTGATCGCCCAGATCGCGCCGGTTTGCCCGGTGCCCAATCTCCGCGGGGGGCGAAAGGCCTATGCCCCCAAATGGAGCGGCAGCGTCAGCGCCAACTATTCCGCCGATCTTTCATCGGACGTGAAGCTCAAGCTGGGGAGCTGGCTCTATTTCTCGTCGCGCTTTTTCCAGCAGGCCAACGTCGATCCGCTGACGTCGCAGCCGGCCTATGCGAAGCTCGATCTTCGGGCCTCGCTCGGCGCCGTCGACGACCGCTGGGAACTGGCCGTCATCGCCAAGAATGTGACGAACCAGGCCACGGGCAACTACCGCGCGGCGATGACCGGATCGACCGCGGTCGCGACCAGGGTCGACAGGGCGCGATCCTTCGCCGTTCAGTTGTCGACCAAATTCTGACGATCCGTCCCGGCGCCCTGACAAAGGGCGCCGGGGTCCGCTATGGCGGGCGATCATGTCGAGCGATCGGTTCCGAGGCTTGTCGGGACAGCGTCAAGGGGCGATGAGGAAAATCGGTGAACGCATATCCCCGCCCGCATGAGGACTATTCCACATCCTATAAATATTATGTGGTTTTCGTCCTCGCCCTGGTCAGCACTTTCAACACGGTCGACCGCGCGCTCATCATGGTCCTTGCGGAACCGATCAAACAGGAATTCGCGCTGAGCGATACGCAGCTCGGCCTGCTCGCCGGGCTGATCTTCGCGGTTTCCTATTCGCTGGCCGGCATCCCGCTGGGAATGATGATCGATCGATACCGGCGGACGCGGATGCTGGCCGGCATGCTGGCCGTTTGGAGCTGCCTCACCGCAGCGAGCGGCCTTGCCGGATCGTGGATCACCCTTGCGCTGGCCCGCATGGGCGTGGGCGCCGCCGAATCCGGCGCCAATCCCGCGTCCATGTCGCTCATCACCGACTATTTCCCGAAGGAAAGGCGGGGGTTCGCCCTGTCCGTCTTCTTTGCGAGCACGCCGCTCGGCATGATGCTCAGCTTCGCGATCGGCGGGGTGCTGGCGGCGGCTTATGGATGGCGGGCGGTGTTCCTGATCTTCGGCATTCCCGGAATCCTGCTGGCCATCCTGCTGCTCTCGACGGTGCGCGAGCCGCGGCGCGGCAATTATGACGATGCGGCCGCGACCGAAAGCCGGGGCGGCTACAGGCTGCGCGAGGCGCTCGGCACGCTGCTGCGCGTCCGTCCGCTCCTGCTCCTCCTTCTCGCCGCGGTGTGCGTCGTGATCGCGCAGGCGGGGCTGGCGGCCTTCCTGTCGCCCTTCCTGATCCGCATCCATCAGCTTTCGATCGACGAGGCCGGCTTCGCCATCGCGCTCGCCAAGGGGCCGACCGGCATCGCGGGTATCATCGCGGGCGGCATATTGGCAGACTGGCTGGCGCGGCGATCGACCTGGGCGGGACCGCGCATGGTCGGCTTCCTCGTTACGCTCGCGGCACCCTTTGCGATCGCGGCGCTGTTCGCCAGCAGCTGGCAGGTCGCGATCGTCCTTTTCGCGGCCTATAATTTCTTCAACTACATCTATTACGGGGCGACCTTCGCCACCTATATGACGCTGGCGCCGGTGCATATGCGCGGCGTGCTGGCCGGCATTCTCGCAGTGGCGCTGACGATGATCGGCTACAGCACCGGGCCGACGCTCGCCGGAACCGCGAGCGACCTGTTCGCCGCGGCCGGCGTGGCCGATCCGCTGCGCTGGGCGCTTGTGGTAACCGCCTCCTTCTTCGCGGTCGCCGGCGGCCTGTTCCTGGCGGCGGCCCGCAGCATCCGGCGCAGGGAAGCCGAACGGCCGGGCGAAGATCCAGCGGCGATCGTCGCGGAGGGCCGGGCCGGATGATCCAGCCTTCCTCCGGCGGCGATGCGGTCGCTGCCGCCGCCTTCGACTATTCGCGCCGGATTCGCGAGGGTGGCCTCGGCGGCCGGCAGGCGCTCGTCCTGCTGATGATCGGCCTGCTCGTCCTGTTCGACGGCATGGACAATCAACTGCTCGGGCTGATCGCGCACGACATGAGCCGCGACCTCGACATTCCGATCTCCGCTTTCGGCCTCGTCTTTTCCGCCGCGCTGGTCGGCGCCATCGCGGGCGCGCTGCTGATGAGCGCCGCCGCCGACCAATGGCTCGGGCGCAAGCGCGTCGTGATCATCGGCATGGTGCTGGCGGGGCTCGGCACCGTGGTGACCGCCTATGCTGGGACATTGGCCCAACTGATCCTGGTGCGCTTCGTCACCGGCATCGGCCTGGGCGCCGCGCTCCCGACGCTGATCTCGCTGGCCTCGGAATTCTCGCCGCAGCGCCATTCGCGGCTCGTCGTGTCGCTGATGATCGCGTTCGTGCCGCTCGGCTCCCTGCTGGGGAGTGTCATGGCGCGAGCCGTCATGTCCCAGTCCGATTGGCCTATGCTGCTGCATGTCGCGGGAATCACCACCCTGGCGTTGACCGCGGGCGCGGCGCTTGTCGTCCCCGAATCGGTGCATTTTCTGGTGAGCCGGAAAGGCGATCAGCGGCGCGCGGTCGCCGCCGTCCGCCAGCTGTTCCCGGCAGTGATTGCCAAAGCGGTCATGGTCCACGAAGACCCCGCCGAACGGGCGAAGGCCGACCGGCAGCCGGTGGCGCGGCTGTTCGAGGCGGGGCTGTGGAAGCTGACGATCCTCTTCTGGATCGCCTTTCTGATGGACCAGGCGATCCTCTATTTCGTGATGAACTGGACCCCGGCGCTGCTGCTCCGCTCGGGAATGTCCTCGACCGCGGGAATGGATGCGGCGGCGATGTTCGGACTGGGCGGTGCGCTCGGGACGATCGCGCAAGGCTGGCTGACGACGCGTTTCGGCATCTACAAGGTCATGTATGTCGAAATCCTGCTTTTCATCGCGGCGATGCTGATGCTGCCGGCGGTGCTCGGCGACCCGCGGATGGCGCCGGCGCTCGTCTTCGTCATCGCCGCCACCATCTGCGCCTATCATGCGGGCCTGATCAACCTGATCCTCGAAGCCTTTCCGGAAGCGATCAAGAGCACCGCTTTCGGCTGGGCGTTCGGCATCGGTCGGATCGGCGCGGCGGCCGCTCCGGTTCTGGCGGGCATGATGCTGGGCCTCGGCTGGAGTCCCGCGCTCATCTTCGTCGGCGCCGCGATGCTGGGGGTGATGACGGGACTGGCGCTGCTGGGGGTGCGTCTGGTGCTGCGGCAGCGCGTGTCCGTGCCTGCATGAATGTGGGCGAAGGACGACGAGCAGGCCGGCGCGGCATTGACGCGGGAATATAGGACGTATACATCTTATTTCATGATTTATGGGTGAAGACAGGAAAAATGCCGTGCAGACTTTGACCGTGACGCCCGCCGGGCCGGATGTGGAATCGGCTGTCCAGCCGCGCTTGCTGCGCAACTTCATCGATGGCTGCTTCATCGACGGCGGCAGCCCGTTCGAAATCCGCAACCCGGCCACCGGCGCGGTGCATGCCGTCGCGCACGAGGCGGACGCGGCGATGATCGACGCGGCGGTGGCGGCGGGGCGCCGCTGCGTCGAGGGCGAATGGGGCCGGATGCCGCTCGCCCGGCGGCGGGCGCTGCTCGCCAAGGTGGCCGAGCGCATCGAGGAGCGCTTCGACGAATTTCTCGAGGCCGAGATCGCCGATACGGGCAAGCCGCGGTCGATGGCGGCGCATCTCGACATTCCGCGCGGCGCCGCCAATTTCCGCGTGTTCGCCGATTTCATCGCCAGCCTTCCCGACGAGGCGTTCGAGATGGACACGCCCGACGGCGGCCGCGCGATCAACTATTCGGTGCGCAAGCCGCTCGGCGTCGTCGGAGTCATCAGCCCGTGGAACCTGCCGCTGCTGCTGATGACCTGGAAGGTCGCGCCCGCCATGGCCTGCGGCAACGCCGTCGTCGTCAAGCCGTCGGAGGAGACGCCGTCGACCACGACCCTGCTCGCCGAGGTGATGAACGAGGTCGGCATCCCGGCGGGCGCGTTCAACGTCGTGCACGGCTTCGGCCCCGGCTCGGCCGGCGAACTGCTGACTGCGCATCCCGGCATCCGCGCGATCACCTTCACCGGCGAAACGCGGACCGGCGCCGCGATCATGCGCTCGGCGGCCGCGACGACCAAGGCGCTGTCGTTCGAGCTTGGCGGCAAGAATCCGGCCATCGTCTTCGCCGATGCCGATTTCGACGCGGCGGTCGCGGGGCTGGCGCGCGCGGCGTTCCTGAACACCGGGCAGGTCTGTCTGGCGCCGGAGCGCATCTATGTCGAACGGCCGATCTTCGACCGGTTCGTCGCGGCGATGAAGGAAAAGGCCGAGGCGCTGCGGCCGGGTCTGCCCAACGCCGAGGGAACCGATCTCGGCCCGCTGATTTCCGAGGAGCATCGCCGGAAGGTTCTCGATTATTACCGCCTCGCGATCGAGGAAGGCGCTCACCTCGTCACCGGCGGCGGCATTCCGCAACTGAGCGGCGAAGCGGCGGGCGGCTATTTCGTCGAACCGACGATCTGGACCGGCTTGCCGCAGCAGGCCCGCGTCGCGCGCGAAGAGATATTCGGCCCCTGCTGCCACATCGCGCCCTTCGACAGCGAAGAGGAGGTGATCGGCCTTGCGAACGACACCGATTATGGCCTCGCCTCGTCGGTCTGGACGCGCGACCTGTCGCGCGCGCACCGTGTCGGGCGCGCGATGAACGTCGGCATCAGCTGGGTGAACAGTTGGTTCCTGCGCGACCTCAGGACCGCCTTCGGCGGTGCCAAGCAATCGGGCTTCGGCCGCGAGGGCGGCGCCCATTCGATCGCCTTCTACTCCGAAATCACCAACATCTGCATAAAGGTCTGATCCGATGCCGCTTGCCCAGATCTCCATTCTCGAAGGCCGCAGTCCCGAAATGATCGCCGAGATGGCCGAGGCCGTGACCGCTGCCATTTCCGAAACGCTGTCGGCACCGCGCGACCGGATTCGCGTGGTCGTGACCGAAATCCCCGCCGAAAAATGGTTCGTCGCCGGCCAGTCGATGGCGGAGCGGGCGAAGGGCTGACGCCCCTTTGCCGCGGGCGCCCGGAACGGAGGAAGCATGGCCGATCTGCACGATATTCGCTACGTCCGCGTCGGGACCGACCGGCTCGACGAGAATGTCGAGTTCGCGATCCGGATATTGGGTCTCGAACTCGTGCATCGCGATGCCGATGCCGCCTATCTGCGCGGCGACGATCGCGACCATAATATCTGCTATGTGAAGGGGGCGGCCGCCGGCCACACGGTCGGCTTTGAAATGGCGACCGGCGACCGGCTCGATCGCGCCGCCGCCGAGCTGGAGGCGGCCGGTGTCGCGGTCCGCCGCGGGACGGCGGAGGAATGCGAGCGCCGCCGCGTCCGCGACATGATCCGCTTCGCCGATCCGACGGGCAACGCCATCGAACTGGTCGCGCGGCCCGCGGCGAGCGGCCGGCGCTATTTCCCGTCGCGCGACGCGGGCATCACCTCCTTCAGCCATGTCGGCCTGCGCACGACCGACGCGCGGAACGACGAGGCCTTCTGGACCGGACGGCTGGGCGCGAAGGTCAGCGACTGGATCGAGGATGCGGCGCTGCTCCGTATCGACGGCGTGCACCACAAGGTCGCACTGTTCAATTCGGCCTATGCCGGGGTGCATCACATCAATTTCCAGGTGGGCGAGGTCGATGACATCATGCGCTCCTGGTATTTTCTGCAGGAACAGGGGGTGCGGATCGCCTTCGGCCCGGGACGCCACGCGACATCGGGCGCGCGCTTCCTCTATTTCTACGGCCCCGACGGCATGATCTATGAATATAGCTGCGGCGTGCGCGTCTTTTCGGAGGAAGAGGAGCGCGCCCATGTCCCGCGGCAGTTCCGGCGCGAGCCGAGCAGCTATTGCACCTGGGGGTCGAAGCCCGACATCGCCGAATTCCGCTCCGACGCGGGCGGCGCGGAAAGCAGCATCGCCCATGCCGGCTGAGGCGCACCGCATCCTGCGGCTCGCGGCGCGGGCGATGGGGCGGCACGGGCTGGTCCATGCCTATGGCCATGTCAGCCGGCGCGTCGATGCGGATCATTTTCTCGTCGGCCCGCCCCGGCCTCTGCCTACGGTTTCGGCGACCGACCGGGGAACGCTGGTCCCTCTGGCGGGGCCGCTGCCCGATGGCGTCCTCGGCGAGGTGCGGCTGCATCGCGAAATCTATCGGCGCCGTGCCGATGTCGGCGGGATCTGCCGCGTGCAGCCGCCGGCGGTGACGGCGCTGTCCGCTTTGGGGATGACGCCGCGCGTGCTGCACGGTCTGGGCGCCTATTTCGCGCCATCGCCGCCGCTCTGGCGCGGCACCGCGCTGATCCGCGAGGATGCCGCCGCTGCGCAGGTGGCCGAGCTGCTGGGCGGCGCGATTGCCGTCGTGCTGCGCGGCAACGGCGCCGTCGTTACCGGCGCGGGGCTGGAGGAGGCCTGCGCCAACGCCTTTTTCCTCGAGGATGCGGCGCGCGTCGAACTGGCGCTGCTGCCCGCGCGCGCAGCGGGGACGGATATGCTCGAATTCAGCGCCGAAGAGGCGGTCGCGCGCGCGACCGCCGCCGGCGGCATCTATGAACGCATGTGGGATTTTCTCTGCTTTGGAGACGTGGAATGGAAGGAAGCGGCGTGACGACCCGAACAGCAGCGGCACCGGACATAGGGCGTCACGCCGACGATCTGGCCGGCGCCTATCGCGGCGGCGCGATCCCGCCGATCCGCAACGCGCTCGATCCGGCCACGATCGACCGGGCCTATGCCATCCAGGCGGTCAATACCGATCGCTGGCTGGACGACGGCCGCATCGTCGTCGGCGCGAAGATCGGACTGACCTCCAGGGCGGTGCAGGCGCAACTCGGCGTCGATCAGCCGGATTTCGGCATATTGTTCGCCGACATGGCAGTCGAGGATAGCACAACCATCGCGCCCGGCCGCCTGCTCCAGCCCAAGGTCGAGGCCGAGGTGGCCTTCGTCATGCGGCGGGCGCCCGATATCGACCGGCTGACGACCGCCGAGCTGCTGTCGTCGGTCGATTATGCGCTGCCGGCGCTCGAGATCGTCGACAGCCGGATCGCGGGATGGGACATCGGCATCGTCGATACGATCGCCGACAATGCCTCGTCCGGCCTTTTCGTGCTCGGGACGACGCCGGTGCCGCTCGCCGGACTCGACCTTCGGCTGTGCGGCATGGTGCTCGAAAAAAATGGCGAGCCGGTGAGTTTCGGGGCGGGCGCCGCCTGCCTCGGCCATCCGCTGCATGCGCTCGGCTGGCTCGCGCGCACGCTCGCGAAGGTCGGCCGCCCGCTGGAGGCGGGAAGCATTGTCCTGTCGGGTGCGCTCGGGCCGATGACGGATGCCCGGCCGGGCGATGTTTTCGAGACGCGGATCGAAGGGCTGGGTTCGGCGCGCGTCCGCTTCGGGCAATGAAACATATGGGGTTGGCAAGATGGACAGAGTGAAGGCGGCGATCATCGGTTCGGGCAATATCGGCACCGATTTGATGATCAAGATGATCGAATATCCGCAGAATATGGAACTGGTCGCCGTCGTCGGCATCGACCCGGCGTCCGAAGGGCTGGCGATGGCGCGCGAGCGGGGCATCGCGACGACGCACGAAGGGATCGAGGGGCTGAGGAAACTCGACGTCTATCCCGGGATCGGCATCGTCTTCGACGCGACCAGCGCCTATGCGCACAAGCTGCACGACGCCGCGCTGCGCGCCGACGGCAAGCAGGTGGTGGACCTGACCCCGGCGGCGATCGGTCCCTTCACCATCCCGCCGGTCAACATGCACGCGCATCTCGACCAGCCCAACGTCAACATGGTGACGTGCGGCGGCCAGGCGACGATCCCGATGGTCGCGGCGGTCAGCCAGGTGGCGACCGTCCATTATGCCGAGATCGTCGCATCGGTCTCGTCGCGCTCGGCCGGCCCCGGCACGCGCGCCAATATCGACGAGTTCACGCGGACGACGGCGCGCGCGATCGAGGCGGTCGGCGGCGCGGCGCAGGGCAAGGCGATCATCATCCTCAACCCCGCCGAGCCGCCGATGATCATGCGCGACACGGTGTTCACCCTGTCCGAAGGCGCCGACGAGGAGGCGATCCGCGCCTCGGTCGAGGTCATGGTAGCAAAGGTGCAAGCCTATGTTCCGGGCTATCGCCTGAAGCAGGCGGTGCAGTTCGAACGCTTCGGCGACAACAACAAGCTGAAGATTCCCGGCCGCGGCGAATTCACGGGCCTCAAAACCTCCATCTTCCTCGAGGTCGAGGGCGCGGGCGATTATCTGCCCCCCTATTCGGGCAACCTCGACATCATGACCGCCGCCGCCAAGGCCACCGGCGAACTGCTGGCCGAAAAGATCATGTCGAGAAAGGCCGCAGCATGAGCTTCGATGCAACCAGGGACGAACTCTATATTCAGGACGTCACCCTGCGCGACGGCATGCACGCGATCCGCCACATGTACGGCATCGATCATGTGCGGGCGATCGCGAAGGCGCTCGACGAAGCGGGGATCGACGCGATCGAGGTCGCGCACGGCGACGGCCTCAGCGGCGCCAGTTTCAACTACGGCTTCGGCGCGCACACCGACTGGGAATGGATCGGCGCGGTCGCCGAGGTGCTCGACCGCAGCATCCTCACCACGCTGATCCTGCCCGGCGTCGGCACGGTCGAGGAACTGCGGCGCGCCTATGACCTCGGCGTGCGCTCGGTGCGCGTCGCGACGCATTGCACCGAGGCCGACGTCTCGAAACAGCATATCGGCATCGCCCGCGATCTCGGCATGGACGTGTCGGGCTTCCTGATGATGAGCCACATGATCGATCCGGAAGCGCTCGCGCAGCAGGCGCTGCTGATGGAAAGCTATGGCGCGCAGTGCGTCTATGTCACCGACAGCGGCGGCGCGCTCGACATGGACGGCGTGCGCGAGCGTTTCCGGGCCTATGATCGGGTGCTGAAGCCGGAGACGCAGCGCGGCATGCACGCGCATCACAATCTCTCGCTCGGTGTCGCCAATTCGATCGTCGCTGCGCAGGAGGGGGCAGTGCGCATCGACGCGAGCCTCGCCGGCATGGGCGCAGGCGCGGGCAATGCGCCGCTCGAAGTGTTCGTCGCCGCCGCCGACCGCAAGGGCTGGAATCATGGTTGCGACGTGATGGCGCTGATGGACGCGGCTGAGGATCTGGTCCGCCCGCTTCAGGATCGCCCGGTGCGCGTTGATCGTGAAACGCTCGCGCTCGGCTATGCGGGGGTCTATTCGAGCTTCCTGCGCCATGCCGAAAAGGCAGCGGCCGACTATGGCCTCGACACCCGCACCATCCTCGTCGAACTCGGCCGCCGCAAGATGGTCGGCGGGCAGGAGGACATGATCGTCGATGTCGCTCTCGATATACTGAAGCAGGGGGAGGCCGCCTGATGTCGTTGATCGAAACGCTGGCCGAAAGGCTCGACAATGCAGCACGGACCGCGACCGCGACGCCGCAGCTCACCGAACCGCTGGGCGTCGAGGACGCCTATGCCGTCCAGGCCCGGTCGATGGCGCTGCGCTACGCGCGCGGCGAGCGCCGGGTCGGGATCAAGATGGGCATGACCAGCCGCGCCAAGATGGCGCAGATGGGCATAGAGGACATGCTGTGGGGCCGGCTGACCGACGCCATGCTGGTGGAGGATGGCGGCACCATCGATTTCCCGGCGTTCGTCCATCCGCGCGTCGAGCCCGAAATCGCCTTCCTGCTCGGTGCCCCGCTCGGCGAGGCAGTGACACCGATGGCGGCGCGCGCGGCGCTTGCGGGGGTTGCTCCGGCGCTGGAGATCATCGACAGCCGGTACGAGAATTTCAAATTTTCGCTGACCGACGTGATCGCCGACAACAGCTCCTCCTCGGCTTTCGTGACCGGCGCCTGGGCCGATCCCGCGACCGGCCTGTCGAACCTCGGCCTCATCCTTGAGATCGACGGAGAAGCGCGGCAGATCGGCTCGACCGCGGCGATTCTCGGCGATCCGATCCGGTCGCTGGTCGCGGCGGCGCGGCTCGCAGCGCGTGCGGGCGAGCCGCTTCAGGCCGGGGACGTCGTCATGGCGGGCGGCGCCACGGCGGCGGAGGCGCTCGCGCCGGGCCAGCATGTGCGGCTGGAGGTGCAACGGCTCGGCCGGGCGGAGTTTCGCGTCTCGTCCGGTTGACGGGCCGGCCGCTTCGCTGCCAGATGATCGCCACCGAAAGCGAGGACGGGGCCATCGATGCGCGACGATCCGGAGGAAAGGGAAGAGCTGCTCGCCAGCCTGCGCCTGCTGGACACGCCCGGCCATCTGCTGCGGCGGAACCACCAGCGGTCCTATGAGATTTTCTCCGCGCTGGTGGGCGACGATGTCACGCGCCAGCAGATGGCGCTGCTGATCGCGCTCTACCAGAACCCCGGCGCGGCGCAGAACAGGCTGGTCGGCCTGACGGGCTTCGACAAGGCGACGATCGCCGAAATGCTCGGGCGGATGGTCGCGCGCGGTTGGGTGTCCCGGTCGCGCGATCCCCAGGACGGGCGCGCGTGGACGATGCACGTCACCGACGCGGGCCGCACGATGCTGCTGGACCGCATCCCCTTTGTCATGGCGGCGCAGGACGAGATACTGGCCCCGCTTCCGGCGGACATGCGCCCCATATTCCTGCATTGCCTGCGCATGCTGCTCGGGCTCGCGCCGGTCGAAGATGGCGCGAACGAGCCCGGATAGCAAAGAGCATCGGCCGCGCGCCGGACGAGGCGCCCCGGCACGTCGTGTTGACACCCTGCCATAAGTTATGTCATCATAACATATATAGGCTGCTCCGGCATGGTTCGGACGATGGCCGGAATGCGGCACGCCGGTCGGCGGGCCACGAAGGGAGAAGCCATGCCGATCGTCAGCACCAGCGCGGGAAAGTTGCGGGGCATCCGCCTGGGTGACGGCCTGCTGGCGTTCCGCGGCATTCCCTATGCCGCGGCGCCGGTCGGGCCATTACGCTGGCGGCCTCCGGCTCCTGTCGATCCTTGGTCCGGAGTCAGGGACGCACAGGCGTTCGGGGCCGATGCGGTCCAGGTTTCGGGGATACGGGAATCGCGCGCGCCGGGCATGTCGGAGGACTGTCTGTTCCTCAATGTCTGGGCGCCGGAAGAGGCGCGTGAAGGCGGCTGGCCGGTGATCGTCTGGTCGGGCGGTGGCGGGTTCAATACCGGCGGCGGGGCGTTCGCGGTCGAGGACATGTCGCGGCTCGCGGCGCGCGGCGCCGTGGTGGTGTCGTTCAACTACCGGCTCGGCATCTTCGGTTTTCTGGCGCATCGGGCGCTGACCGCCGAATCCGATACGGGCAGTTCGGGCAATTACGGCCTGATGGATCATGTCGCCGCGCTCGAATGGGTGCGCGCGAATATCGCGGGCTTCGGCGGCGACGGCGACCGCATCACCTATATGGCCGAATCGTCGGGCGCCGCGGCCGGGCTGCTGATGCTCGCGATGACACGCGATCGCGCCCTGTTCGACCGCGCCATCCTGCTCTCCCCGGGGTCGGTCTCCCCGCTGCTGCCGCTCGACGAGGCCGAAGCATCGGCGGCCGCGCTCGCCATGTCGGCGGATGACATGCGCGCCCTGACGGCGGAGGAATTGCTGGTCCGGTCGAAATCGCTTGCCGCCCCGCCGTCGAACCTGTCGGTGGCGCGTCCGCTGCGCCCGATCGTCGACGGCCGACTGGTCACGACCGACCGCGCCTATGCCGAGGGCAATTTTGCCGCCGTGCCGGTCATCATCGGCACGAACGAGGATGAGGGGCGCTTCTTCACGCGCCGGATGGCGATTTCCTCGCTTGCGGATTATTCGCGCTACCTGTCGGACAGTTTTGGCAGGCGCGCCGGCGAGGCGCGGGCGCTCTACCCCGCCGCGACCGATGCGGACGTCGCCGCCGCCGTCGCCGCGGCCTATGGCGATGTGTCGATCAACCATCCGGTGGACCGGCTCGCGCGCGCCTTCGCGCGGCGCCAGCCCCGCACCTTTCGTTTCGTCTATACCTATCGTCACGGACATATGCAGCAGCCGCCGACCCATGCGGAGGAGGCGGAGACCTTTCTCGACAATCGCCCGCATGTCACGCCGGCGGACGCCGAGATGGCCGGCCTGATCGGCCGCTATCTGCTGGCCTTTGCGGAAAAGGGCGATCCATCGTCGCCGGAAATGCCCGGCTGGCCGGCTTTCGACGCGGAAGGCGAGCATTATCTGCGGCTCGACCTGCCGCTGGCGCACGGCGCACGATGGCGGTCCGAACATATGGGCTTTCTTTCGGAAGCGTTCGATTCAACATCATAAGCGGGCAGGGACGCGCCAGCAGGCGACCGGCCGGGCGGGAGAGGATATGGAGATGGCAACAGGCGGCGGAGCGGAGACGCTTCTTATCGACGGTGCGTGGCGGGAAGCGGGTTCGGACACCTATTTCCCCAGCATCGATCCGGCGACCGGCGAGAGCCTGGGCGACGTCGCCGCGGGCGACGCGCAGGACGTCGATGCGGCCGTCCGCGCGGCGCGCGCGGCCTTCGACGAGCGGCGCTGGCTCGCCATTCCCTATCCGCGGCGCGCGAAGATATTGTTCGACATCGCCGACCGGATCGAGGCGGCGACGGATGAACTGGCGGTGGCCGAGGTGCGCGAAAATGGCATGCCGATCGCGACGGCGCGCGCCACCATCGTCAATGGCGCGCAAGCGTTCCGCTATTTCGGCGGCTGGATCGGCAAGATCCACGGCCAGACCGGCGAAATCGGCGCCGGGGACGCCTTTCACGGCTTCACGCTGAAGGAACCGGTCGGCGTCGCGGCGCTGATCGTGCCGTGGAACGGGCCGTTCATGCTCGCCTGCCACAAGCTGGCCCCGGCGCTGGCGGCGGGCTGCGCCGTCATATTGAAGCCGGCCGAGGACACGTCGCTCAACACGCTCCGCCTTGCGCGCATCGTGCAGGATGCGGGCGTGCCCCCGGGCGTGGTCAATGTCGTCACCGGGCTGGGTGCCGTCGCCGGCCAGGCGCTGGCCGAGCATCCGGACATCGACAAGATCAGTTTCACCGGCTCGACCGCGACCGGACGCAAGCTGGTTCAGGCGTCCGCCGGCAACTTCAAGCGCCTTTCACTCGAACTGGGCGGCAAGTCGCCCGTCATCGTGCTCGATGACGCCGACATCGACATGGCGGCGCCCGCAATCGTCGGCGGCATCATGAGCAATTCGGGCCAGGCCTGCCATTCGGGCTCGCGGCTCTATGCGCAACGCGGCATCTATGACCGGCTGATGGCGGCGGTTGCCGACATCGCGTCGAAGCTGGTCGTGGGCAACGGACTCGACGAGGCGACCCAGATGGGACCGGTGATCTCGCAGGTCCAGTTCGACCGCGTCATGGCCTATATCGAAAGCGGCGTGGCCGAGGGGGCGGAAGTCGCAACCGGCGGCAAGCGGCGCGGGGACCGCGGTTTCTTCATCGAGCCGACAATCCTGTCGCACGCGCCCGCCGACGCGCGGGTCGTGCGCGAGGAGATATTCGGCCCCGTGCTGTCGGCGATGCCGTTCGACGATCTCGATTGGGCCATCGAGCAGGCAAACGCTTCGCGCTACGGGCTGGCGGGCGCCGTCTATACGAATTCGCTGTCGAAGGCGCATCGCGTCGCACGCGCCATTCGCGCCGGGACCATCTGGATCAACACCCACCGCCCGACCGATTTCTGGACGCCCTTCGGCGGCTACAAGGAATCGGGCTGGGGGCGCGAGGGCGGCGCGCAGGGGCTCGATGCCTTCATGGAAACCAAGTCGGTCATCGCCCGGCTCTATTGATCCGTCATCGGCAGGAGGTGCGCATGATCGACCCGGAAGAGCATCGGATCACTTCCGCCGACGGCGTGGAGATCGCCTATGTCGCCTTTGGCGCAGGACGGCCGCTGCTGATTTCGCACGGCGGCTTCACCGTCGCCGACGAATGGTTCGCGACCGCCCGGTCGCTCGCGGACAGGCGCCGCGTGGTGATCGTCGAACGGCGAGGCAGGGGACGCAGCGGCGACGCGCCGGCGCACAGCCTGGACCGGGAAATCGACGATCTGGCTGCGGTCGTGTCGGCGCTGGGCGGCGACGTCGACCTGTTCGGTCACTCCTATGGCGGGGCGCTTTCGCTTGGCTATGCGCTGCGCGCGGGCTTTGACGGCAGGCTGGTCCTTTACGAACCGACGACGGCGGTCGCCGCGCCGGTCGGCGGGGACAAGCTGCGGCCGGTGCGGGCGCTGTTCGATGACGGACGAACCACGGACGCCTTGGCCCTGCTCTATACCAGCGTTCTGCGGATGCCGGCCGATTTCGTCGAGGCAACGCGCGGCACGCCGACCTGGGACCATCACCACGCGCTGCTCGGGACCTTTCTGCGCGAATGCGAGGCGCTGGACGGCTTCGCGCCGACGATCGAGGATTGCGCCGCGCTGAGGGCGCCGACGGCCCTGCTGCTCGGGTCGATGGCCGACCAGTGGACGCGCGACAATGCCGCGGGCTTCGTTCGGCGCATCGCCGGCCTGACCCTGCTGCCCGTCCATGGGCAGAGCCATTTCGCCCATCTGACCGACCCGGCGATGCTCGCGGCGCTCGTCGCGGACGCATTGGAAATGCTGCGCCGCCCGTCATGACCGAGGACGACAGCCGATGAAGGACGATGTATCCGCGGCGCCCTATCTTCTCGATTGCTGGTATGTCGCCGCCTGGGCAAGCGAATTGCGGCCCGGCGAGCATAGGAAGCGGGTGCTGCTCGACAGGCCGGTGCTTCTGATGCGCGGCGCGAAGGGCGGTGTCGCCGCGATCGGCAATGTCTGTCCGCACCGCTTCGCCTCGCTCAGTGAAGGCCGGTTCGAGGACGATCTCGTCGAATGCCCCTATCATGGGCTGCGTTTCGACATGGAGGGGCGGTGCGTTCATAACCCGCATGGCGACGGCCGGATCGCCGAACGGGCGCGCGTTGCCGATTATCCGCTCGTCGAGCGCCACGGCGCCTTGTGGATATGGCCCGGCGATCGCGCGGCCGCCGATCCGGCGCGCATTCCCGATCTGTCCTTGCTGGAGACGGCTTCTCCCGACGATCGGGCGCCGGGCCATCTGCTCACCAAGGCGAATTACCAGCTGCTTTCGGACAATATCCTCGATCTCAGTCACGCCGACTTCATTCATCCCGCGACTTTGGGAACCGGCGGGGAAATCGCGCGAGCCGGGGCGAGGGCGCGGCTTCACGGCGATATCGTCACCGTCGAATGGGCCTTTACGGGCAAGGGCATGGCTATGGAACGGCCGCTACGCGACGGTGCCGAGGTGAACAGCCGGTTCGAGGTCACCTGGTATCCCGCCGGCGTGATGATCCTGCGCAACGAGATCGGACCTGTCGGCGACGGTGGGCCGGGCGCCGCAAGGGCCGGGGTGCATATCATGACCCCGGAAACGGCGAGGACGACGCATTATTTCTTCGAGAATGCCGATGCCGGGCGCCGGCAGAAGCTCGCACTGGCGCTCGATGTCTTCGAGCGCGAGGACGGCGTCATGCTCGAAGAGGTGCAGCGGAATATGGGCGACCGCGATTTCTGGGATCTCGAGCCGCTCGTCCTGTCGAACGACAGCGGAGCAATCTTGGCCCGTCGCGTCCTGCAACGGCTGATACGGGGCGAAAGGGCGCATTCTGCCGACGGACGGCGCGTCTGATCCGCCTTCAGCGGGAAGCAAGGTTCAGCCCGCCGCTTTCAACAGGTCGACCGCCTTCTCTCCGATCATGATCGCCACGGCATTGGTATGGCCGCCGACCAGCACGGGCATCACCGAGGCATCGGCGACGCGCAGCCCTTCGACGCCATGAACCCGCAGCGCGGGATCGACGACCGGCCCGATCGCGCAGGTTCCGGCGGGATGATGCGCGGTCGCCACGGTCCGGCGGGCATAGGCGGCCAAAGCCTCGTCATCCGTGATGCCGGGACCGGGAAAAACCTCCTCGCCCACGAAATCGCTTATGGGCGCCGCGCGCATCAGATCGCGGGTCCAGGCAGCGATATATTTCAGGCGCTCCATATCCTGCGCGTCGGCCAGCAGATTATATTGGATGCGCGGCGGTGCGAACGGATCGGCCGAAGCGAGCGCGACGAAGCCGCGGCTCGACGGCCGCAGCACGACATTGATCGAGGTCAGCATGTCCGGCACGGGCGGACGCCAGCCGGGAAACCAGAGCCGCGCCGTCATGCCGGTGGGTAGGAAGATGTTTTCGAGATCGGGCCGCTCGAGGTCCGGGCGCGAGCGGTGATAGGCAATCGAGGTCAGCGGAAGCGTCGCGGCGGGTCCGCGGCCCGTCAGCAGCCACGTCAGCGCCGCCAGCGCGATGCGATCGGCGCGCAGGTGCCGCCCGAAGGCGAAGGGCCGGCGCGCGGCGAACATCATCGGCGTCACGACATGATCCTGCAGGTTCCGGCCTACGCCCGGAAGGTCCGCCTGGACCGCGATGCCGTGGCGGCGCAGTTCGTCCGCCGGCCCGATGCCCGACAGCATCAGCAGATGAGGCGAGGCGAAGGCGCCGCCGCAAAGGATCACCTCGCGCGCGGCGCGCACCGTGTGGACCCGGCCGCCGCGGCGATATTCGATACCGACCGCGCGCACGCCTTTGAACAGGATGCGCATCGCCTGCGCGCCGGTCCGGATCGTCAGATTGGGCCGGCGCCGGGCGGGGTGCAGGAACGCCCCCGCCGCACTGGCCCGCCGCCCCCGGTCGATCGTCAGGTCGGGCAGGGCGAAGCCGTCGGGGCCGTCGGCCTCGAAATCCTCCACCACGCGGTGGCCGGTGCGGCGGGCGGTGGCGTGCAGCGCCGCCGTTAGCGGATCGGACAGGTCGGCGCGTGCGACGCCCAGCGGACCCGACCCGCCGTGCCGCTCCGTCTCGCCGCGCCAGTTGCGCTCCGATTTCCGGAAATAGGGCAGGACATCGTCGAAGCTCCAGCCCGACGCGCCCATCTGCGCCCATTGGTCATAGTCGCCGGGGTGGCCGCGCGAATACATCAGCCCGTTGACCGACGAACAGCCGCCGAGCACCCGCCCGCGCGGCGCCGCCACCACGCGGTTGTCGGCAAAGGGCTCGGGCGCCGATTCATAGCCCCAATCGAACAGCCCCTTGGTGCGGAGCAATCGATAGGCGAGCGGCATCGCCATATAGAGGCTGCGGTCGGTTCCGCCCGCTTCGATCAACAGCACGGACCGGTCCGGATCTTCGGTCAACCGGCTCGCGACGACGCTGCCCGCCGAGCCCGCGCCGACGACGACATAATCATGCACCTCGCCGCCTGCCCGCATCATGGCCGCTCGACCAGGCTGTGCCAGGGCGGTACTTGTTCGGGATAGCCTTTCACCAGCTCGTCATAGGTCGTGCGGTTGAAGCTGGGGAAGCGCGGATTTGCGATTTCCGGCGGCAGTGCCGCATCGATTTCCGCGAGCGATTTCCCCGCCTCGACCATCTGCTTGATTGCGGCCCGCCGTTCCTCGGCGTCCTTCAATTGCGCCTCGAGCCTCTCGCGGGTCGCCACGGGTCCGTGCCCGGGCACGATCACGTCGGCGTCGAGCGCCAGGATGGCCTTCATCGACGCGATCCATCCCAGCGACGACCCGCCGGTGCGGATGCTGGGGAAGCGTCCCTGGTCGGTCAGCACGATGTCGCCGGCGAAGACGACCCGGTGATCCGGAAAATGGACGATCAGATCGCCGCCGCTGTGCGCCGGGGCGACGCGGATCATCTCCACCATGATGCCGGCTATCACCATGCGTTCCGCGGCGGCGACCGTCCGGTGCGGCAGGCGGCTGGCCGCGATCGCCTTGTATAGCGGCCCGAAGAAAGGCCCGCCGTCGGCGGCCTCCGCCGCGGCGAGAATCTGCGCGCGGGCGTTTTCGTGCATGATGATCAGCGCATCGGCGGGATAGGCGGGCAAGCCCCCGACATGATCGGGGTCGGCGTGAGTCAATATGACGCCGGCGACCGGGCGCTGTGCAATCCGGGCGATCAGCGCCAGTTGCGCCGCGCCTTCGGGCGGGGTGCGCTGCGCATCGACGACGATCACGCCCTCCGGGCCGACGACGAAGCCCGCATTGGCCACCCCGCCCTCGACCCGGAAGACGCCGTCCCCCAGCCCATGCGCCTGCAGAACAGGAACGTCGGACGGGCTTTGCGCCGGCGCGGGGCCGGCAAGCCAGGCAAGGGCGACCGCGATCGACAATCGTTTCAACAAGGCTGTCCCGTCACAAATGCCGATCGCGGCGCGTGTTCAGAATTGCAGGCTGACCTTCGCGCCGAACCGGCGCTTTTCCGGCAGGCCGAGGAAGATCGTGTTCTGCGTCGGCGTGATCACCGGCGTCAGCTGCGGCGGCATGTCGGAATAGAGCGTGTCGGGCGCCCGCAACGCCTCGGGGAAACTGTCGTCGTTGAACAGATTCTTGACGTAGATCTCGAAGTTGAATCCGTCGCCGACCTCGAAGCCCGCGCGGGCGTTGACCAGATGGCGGCCGCGGACATAGGCGGAATTGCCGTTGTCGATGAACCATTTGCTGCGATAGAGCCAGTCGAGCCGCAGGCTGCTCTTGCCGCCGAACGGTCCGTCGAAGGTCAGGACCGGCGACAGGCTGAAACGCCATTTCGACACATGGTCCAGCATGTTGCCCGATACGTCGGTCGTCCCCTGGATGAACACGCCGTCGGGGAAGACCGACCGCTTGATCTTGTTGTCGTTATAGTCGATCGACCCCGAAATTGTCAGAGTCTCGTTGATGAACAGGTCGCCGTTGAACTCGGCGCCCCACAGGTTCACCTTGCCGACGTTGTTGACCAGATTGACGGGCGTCGCCGGCGGGCCGGGCAGGAAGACCGGCGTCGTGACCTGGCCGTTGGTCAGCTGGAGGTAATAGAGCGCCAGCGTCGTGCGCAGCCGGCGGTCGAGCCAGCTGCCCTTATGCCCGATTTCGTAATTGTCGAGCTGCTCCTCGGCAAAGAATGTGTTGAATCCGGCGGGGACCTGCGCCGACAGAACGGGATCGAGCGTCGGCAGCACCGCGTTGAAACCGCCCGGCTTGAAGCCGCGCGAGAAGGTCGCGTAGAGCAGATGACCGGGCGAAACCTTGTAGTCGATGGTGACGCGCGGCGAAAAGCTCTTGAACGTGTTTTCGAGGAGCGGCCCCGGAACGGGGAACACCGCCTGCTGCGAAATCTTGTCCCATTGATAGCGCGCTTCGGCGCTGACCGTCACATCGTCCGACAGGTCGAAATAGAGGCCGCCGAAGACCGCCGGGGTGCGGACGCCCGAATCGGTGCCGCCGTCGAAGGTCGATGGCAACGGGCCGACGTTGGTGATCAGATAGCCGACGGTCGCCGGGCCATAGACCTTGAAATGGCTTGCCCCGAAGGTCGCGCGGATGCGCTTGTCCTGCGGCGACGAGATGCGGAATTCGCCGAACAGGTCGTTGGTCTCGCGCTTGGCGAGGCCCGCGAGCTGGATGAACTCGGGCTGCAGGGCGGCGGTGGCGGGGTTGATGAAGGGATTGGGAATATCGGACGTGTCGCGGCCGATCAGCGCGCGGATGTTGGTCAGCGACGTATGGGTATAGGAACCCAGCACCGAAAATTGCCAGCCGCCGTCGGTTTCGACGTCGATCCGCCCGTTCACATGATGAATGTCGCGCTTGAGGCCAAAGCGGCCCAGTGACGGCCCGAGGCCGAAGCCGCCGAGATTCAGCAGGCTGTTGTCGACCAGCGCGCTGCGGATCAGGTTGTTGACGACGATATTGTCGCCGATCGACGCCGGGTCGATGTCGGACAGGTCGGGCAGCCGGCCGCAGAAATAGGGGCTGGTTCCGCCGAGGTTGCAGTCGAGCAGCGGCGTAGTGCCGAAGCGCAGCAGCTTCGCCGTCGCCGGATGGCTGTCATTGTCGCGGCTGTAGGAATAGAAGAGCGACATGTCGACGTTCGACGACGGCGTCGCGGACACCGCCAGCGAGACATTGTCGGTCTGCTGCTGCCCCAGCGGCAAACCGTTCACCGCCGAGCGATATTGTCCCCCGAACTCATAGTGCCGCACGCTCAGCCGCGCGGTGAGGATGTCGCGGATGAGCGGGCCTTCGACCGTCCCGCGAAGCTCGTAGAGATTGTCGGTCCCCGCCTCCGCGCTGACGCGCCCCGCATAGTCGTTCGACGGCTTCTTGGTCACGAAATTGATCGCGCCGGAAAAGGTCGATCGGCCGAAATAGACGCTCTGCGGCCCCGTCAGCACCTCGAAGCGTTCGAGGTCGGTGATGTCGGGCGAATTGTTGCCGGTATAGGGCGCGCCATTGATGAAGATGGTGCCGAAGCTGGTCGAAAGACCGCGGAAGACCAGGCGGCTGGCCGAGCGGTCGGGAAGGCCGCCCGCACCCTGGCCCTGCGATGTCAGGCCTGGGGTATAGTCGGCGATCTCGGTGATGCTGCGGACGCCGGTGGCTTCGATCTCGCTCGCCGAGACCGCCGAAACGGCGACCGGGACGTCCAGCAGATTCTCCGCGCGCTTGCGGGCGGTGACGATGATTTCCTCGAAGCCTTCGGCCGGGCGGGTGGCCGTATCCGCGGCCGCGCCGTCTTGCGCCTGGGCGGTCGCGGGCAGGGCCAGTGCCATCGCCGAGGTGGTCAGGACCAGAATCCATTGCGGACGAACCGGCCTTTTCGGCGCATCGCCCCGGTCGAGTGCGGTAGTTGCGGCAGCGCGCGAGCAATATGCGAACATCGTCATTTCCCCTCCCATCGACGGGCCGCTTCCCGGGCCTCGTTCCGCAGAGAGAATAATCGTCCATCATAAGAATTGCAATAATAACTTATGCTAACATAGTATATGGATCTCGGTGATCCGATGAAGCGACTCTCGCAAGGAGGCAAGCAATTGATAACCCGCCTGTTCACCGCATTTTCGGCGGCTGCCGCACTGGCGGCCGCGCTCGTGCCGGGGCCGGTAGCCGCCCGGGCCGACCAAACCACGGACACCGCGTCCGGCCGTCCCAATTATCTCGTCATCGTCGCCGACGATCTGGGCTGGTCGGATCTCGGGAGCTTCGGCGGCGAAATCGAGACGCCGCATCTCGATGCCCTGGCGCTTGCCGGAATTCGTTTCACGGGCTTCCACACGGCCCCGGCCTGTTCGCCGACGCGCGCCATGCTGATGAGCGGGGTCGACAGCCATCAGGCGGGATTGGGTACGATGGCCGAACTGGCCGACGATGCCACGCGCGGGGCGGCGGGCTATGAAACCTATCTGAACGACCGTGTGGCCTCGATCGCCGAGCTCCTCGGGGCGGGCGGCTATCTGACCCTGATGGCGGGGAAATGGCACCTGGGCCTGACGCCCGATCGCGAGCCGGCCGCGCGCGGTTTCGAACGGAGTTTCGCGCTGCTCGAAGGGGCCGCCAATCATTTCGGCGCGGATCAGCGGGCCGCGTGGCGCCGGGCGGGGCTTTCGCCCGGCTATCGCGAGGATGGCAAGCCGGTGCGGTTTCCGGCCGGGGCCTATTCGTCCGACTATCTGGTCGACCGGATGATCGGATTCCTCGAAGACGGCGCCCGCGCGGGCGACGACCGGCCTTTCTTCGCCTATCTCGCCTTCACCGCGCCGCACTGGCCGCTGCAAGCGCCCCGCCCCCTGATCGAGAAATATCGCGGGCGCTACGACATGGGCTATGACGCGCTGCGCGAGGCCCGCCTCGCCGGGCAGAAACGGCTGGGCCTGATCCCCGCCGATACCGTCCCGCATGCGATGACGGGCGTCAGGCCATGGCATTCGCTCGACGCGGAGGAACGGGCGCATCAGGCGCGAAGGATGGAGGTCTACGCGGCGATGGTCGACGGCATGGACCGGAATGTCGGCCGGCTGGTCGCGGTGCTCAAGCGGCTCGGCCGCTATGACGATACGGTGATCCTGTTCCTGTCCGACAATGGAGCCGCGGGCAATCCCCGGGCCACCCCCGACCACCGGCACCGCGGGCCGCCCGACCGGAGGCTCGGCATCGACAACAGCCTCGACAATATCGGCAATGCCGGCAGCTACGTCTCCTATGGTCCCGGCTGGGCGCAGGCCGCCTCCGCCCCGTCGCGCCTGATGAAAGGCTATCCGGCGCAAGGGGGGATGCGTGTCGCGGCCTTTGCTGCCGGCCGGGGTGTTGCGGGAAAGCGGATCGTCCATGTCACCGTCGATGTGCGCGACGTGGCGCCCACATTGCTCGATCTCGCCGGGCTCGTTCAGCCCGCGACCTTTGCGGGCCGCCCGGTCCTGCGGCATCAGGGCCGCAGCCTCGGCCCCTTGCTTCGAGGGGAAGCCAATTGGGTCCGCCCGCCGGACGAGCCGCTCGGCTATGAACTGCTCTTCCACCGCGCCCTCCGCAAGGGGGACTGGAAAGCCCTCTACCTGCGGGAGCAGTCCGAAGGAACGCCGGAAGGAAAGCCCCGCTGGCAACTCTTCCATATCGCGCGCGACCCCGGCGAGACCGAAGATCTCGCGGATGCCGAACCGGAAAAGCTGCGCGAACTGGTCGGCGACTATGAAGCCTATGCCAAGGCGAAGGGAGTGGTCCCGCCGCCCGATGAATA
Source organism: uncultured Sphingopyxis sp. (assembly GCA_937873425.1). Taxonomy (GTDB): domain Bacteria; phylum Pseudomonadota; class Alphaproteobacteria; order Sphingomonadales; family Sphingomonadaceae; genus Sphingopyxis. The sequence continues at coordinate 32,022 of CALMYE010000337.1, read as the reverse complement.
GGGGGGCGCCGCCGCGGCCGGCGGCGCCTCGCCCATGCGGGTCAGAATTTGAAGCCCGCCAGCAGGCCATAGGTGCGCGGCGGCTCGAAATAACAGGCTGCCGGACCCGGCACCGCATTGATGCAGGCGGTCTTGACCAGCTTGTCCTCGAGGTTGCGGACATAGGCCTGGATCGACCAGCGATCGTCCGCGGCATGATAGCCCAGGTTGAGCGCCGTGCTCGTGTTCCCTTCCTGATAATAGCCGGGCGCGGCCTGGGTGTAGATCGTCCAGCGTCCACTCGTATATTTGAAGTTGGCGCTGGCGCGGACCTCTGCGCCGCCGCCGGCTTCGAACGCATGCTGATAATAGGCGTTCACCGTCCAGCGCGGCGAGAAGGGCAGGTCGACGCCGTCGAACGAGCCGCCGGGCGTGGCGAGCCGGTCCGCCTTCGCGTGCAGATAGGTCGCGCTCACCGCCAGTTCGTTCGCGCGATCGGGTTTCAGCCGGGAATCGAGCTGAAAACCGTAAACGGTCGATTTTTCGGCATTATAGACCAGATTCTGGGCCGTGATGACGTCGCGGGCGCTGATCTGGTAGTTCTTATAGTCATAATAGAAGCCCTCCAGATTCAGGGTCAGCATGCCGTCGGCGAAGCGGTTTTTCAGCCCGCCGGCATAGGAGGTCAGCGTAACCGGCGCGAACGGCTTGGCCGGCAGTTGCCCGATCACCTCGGGACCCGTGCTGAACCCTCCCGGCGTGAAGCCGGTCGCGATGCTGGCATAGGCCATGGAATCGGGCGACAGGTCCCATTCGAACCCCGCCTTCCAGTCGACGCGGTCCATCGACACCCGTCCCTCATAGGGCCGGCTGAACAGCAGCGCGCCCGTGCCGGAATTGAAGGCGGAATTCACCCCGTCGATGCTTTTGACATTATGCGAGTAGCGCAGACCCCCGGTCAGGCGGAAGGTGTCGCCGAGCGAATAGCTCCCCTGGCCATAGACGGCCGCGCCATGCGACGCGACCTTCGCGGGGTTGACCAGCAATGTCCCCGGCACCGGCGATATGGTGACGCCGACGGAGCCGGTTTCGTCGAAATAATAGCCGCCGACGATCGCCTGAAGCCTGTCCGTCTCGATATTCAGGCGAATCTCGTGGCTCTGGATCTCGGCCTTCTCCGGGTTCAGCAACGCGACGTGCGGCGGACCGGAGAAGAGCGCGTTGAACGAATCCTGGTCGAGATGGCTGTAGCCGCCGATATAGGTCAGCGAGACCGTGTCACTCAGCGCCTGTTCTAGTTGCAGACTGCCCTGAAAGACATCGACGCGATAATAATAGCCCAGCGCTTTCGGGTCGAACAACGCACAGCGATCCCCGCATTCGAGGCCGGGGACGTTGACCAGCACATTGCCGATCCCGCCTTCGCGCGTATAGCTTCCCACCAGGGTCAGTTTCGTCGATGCGCCGGGCTCCCAGACGAACGTCTGGCGGATCGCCGTGGTCTTCTGGTCGTCCTCGCCATTCTTCATATAGCCGTCATGGCGGTTGTGCGTCGCGGCCGTGCGCGAGCGGAGATTGGCCGACAGGGGAATGTCGATCCCCGCCATCACCTGGACGCGGTCGTAATTGCCGATCTCCACGAAGCCGTCGGCGGCCAGACGGTCGCCGGGCGTCCGGCTCGTGATGTTGAGGACGCCGCCCGTCGAGTTGCGGCCATAGAGCGTCCCCTGCGGGCCGGGCAGGATTTCCACCCGGTCCACGTCGAAAAAGGCCGTGCCCGACATCTGCCCCGGCAGGTAGACGCCGTTGAGATTGAGCGCGACGTTGGAATCGGCGTTGGGCGAAGCGAGCGACTGGCCGACTCCGCGGATGAAGATGTTTGCGCGCGACCGGATCGGCGAAACATCGACGCCGGTCGAAAGATTTTCGAGCTGGACGAGGTTCGAGATGCCCAGATCGGTGAGGCGCGCATTGTCGATGACCGAAACGGCCGCCGCGACCTTCTGCAGCGAGTCCGACCGTTTCAGGGCCGTCACGACGATATCGTCCGCGGACGCCGCATCCTCGCGCGTCTGGGGCTCGTCGGCCGTTGTTTGCGCCAATGCCTGTCCGGTCATCGACGCCGCCAGCGCCGGCCCGGCCATATGCAGAATCAGTCTCTTGGTCATACCCCTCTCCCCTTTTTCTTGCCGCGCATCTTGAATCGTGCGATTTGCAATTAGAACATAAGTTATTATCACATAATATATGCGTCAATTGCAAAATTGACGAACTTGCTTCCGGCGCTGCGACGCGCGCCGATTCGTGACGAAGGAAACCGAATGCTCTGGAAAAGGACGATATCTGCCTGCCTCCTTCCGCTCGCGCCGATCGTCGCGACGGCGCTTGCCGCCCATGGCGTCCCGCTCGATCCGGCCGCCGTGGAACCGGTGCCGGTCGTTTCGGTCAGTCCCGTCGTGCTGCCGGCGCCGGAGCGCGGGCAGGATCTGCAACTGCGCGTATCGGCCCCGGTTTCCGGACAATCGCTGCCGATCATCCTGTTCGCGCACGGCTATGGCGCTTCGTCCGACGACTATGCGCCGCTCGTGCAATTCTGGGCGGCGCGCGGTTTCGTGGTGATCCAGCCCGGTTTTCTCGATTCGCGGGCGCTCGGCCTCGCGGCGGACGATCCGCGGAATCCGTCGATCTGGCGCTTTCGCGTCGATGACATGCGGCGCGCCATCGACGAACTCGACGCGATCGAAGCGGCGGTTCCGGGGCTTGCCGGCCGGATCGACAGGGATCGCATTGCGGCCGCGGGCCATTCCTATGGCGGGATCACGACCGGCATGCTGCTGGGCGCCCGCGTCATCGGCGCCGACGGCAAGGCCGGCGATGATCTGTCCGATCCGCGCATCAAGGCGGGCGTGCTGCTTTCGACCGCGGGGCGGGGAGGCGAGGATCTGAGCGCCCTCGCGGCGGCCAGCTTTCCCTTCATGAACCCCGACTTCGATCGGATGCGGACACCGGCGCTGGTCGTCGCGGGGGACAAGGACCAGTCTCCCCTGACCGTCCGCGGCCCGGACTGGTTTGCCGACCCCTATGTGCTGAGCCCGAAAGACAAATGCCTGCTCACCCTGTTCGGCGGCGAGCATATGCTGGGCGGCATCGCCGGCCCCGGCGTGGCCGAAACGGCCGACGAAAGCCCCGCGCGCGTGGCCGCGGTGCGGGAACTGAGCTGGGCCTATCTGCGCAGCGCGCTCTATCCGGGGAACCCGGCCTGGTCCGCCGCCCGCGCAGCGTTCGAGGCGAAGGCGGATGGTGCGGGGCGCATCGAATGCAAATGATCGCCCGGCGCCGGCCGGGCCTCAGTCCTCCGGAGCGATCTCGACCGTGAGGCCATCGAGTTCGACGGCAAGCGTCAGCTGGCAGGACAGCCGCGATTCGGACAGGCGGTGATCGCTGCCGTCGAGCAGGTCGTTTTCGTCGCCGGTCAGGGGCGGCAGCAGGCCGGGATCGGGCGACCGGACATAGACATGGCATGTGGCGCAGGAGCAGCAACCGCCGCACAGGGCGATCAGTTCGTCCAGCCCGTTTTCGCGTATGGCCTCCATCAGCGACAGGCCGGGCTCGGCCTCGATCATGTGGTCGTGGCCGCTTCTGTCGCGCACCAGAAGATGGATCATCGCTCTGGTCCGCCCACCAAATGCTCGATCCGCCGATGCGGCTGGCCGAGGTCCGCTTCCGCTTCGATCATCCGTGCCAGCTTGCGCCGGACCCGAACCGAAGCCTCGTCGATGCGCAAGAGCTGCGGCTGCAGATCCCAGAAATCGGTGTCGCCCATGCGCTGTTGCTGCGCCTGGATCATCGGTTCGTCCTCGGTGGAGAAGATGGTGTTGCGCGTCTCGGCGAAGCGCGCGTTGAACGCGGCATCGTCGATGGCGAAGTCGCGCGTGCTGGCAAAGAAATAATGTGTCGTGCGGCTCGTTTCGGGGGTCATGATATGCACGTTCATCGTGTTCATATTATTGTGCGGCCCGTCGCGCGCTTCGCCTGCCGGGACGTTCCCCCCGCTCAGCGTCATCACCGCGGGCGCCGACCATTCGACGGTGTTCCAGTAATCGACGCGGTCGGCTTCGGTGATGCCCCGGATGGAGCGCATCAGCGGCGACGGCACCTCGTTCAAACAGTCGCGGCGGACGCTGATGCGACCGTCATTTTCGGATATCTGCGCGCGCGTGCGCGTGAAGGCGCCGCTGCCCAGGGTGGTGGCATGAAGATAATCGACATGCGTCAGGTCGAGGATATTGTCCACATAGAGGAGGTAATTGCCCTCGCCGTGGAGATAGCCTTTGCTGAACGCGGTATCCGGGGCGACGGCGAGAAAGCCCAGGTCGCGAATGAGGCCCGGGTCCGCCAGGGCGGGGTCGCCCATCCATATCCAGATCGCGCGATGGGCTTCGGCGACCGGATAATGCCTGACGGACAGGGTGCGGAGAATCGCCCCATGGGGGTTGAGGGCGCATTTCCCCTCGCGATCGAAGGCAAGGCCATGATAGCCGCAGGCCAGCACGCCGTCGGCGACCCTCCCCTTGCTGAGCGGCGCGAACCGGTGGGGGCAGCGGTCGAACAGCGCGCCGGGTTTTCCCGCCTCGTCGCGAAACAGCACGATGGGCTGATCGAGCAATCGCCGGGCGAGCAGACCGCCGTCCTCGACCTCGTCCGCCCAAGCCGCCATATACCAGCAATTGCTCAGGTAGCTCATCGAAAATCCTCTCGCGCCGTTGCTTCCTCACCCGCTCCATAGTCTCGAAGCGCAGCTGCCGTAAGCGGTGTTGCCTCTTCGCGACAGAGTGAGCGGGTTCGGTCAAATATCTTATAATAACTTATGCTAGCATAGCAATAATCGCTAGCGCTTCGTTGGTCAAGGCCGGTCCACGGATCGCGGTGAGGGGGTTCCGACACTGGATTTCCGGACATGATCGAGCATCTCCCGTCGCGTCGACCGCGCAGCGGAAGGGTGGTCGTTGCGAGACCATGGCGACCGGCGGTTCGGGTCAGCGACTGTCTGGTGCCGGCTGTCGGACTCGAACCGACGACCTACCGCTTACAAGGCGGTTGCTCTACCAACTGAGCTAAGCCGGCGCATGCGCCCTTTGCGTCAAATGATGCCGAAGGTCCAGCCTTCGGTGCGCGCGAGCGTGTCGGTCAGCGGGGCGGGGGACCAGGGCGCGGCATCGCCTGCGATGGCGCGCAGCCAGGCGGCGGTGAGCAGCGCGTCGGCTTCATGGTCGCTGACCGGGCCGGCGAGGCCGATCTTCGGCGATCCCAGGGCGGCCAGCGCCGCGTCGAGCACCGCGCCGTGGCGGATCTTGCTGCGCCCGCCGGGAACGCCCGCGGCACACGCGGCGAGGCTGGTGTAGATTTCGGCGAGCACCGGCCCCCGCGCGGGCACGGGGTCGAGCGGCCAGAGCGGAATGCGCCCGCACAAACGATGAAGCAGGCGCATGCCCGACAGGCTCGCCTTGCCGACCTGCGCCGCGCCGACGAGGTTGAAGTTGCTGACGCTCGCCGCCTGCTTCGTCGCGCGCTGGTGCCGCTCGACGACGCGCAGCCGCCCCGCGCCCGGCTCGAACAGGTCGCCGACATCGCCGCGACCGTGCCGGAAATGGCGGCGCGCCTCGGGGTGCGACAGGAAAGTGCCCGCCTCATAATGGGGATCGCGCGCCGCCAGCCGCTCGACCAGCGCCCACAGCGCGGGCAGGCCGGCGGGGCTGTCGGCCCAGTGCGGGAAATAGGCGCCCCGGTCGGCGAAGGCGAAGCCGGCGGAAAAATCGAAGCCGATCAGCATGTCGGCGCCCGATACCGCGACGTCTTCGAGCCACGCCAGCACCTCGGCGCGCGACCAGACATGCCCCGGCCGCACCAGTTCGGGTGCTTCTGCCCCGCTCGCCATCGCGAGCGCGATCCCGCGCTGGCGCGGTCCGCGCGCGCCCGACCAGTCGAGGGCGGCGAAGTGGGAGAAACGGCGCATGGCGATCCTTGCGGTCACAAAGTCAGGGCCAAATCAGGTTCCTATAGCTTGGAACCCGGGTGCATGCGAAAAACGGAATGCGAATCGGCTTGGCGGAGGAAGGTTATGCGGTGGAGCGATACGATGAAGCTTTCCGAATATAGAGATTGGAGATCCTATATTGAAAGAAAATCTGGTTGTTATGAGATTGGAATTTATTACAGGGGCGAATTTATTCCTAAATATATTGGTAGAGCAGAAAATATATGGAGTAGAATATCATCATATATGAACCCCAATAGGTGTCATAATACGTATATATTTGACAAGATATATGCGCCACGCCATAATTTATGGTTTCGCGTTATTCGGACCAATCGATTTCATGGTCTTGAGGCTCGGCAGCAGCGATATTGGGGTGTCAGCAGGGACGGCCTGTATGAGTGGAACAAGCGCATAGAATGGGCGTGTCTGCATCTCTGAAGAATATGTTGGCCGCTTGCTTGCTCGAAACCGCCATTCGGACACCGCGTTGCCGCTTGCACAAAGCCCCCCGCCGTCCCACATGCGCCCCATGCTGATCGAAACCGAATCGACGCCCAATCCCGCGACGCTCAAATTCCTGCCCGGCCGGGCGGTGATGGAGGCGGGGACGCGCGACTTCGCGAGCCCCGAGGAAGCGCAGGCCTCGCCGCTCGCGACCGCGCTCTTCACGCTGGGCGACGTGACCGGCGTCTTCTTCGGCCGCGACTTCGTTTCGGTGACGATCGCGCCGGGCGCCGAATGGCGCGACGTGAAGCCCGACGTGCTCGGCATCGTCATGGACCATTTCCTCGCCGACATGCCGCTGTTCCACCCCGCGAGCGCCGCGGGAATCAGCGTGCCGGGCGAGGCGGAGGACGGCGGTTTCGCCGACGATCCCGCCGACGCCGACATCATCGAACAGATCAAGGAGCTGATCGAGACGCGCGTGCGCCCGGCGGTCGCCAACGACGGCGGCGACATCGTCTATCGCGGCTTCGACAAGGGCAATGTCTATCTGAAGATGCAGGGCGCCTGCGCCGGCTGCCCCTCCTCGACCGCGACGCTCAAGCACGGCATCGAATCGCTGCTCAAACATTATGTGCCCGAAGTGACGGCGGTTCACGCCGTCTGACATCCCGCCAACAGGAGAATGCCCCGATGAGCGAGCCGCTTTCCGATGCCGCCCTCGACCAGCTGTTCCGCGCCGCGCGCACCTATAACGGCTATACGGACAAGCCGGTGCCGGAAGATCGGCTGCACGCGATCTGGGACCTGATGAAGTTCGGCCCGACCAGCGCCAACTGCCTGCCCGCGCGCATCGTCTGGTGCGCGAGCGACGAGGCGAAGGCGAAGCTCGCCGCGCTGGCGATGCCCGCCAATGCCGAGAAGATATTGCAGGCGCCGGTCACCGCGATCATCGGCATGGACGTCGAATTCTACGAGCATCTGCCCGAGCTTTTCCCGCACGCCGACGCGAAGAGCTGGTTCGCGGGCAATGCGGCGCTTGCCGAAGCCACCGCCTTCCGCAATTCCAGCCTGCAGGGCGCCTATTTCATCCTCGCCGCGCGCGCGCTCGGGCTCGACACCGGGCCGATGTCGGGGTTCGACAATGCGGCGGTGGATCAGGCTTTCTTCGCCGACACGCCGAATGTGAAGAGCAATTTCATCTCTACGCTCGGCTATGGCGACCCCGCGACCATCTTCGAGCGCAGCCCGCGCCCCGGCTTTGAGCGCTTCAACCGCATCGCCTGACGACGGCCGGCGCCGCCTCGTCATCGATTCCGCCAGCGAGGCCTGTTCGGCCGCGCTGGTCGAGGGCGCGCGCATCGTCGATTTCCGCCACGAGACGATCGGGCGCGGCCATGCCGAGCGGCTCGTCCCGCTGATCGCCGAGCTGGCGGACGGCGGGCGCGCCGACGAGATTCTCGTCGGCTGCGGCCCCGGCAGCTTCGCGGGGGTGCGCATCGGCGTCGCCGCCGCGCGCGCGCTGGCGCTCGGTTGGGATGTTCCCGTGCGTGGCTTTTCGACACTTGCGCTGGTCGCGGCGGGCGCCGCGGAAGCGATCGCCGGGGCCGGCGGCGCGCTGGTCGTGATGGAGGGCGGTCACGGGCAATGGTTCGTCCAGCCCTTTGGCGCCGACCTTGGTCCGTGCGAACCGGTGCGGTCGATGCTGCCCGAAGCCGCGGTGGAACTGGCCGACGCGCTAGCGGTGGGCAACCGCGCCGAGGCCTTCGTCGCGCGGCGCGGCACCGGCACCGCGCTGCCGATGCTGCCCGACGCGCGCGCCGTCGTGCATCTTCCCGCTGCCGCACTTTTCGCTGATCCCAGCCCGATCTATGGCCGCGCGCCCGACGCGAAGCCGATGGCACCGGCATGAGCGGCGCGATCCGCCTGGCCGAGGCGCGCGTCGCCGATCTCGCGGCGGTGATGCGCGTGATGGATGCCGCCTTCGACCCCGCCTATGGCGAGGCGTGGAGCCGGGCGCAGCTCCTCACCCTGTTCGCGCTGCCCTCGGCGCGCATCTGCCTCGCCTGGGACGGCGACGTGCCGTGCGGCTTTTCGGCGGCGCGGATCGCGGGACCGGAAAGCGAGCTGCTGTTGCTCGCGGTCGATCCCGCGTGGCGCGGGTCCGGCATCGGCGCGCGGCTGATGGCCGACTGGCAGGGCTGGGCCGCCGCCGAAGGCGCCGAAGACTATTTCCTCGAAATGCGCGCCGACAATGACGCGGTTCGTCTTTACGCGCGTTGCGGCTTTTCTGAATGCGGGCGGCGCCGGGACTATTATCGCGGCGGCGACGGCAATATGCGCGATGCGATCACCATGCGCCGTTCGGCCGCGGCCGATATAACGAGGTAATAGAGCTTGCGGCAATGCTGCCAAAATGGCAGTGTTGCGCCGGATGAAGAAAAAGCCCAATACTCATCGTCCATCTTCTGGGTATATCAAATAAGGAATCTGTCCCATGTCGGATCAAACCGATACCAGTGAAATGCTGGTCACCTTGACCGCCGATATCGTCGCGGCGCATGTCAGCAACAACAGCGTCGCCATTTCCGATCTGGCCATGCTGATCAACAATGTGCATGCCGCGCTTTCGGGCCTCGGCACACAGCCCGTCGAGGAAGAGAAGCCCGTCCCCGCGGTTTCGATCCGCACGTCGGTGAAGCCCGACTATATCGTCTGCCTCGAGGACGGAAAGAAGCTCAAGATGCTCCGCCGTCACCTGATGACGCAATACGGCCTGACCCCCGACGACTATCGCGCCAAATGGGGCCTGCCCGCCGACTATCCGATGGTCGCGCCCAACTATGCCGAAAAGCGCCGCGCGCTCGCCAAGGAAATCGGCCTCGGCACCAAGGGCCGCGGCGGCGGCCGCAAGCGCAAGAAGGCCTGACCCTTTTCGCATCGCGCCGAAAGGCGAAACGGGGGCGGTGCCGGCGGGTGCCGCCCTTGTTCTATGCGCGTCATGATCCTATACCATCGGGACGAATGACAGACACGACTGCATCTTGCAGGAAAGGCCCGCATGTCCGGTACCATCGACCTCGAAGCCCTGTGCCACGAAAAGGGCCTGCGCATCACCGAACAGCGCCGCATCATCGCCCGCGTCATTTCGGATTCGGAGGATCACCCCGACGTCGAGACGCTCTATGAGCGCGCGTCGAAGATCGACAGCGGCATCTCGATCGCGACCGTCTATCGCACCGTGCGGCTGTTCGAGGAGGCGGGAATCCTCGACCGCCACGATTTCGGCGACGGCCGCTCGCGCTACGAAGCCGCGCCCGAGGCGCATCACGACCATCTGATCGACGTCGAGACGGGCAAGGTGATCGAATTCGTCGATCCCGAGCTGGAGGCGTTGCAGAAGGTGATCGCCGAGCGGCTCGGCTATCGCCTCGTCGATCACCGCATGGAGCTCTATGGTGTCGCCATCGGTCGCGACAAGGGCTGACACCGCCCGCGTCACCTGGCGCGTCGTCGCCCGGCTCGCGCTGATGGTGCTGGCGCTGCTCTTCCTGATCGTTCCGCATCTCGCCTACCGCGCCATCGGCCGTCCGTCGCCGATGGTCATGGCGTTCCTCAACGCTGCCGGCTGGATCGCCGGGCTGCGCATCCGCACCACGGGGACGCGGCTGCGGCGCGACGTATTGTTCGTCGCCAACCATGTCAGCTGGCTCGACATATTGGCGCTCGGCGGCGCGGCGCGCTCGGCCTTCGTGTCGAAGGCGGAGGTGGAGGCGACCCCGCTCGTCGGCTGGCTCGCCGACCAGAACCGCACCATCTATGTGCAGCGCGAGGCGAAGCGCGAGATCCACAACCAGACGAACAGCCTGCGCGAGGCGCTGGCACGGGGCCGGCCGGTGACCCTGTTTCCCGAAGGCACGACCGGGCCGGGCGACGGCCTGCTGCCCTTCCGCCCCTCGCTGCTCCAGGCGGTGATCCCGACCCCGCCCGACCTCCAGGTGCAGCCGGTGTTCCTCGACTATGGCGAGGAGGCGCCCGACATCGCCTGGCTCGACCCCGAATCGGGGCTCGACAATTTCAAGCGGCTGCTATCGCGAAAGCGGCCGATCCCGCTCACCATCCATTATCTCGAACCGCTGCCCGACGAGACCGAGCGCGACCGCAAGATCCTCGCCGAGGCGGCGCGCGCCGCGATCGCGGCGGAAATGGCCGCGACCGCGCGCCCTTCCGCCGCTGCGCACCATCGCCTATAGCGCGCCGATGACATCCGACTCTCCCAAAAGCTTTCACGTCAAATCCTTCGGCTGCCAGATGAACGTCTATGACGGCGAGCGCATGGCCGAGATGCTGGGCGCGCAAGGCTATGTCCCCGCCGCCGAGGGCGCGGACGCCGACCTCGTCGTCCTCAACACCTGCCACATCCGCGAAAAGGCGGCCGAGAAAGTCTATTCGGACATCGGCCGGCTCAGGCGCGCCGACGGCAGCACGCCGACGATTGCCGTCGCCGGTTGCGTCGCGCAGGCCGAGGGGGCCGAGATCGCGCGCCGCGCGCCGAGCGTCGATGTCGTCGTCGGCCCGCAGGCCTACCACCGCCTGCCCGAACTCATCGCAAAAGCCGCGACCGGCCAGAAGGCCATCGACCTCGACATGCCGCTCGAAAGCAAGTTCGGCGCGCTGCCGAAGCGTGCCGGCGGCCAGCGCCCGACCGCCTTCCTGACCGTGCAGGAGGGCTGCGACAAATTCTGCACCTATTGCGTCGTCCCCTATACGCGCGGGGCCGAGATCAGCCGGCCCTTCGCCGACCTGATCGCCGAGGCGCGCGCGCTCGTTGCGGGAGGGGCGCGCGAGATCACTTTGCTCGGCCAGAACGTCAACGCCTGGGACGGCGAGGACGCGCGGGGCAGGGCGATCGGCCTCGACGGCCTGATCCGCGAGCTGGCGAAGGAGGACGGGCTCGAACGCATCCGCTACACCACCAGCCACCCCAACGACATGACCGACGGGCTGATCGCCGCGCATGGCGAGGTCGACAAGCTGATGCCCTTCCTCCACTTGCCGGTGCAGGCGGGCAGCGACCGCATCCTCGCCGCGATGAACCGCAGCCACAGCGTCGATAGCTATCTGAAGGTCATCGAGCGCGTCCGCGCGGCGCGGCCCGACATCGCCATATCGGGCGACTTCATCGTCGGCTTCCCCGGCGAGACGGAGGATGATTTCCAGGCGACACTGAACATCGTCCGCGCGACCGGATATGCGATGGCCTACAGCTTCAAATATTCGCGCCGTCCGGGCACCCCAGCCGCGACGATGGACGGCCAGATCGACGAAGTGGTGATGAACGACCGTCTCCAGCGCCTGCAAGCCCTGCTCAACGAACAGCAGCAGGCGTTCAACGAAGCGACCGTCGGCCGCACGACGCGCCTGCTCCTCGAACGCGCGGGCAAGCATGACGGCCAGCTGATCGGCAAGTCGCCCTGGCTTCAGTCGGTCCACGTCACCGCGCCGGGCCTGTCGATCGGCGACACGGTCGATGTGCGCATCACCTCCGCCGGCCCCAACAGCCTCGGCGCCGAACCGCTGATGGAAGCGGTCGCCTAGTGGCTTGGAGTTCATGTGTCCCCGCGAAGGCGGGGACCCATCTCCTTCCGTCGCATTCCGAAGCCACAGGAGATGGACTCCCGCCTTCGCGGGAGTACACAGTCATTCATCAAAGCTAGGAGCCCTGCCCACGTGTCCAAACGCCCGCTGACCGCCGCTTCCCCCGCCGAACCCGGCGACCGCGTCCGACTGACGGCGGAATTCGAGCGCACCCAGCTTCTCGGCATCCTGTTCGGCGAATTCGACCGCAATCTCGTCGCGATCGAGAACCGCCTCGGCGTCTATATCTCCGCGCGCGGCAACCGCGTGCAGATCGAGGGCGAGGCGGAGGCCGCGGCGCGCGCCCGCGACGTGCTCACCGACCTCTACAACCGCATCGAACAGGGGCAGGAGGTCGACGCGGGCATGGTCGACGGGGTGATCGCCATGTCGGCGCAGCCGACGCTCGACGGCATCATCCGCCACGACAAGGACGAGGCGCCGACGGTGATGATCCGCACGCGCAAGAAGACGATCGTCCCGCGCGCCCCGTCGCAGGTCCCCTATATGCAGGCGCTCGCGCGCGACGACGTGATCTTCGCGCTCGGCCCGGCGGGCACCGGCAAGACCTATCTCGCGGTGGCGCAGGCGGTGGCGCAGCTCATCACCGGCAGCGTCCAGCGCCTGATCCTCTCGCGCCCCGCGGTCGAGGCCGGCGAAAAGCTCGGCTTCCTGCCCGGCGACATGAAGGAAAAGGTCGATCCCTATCTGCGCCCGCTCTACGACGCCTTGCACGACTGCCTGCCCGCCGAGCAGGTCGAGCGCCGCATCGCGAGCGGCGAGATCGAGATCGCGCCGCTCGCCTTCATGCGCGGCCGCACGCTCGCCGACGCCTTCATCATCCTCGACGAGGCGCAGAACACGACGATCCCGCAGATGAAGATGTTCCTCACCCGCTTCGGCATGAACAGCCGCATGGTGATCTGCGGCGACCCCAGGCAGGTCGACCTGCCCGCGCCCGCCACCTCCGGCCTCGCCGACGCGGTCGCGCGGCTGGAGGGGCTGGAGGGCATCGCCGTCAGCCGCTTCACCGCCGCCGACGTCGTCCGCCACCCGATCGTCGGGCGCATCGTCGAGGCCTATGAGGGGCCGGGGGCGTAGGGCATGCTCGGCTTTGGATAAAGCACTGGTGTCCCCGCGAAGGCGGGGACCCATCTCCGGTCGGCTCAAGATGGCACCGACCGGAGATGGGCTCCCGCTTTCGCGGGAGCGCAGAGTTTTTTACCGAAGGTAGGGCTAGACTCTGTCCTGTTTAGTTTGAACCGTAGCCCTGAGCCTGTCGAAGGGCCCTATCTGCGAGAAGCGCCCTTCGACAGGCTCAGGGCTTCGGTGATGAAGATTCCATCTGAACAGGACAGCCTCTAACTCCCCGTCTTGCGCAGGATGACCGGCCCGCCATGCGGCGCGATCTCGCGCGTTCCCTTGCGCACCGTGCCGTCGGGCCATTTCACCTGATAGACGTAGCGGCCCGACAGCGGCTGCCCGGCGCCGGCCTGGATCTCGTTCCACTTGCAGGCGAAGCGGTCCCACGGGTCCGGCGTCTTGCGCGTGCAGACCTTGAAGGCGAAGGCGTTGACGAGCAGTATCTCGCCGCCCGCGGGCTCGGTGCCGACCATGACGGTCGGGCGCCGCGGTGCTGCTCCCATCATTTCGTAGGCGGACTCCCTCTCCCGGGCCTGTCGCTCGATCCTGACCATCTCGCACAAGCCGCGCGCGATGACGGGGGCCAACGCGGGCGCGATCCGCGCGCGCTTCGCTTCGGCGGCCGCTGCCAGCGCGGCGAGCGGGCTGTCCGGCCCGCTCGCCCCGTCGGCGCGTTCGAGGCTCGCTTTCTCATAGGCCAGCAGCGGCTCGGCATAGACGTCGGCGGGATAGTCCAGCCGCGCGAACTCGGATCGCAGGCGCGCGGTTTCCAGCGCGACATCGCCGTAGCGCAGCGCGGCCGGGTCGGCCGCGTCCGCCGCGACCCGCTCGGTGCCGCACGCGATCAGGTCGAAATACAGGGTCGATCCGCCGGACGGCGCGGCCAGCAGCGCCGCTTGCGGGCGCGGATATTCCGCGACTTGCGCCTCGGCCGCGATGCGAAGGTCGTAATAGCCTTCGGGATACCAGGGCTGGGGCGGAACCGCCGCCTCCAGCGCGCGCATCGCCGCCGCATCGGGAATTTCTTCGGCCAGCGCCTGCGCCGGGGCGAGTGCGGCGATCATCAGTGCTATCGAACCGCCTCTCATCGCTCAGCTCCCCGTCTTCCTGAACGTCACCGTCACCAGCGCGTCTTCTTCATAATTGGGCGCGATCTCGCGCGTTCCCTTGCGGACCGTGCCGTCGGGCCATTTCACCTGATAGACATAGCGGCCCGACAATCGCCGCTCGACCCCGGTTTCGATCTCGTTCCACTTGCACGCGAAGCGGTCCCACGGGTCGGGGGTCTTGCGCGTGCAGACCTTGAAGGCGAAGGCGTTGACCAGCAGTATCTCGCCGCCCGCCGGCGCGGTGCGGAGGATGACCGGCACGCCGTCGCCGGCGCCGCAGCCGCCCTCGACGACCGCCTTGGGCAGTTTGGGCGCCAGCCGCCGCCGGTTCGCCTCGATCGCCTCCGCGAGCTTATATTCGGGGCTGTCCTCAAAGGCGGGCTCTTCCGGCGCATCCTCCGGCGGCTCGACATCCTCCGGCGGCAAGAGACCCGCCGCAACCATGACCTCATGGTCGGACAGGCGTTCCGCCTCGGCGACCTGCCACCGTTCATAGTCGGCGAGCGGGGCGGCATAGACGGCGAGGGGGTAGCCGACCGTCTGCAACTCGGACCGGAGCCGCGAGACGTCGAGCGCGACATTGCCGTAGCGGGCCAGCGACAGGTCGCCCTCCGGATTGATCCACTCGGCACCGCAATCGATCACGTCATAGCGTTTGCCGATTCCGTCGCCCCAATCGGACACCAGTTCGCGCCTGGCGCGCGGCCGTTCGGCGATCTGTGCCTCGGCGGCGATGCGGATGTCGTAATAGCCATCGGGATACCAGTCCTGCGGCGGCACCTTCGCCTCGATCGCCTTCAGCTTCGCCGCGTCGGGCGGCACCTGCGCCGTCGCCGCCGCCGGTATCGCGAGCGCCGCGATCATCGCTGCCAGCCGCATGTCAGTCCTCCTGCTTCAGCCGCCGCGGGCCGCCGAGCCAGCCGGCGACGAGCAGCGCCGCGGCGATCGCCGCCAGCGTCCAAGCCCCGCCGAGGATCAGCCTGACCCGGCCGATCGACGCCGCGGTCCACAGCGCCGCCGCGTCATAGGCCGCGTCGGCGAGTGCGTCGGACGGCAGGTCGGGGCATTCGCTCTCATAGACCAGCTTCGCGTCGGGCGTGCATTCGCTGCCGCGCACCACCGGCGCGCCGCGCTCGCCCGCGACGACATAGGCCGAGCTCGCCCAGCCGTATGTCGCCGCCGCGGCGAGCAGCAGCGCGCCCAGCGCGCCCTGCACCGCGCCTTTCGTCCACCATTGGATCGACCCGCTGAGCACGGCGCCCGCCGGCACCGCCAGCGCGAGCAGGGCCGCGAGCCACCCGACGGGCGAAGCGGGCGGCGCCAGCCCGCCGAGCCAGGCGGCGAGCAGCAGCAGCGCCAGCACCGCGCCGCCCGCGCCCGCGCGCACCAGCGCATTGTTCCAGTTCAGGCTTTTCGCGCCGCGCGGCTTGCGCGGGGCATAGTCGCCCGTCCCACCACCGACGCCGGTCACCAACTGCTCGACGACGTCGCCCAGCCGCACGATATGATCCTCCACCGGCGGCGAGAGCGCGTCGAGCCAGTGCGGCACGCTCATGAAATATTCCAGGCTGCGCTCGGGCACGACCTCCTCGATGCGGAAGGGGATGATCGGCAGGCCCAGATGCACCGCGCGCTCGACCTCGCGCAAGATTTGCGGCGACGTATTGGCGTGGCGCGAAAAGACGAGGACGAAGACGCGCGCGCCCTTCAGCCCGCCGATGATCGCCTCGCCCCATTCGGTGCCCGGCAATATGTCGCGCGGCGCGATCCAGCAGCGCTGCCCGCGCTCCTCCAGCAGCGCACACACCATGTTGGCGACGGTGCGGTCCTTCGACGAATAGCTGATGAAGACGTCGGCCGTCATCCCTGCTTCCCCTTGCCGCCATCATGCCGCGCGCGGCGAGGCGGGGCAATGGTGGAGTTTTTTGGGGGTAGGGCGCCAGCGACGTAAGCACTGAAAGCCCCTCCCCTTCAGGGGAGGGGCAGCGAGACTTGGCCCGGCGTCAGCCGGGCCTTTAGTCGAGCGGGGTGGGGGCCATCGGCCTTGCGCCACGCCGACACCCCCCACCCCAACCCCTCCCCTGAAGGGGAGGGGCTTATGCGGTTCAGCCTGAGCGGGACAGCCTCCATCCTCATTCACGCTCTCAATTTACGCAAACGATTCTCAATATCATAAACCCTTGACGCCGCCCCTCGCCCTGCCTAAGGCGCCGCTATTGCGAGTCAGTCGCAATCAATAAGGGGAAGAACATTGTCCAGTCGCCATTCGCCGTTCGTCTCCCGTTTCGCCGCCGGCACCGCGCTCGGCCTGGCGTTCGCCGTCGCGGCGCAGCCCGCCCTCGCGCAGGACAATGACGGCGAATATTGGGTGTCGCGCAAGAACCAGATCGTCGTCACCGCCACGCGCACCGCGGTGCGGGCCGAGGATCTGCCCGTCAATGTCACGGTGAAGACCGACGAGCAGATCGCCGACGAAATGGTCACCGACATCCGCGACCTCGTCCGTTTCGAACCCGGCGTCAGCGTCCAGCGCCAGCCCGCGCGCTTCGGCGCCGCGCTCGGCTCGACCGGCCGCGCCGGCAACGACAGCTTCAACATCCGCGGCATCGGCGGCAACCGCGTGCTGATCCAGGTCGACGGCGTGCGCGTTCCCGACGGCTTCGCTTTCGGCGCGCAGGCGTCGGGCCGCGGCGACTATGTCGATCTCGGCCTCGTCAAATCGGTCGAAATCCTGCGCGGCCCCTCGTCGGCGCTCTACGGCAGCGACGGCCTCGCGGGCGCGGTCAGCTTCATCACCAGCGATCCCGCCGATTTCCTGACCGGCGGCAAGTCGTTCGGCGGCCTGCTCCGCGCCGGCTACTCCAGCGCCGACAAGGAATTCAGCGAAACCGCGATCCTCGCGGGCCGCAGCGGCGACTGGTCGATCATGGCCGCCTACACGCGCCGCGACTGGCAGGAACTGGACAACAAGGGCACTGTCGCCGGGGGAGCGACCCCGACGGGCACGTCCGGTGTAGACGCGGGCACCGGTCCGCTGCGCACCTTGCCCAATCCGCAGGACGGGCGCTCGAATGCTGCGCTGGCGCGGATCGTCTATGATCCGGCGAACGGCCACAAGCTCCGCCTGACCGGCGAATATCTCGATACCCACCTCTATACCAACGGGCTGACCGGCGTGACCGCGACGCGCAACGCCGCCGGCGTCGTCACCGCGAGCGTCGACCGGCTCGAGGCGTGGGACACGGGCGAGCGCAAGCGCGTTTCGCTCGACTGGAGCTGGGAAGGCGAGGGCGCGATCGATTTCGCGCGCGTCGCGCTCTACTGGCAGGATGGCGAAGACAATCAATATACCGAGGAGGATCGCACCCCCGCCGCCGACCGCACCCGCCTCAACACCTTCGAGAATCGCGTGATCGGCGCTTCCGCCGACGCCCGCGCCGATTTCACCACCGGCGCGATCACCCACCGCCTCGTCTTCGGCGGCGACATCAGCAAGACGCGCCAGCGCGGCCTGCGCGACGGCACCGTCCCGCCCTTCGGCGAAACCTTCCCGACGCGCGCCTTCCCCAGCACCGACTTCACGCGCGCCGGCCTGTTCGCCGGCGACGAGATCTCGATCGCCGACGGCCGGCTGCTGCTCTACCCGGCGCTGCGCTTCGACTGGTACGACCTGTCGCCCGACGACGACCCGCTGCTTCCCACCTTCGCGGGCGCCAAGCAGGATGGTTCGCGCCTGTCGCCGAAATTCGGCGCCCTGTGGAAGATCAGCGACGAGGTCCGCCTGTTCGCCAACTATGCGACCGGCTTCAAGGCGCCGGAGCCCGGACAGGTCAACCAGTTCTTCTCCAACCCCGCGTCGGGCTATACCTCGATCCCGAACCCCGACCTCGGGCCGGAGCGCAGCGAGAGCGTCGAGGGCGGCATCCGCTTCTCGAGCGACGCGGTCAGCCTCGACGTCACCGCCTTTTCGGCGCGCTACAAGGATTTCATCAGCCAGGAGATCGTCGGCGGCAGCTTCACGCCCGCCGACCCGGCCATCTATCAATTCGTGAATCTCGATCGCGTTCGGGTCAAGGGGGCCGAGGCGCGCTTCGAGGGGCGAGCGTCGTCCGGCCTCTATGCGACGCTCGCCCTATCCTATGCGAAGGGCGACGTGATCAGCCCTGCCGGTGCTCGCTCGCCGCTGTCGACCATCGACCCGCTCAAGCTCGTTGCCGGCGTCGGCTACCGCGAGCCCGGCGGGCGCTTCGGCGGCCAGCTGATCATGACGCACAGCGCGCGCAAGGAAGCGTCGCGCACCAGCGGCGGCTATCGGCCCGACGGCTTCACCATCCTCGACGCGACGGCCTTCGTCCGGGTGATCGAGGGGCTGACGCTGCGCGCGGGCGTGTTCAACATCCTCGACAAGAAATACAGCTGGTGGAGCGATGCGCGCGGCCTCGCGAACACCACGACGATCGGCGGGCAGGTGCTGCCGATCTCGGTGATCACCGACGCCTATACCCAGCCGGGCCGCAACGCATCGGTCTCGCTCAGCTATCGCTTCTGACCCAAAAAAGGACTGCTGCAATGAAAAAGAGTCGCATCTTCGCCGCCGCCCTGCTGCTGGCCGCCGGCCTCCCCGCCGCCGCCTTCGCGCATCCGCCGGTCGCCGCCGAACAGGCCGCGCATGATTTCGAAAAGGACCGCGCCGACATCCTCGCGATGGCGGGCAACTACCGCGTCAGCTTCAACATGCAGGAATCGACGCGCTGGGACCCCGATTACGAGGTGCTCGAACCGAAGCGGTCGGGCGGCAACGAGGTCGTCCGCGTCATCGAGGACACGGGCCGCAAGATCAGCCTCCAGCATTTGCTCGTCATCACCGACGACAATGACAAGACGCACATCATCAAGCATTGGCGGCAGGACTGGGAATATGAGCCGGCGCGGGTGCTCGTCTATTCCGACCGCAACCAGTGGACGTGGGAAGACGTCCCCGCCGAGCGTCGCAAGGGCCGCTGGTCGCAGACCGTGTGGCAGGTCGACGACAGCCCGCGCTACGGCAGCTACGGCGAGTTCACCGGGACCGGCGGCGTGCGCCGCTGGCGCTCGCAATGGACGTGGCGCCCGCTTGCCCGCCGCGACGCGATCCGCAATCCCGTCTATGACCGCTATCTCGGCATCAACCGCCACCAGCCGTCGCCCGACGGCTGGGTCCACTGGCAGGACAATACCAAGATGGGCCTGAAGGACGGCAAGCTGGTGCCGGTCGTCCAGGAATATGTGCTCAACACCTATATCAAATACGACAATTACGACGTGAAGGCGGCCGACGATTATTGGGCCGCGACGAAGGATTATTGGGCGGCCGTGCGCGCCGAATGGGAGCGCGTCGCCAGCGAAAAGGGCGGCATCGCGATCGACGAGAAGGGCGACACCGGCACCGTGATCAGCGGCCGCCTGCTCAGCATCGCCGACGAGATTCAGGACGGCAAGCTGACCACCGCCAAGGCGATCGCCGAGGCGAAGAAGCTGATCGACGGCGGCACGCGCAGGATCTGACGACCTTCACCATGTGAAGCCCGCGGGCTGCAGGGGACGGTCCGAAAAGGCCGTCCCCATTTTTTTGCGATTATGCATCTTGCAAACCCAAGGGAGGACATGACCGTTTGCGCGGTTGCGGAATGGAATTCCTCCCCGGAACGGGGAGGGGGACCGCCGCGAAGCGGTGGTGGAGGGGTCGGAGCGGTGCGTCATGGCGCCAGGTTGCGACCCCTCCGTCAGCCCTGCGGGCTGCCACCTCCCCGTTCCGGGGAGGAACATCATGCTCGCAACCCGTCGTTTTCTGATTCGATTTGCAAACTATAGAATCGCCATTTTTTGGCGATTCTATAGTTTGCAAAGCCGAATGCAGCTGTTCGCTTTCGGATGGGAGGTGGACTTCGGCCGGAGCATGGCAGGAGATTCGCGCAGAGGCGCAGAGGCCGCAGAGGATCTGGTTCACGCGGAGACGCGGAGACGCGGGGACGCGGAGAGAAAGAAGGGGCGGCGAAGCCGCCTGTCACCCGACAACGGACGTCTCCGGCCGAACCGGATGGGCCGGTCGTCGACCGCCGCAGCAACTCCGCGTCTCCGCGTCTCCGCGTGAATCCATTCGTCCCTCTCTGCGATCTCTGCGCCTCTGCGCGAATCTTCTTCCGCCCGACTGTCGCTGCATCGGCTTTCGGACTGTCCAACATGCGCCCGTTTCGATAGGGCCGCTCGCATGCTCAGCGTCGAAACCCACGAAGCCACGCCCTGGCCCGATTCCTTCGACTGGGAAGCGCGCGCCGCGGAGGCGGTGGCCGCCGCGCTCGCGCTGACGCCCTTCGCTGCCCTCGCCGACGCCGCACCGCTGGTCGAGGTCGCGGTGCGGCTGACCGGCGATGCCGAGGTCCATGCGCTCAACCGCGATTTTCGCGGGCGTGACAAGCCGACCAACGTCCTCTCCTTCCCGCAGGTGCAGGCCGACCTGCTCGAAAGCCTCAGCAACAGCGACGACGGCGAGATATTGCTCGGCGACATCGTGCTCGCGCGCGAGACCTGCGCGCGCGAGGCGGAGGAGAAGGGGATTTCGCTCGCCGACCATGCGACGCATCTGATCGTCCACGGCACGCTGCATCTCGTCGGCTACGACCATATGGACGATCTGAGCGCCACCGCGATGGAGGCGCTGGAAACGAAAGCGCTTGCGTCGCTGGGCCTCGCCAATCCATATGAGGCGCAGGATTAACAGGGAAATGCTGGAGCATCATGCCCGACGACCAGGGGTCCTCCAACCGATCGGAAGAGGACAGTAGTAGAACCGGCCTCTTGGCCGGACTCAAGACATTGCTGTTCGGCGGCGACCGCGAACCGTCGCTGCGCGAACAGATAGAAGAAGTCATCGACGAGGCCGAGGAGGAGGCCGAGGAGCGGCGCGGCGGCAACAACGCCGTCGGCGACCTCTCTCCCATCGAGCGCAAGATGGTGCGCAACCTCCTCCATTTCGGCGAGCAGACCGTCGATGACGTCGCGGTGCCGCGCGGCGAGATCGTCGCCATTCCCGAAAGCGCGAGCTTCGACGAGGTCGTCGCGCTGTTCGCCGAGGCCGGTCACAGCCGCCTGCCCGTCTATCGCGAGACGCTCGACGAAGTAGTCGGCATGATCCTGATCAAGGATGTGTTCGCCGTCCTCGCGGAAAAGCGCCCGCCGCCGCCGCTGATCGACCTGATCCGTCAGCCGCTCTACGTGCCGCAGTCGATGGACACGCTCGACCTGCTCGCCGACATGCGCGCGAAGCGCACCCATCTCGCGATCGTCATCGACGAATATTCGGGGACCGAGGGCCTCGTGACCTTCGAGGATCTGGTCGAGGAGATCGTCGGCGAGGTCGAGGACGAGCATGACGACGAGCCCGAACCGCTGATCGTCGCGGGCGAGGGCGATTGCTGGGAGGTCGATGCGCGCGCCGAACTCGACGACATCGGCGAGGCGATCGACCCGCGGCTGGCGGAGGTCGAGGAGGATGTCGACACGCTGGGCGGCCTCTCCGCCGTGCTCGCCGGCCATGTGCCGGAGGTCGGCGAAATCCTCGTCCACCCGAGCGGCTGGCGCATCGAGGTGACCGAGGCCGACGAACGCCGCGTCCACCATTTGCGCCTGCACCCGCCGCTGGCGGTCGAGCTGGAAGCGCCTCCGGGGAACGGCGATTGAGAGTGTTACCCGCTTGGGGTGGGGAAGGGATGTTGACGATCCTCCCCGTCGCGCAGCGATGGGGAGGTGGCAGCCCGAAGGGCTGACGGAGGGGTCGACGCCGTCAGGCGTCGGTGCAAGGCCGCTTTACCCCTCCACCACTCGCTTCGCGAGCGGTCCCCCTCCCCATCGCTGCGCGACAGGGAGGATCATCGCCCCCCACCGCGATTGCCTTTGCCGCGCAATAATATTAGCGGAGGGCGGATGGACGTTTCGGACCTCCGCATCGCGCTGTTCAGCGGCAATTACAACATGACGGTCGACGGCGCGAACAAGGCGCTCAACCGGCTCGTCGGCTATCTGCTGCGCCGGGGCGCGGCGGTGCGCGTCTATTCACCCACCGTCGCCGAGCCCGACTTCGCGCCGACCGGCGACCTCGTCAGCGTGCCGTCGATGGCGATTCCGGGCCGGTCCGAATATCGCATCCCGCTCCATTTCTCGCGCCGGGTGCGCGACGACATCGCCGCCTTCGCGCCGCACATCCTCCATATCTCCAGCCCCGACCGCGTGTCGCGGCAGGCCGCGGCCTGGGCGCGGCGGCGGGGGCTGCCCGTCACCTGTTCGGTCCACACGCGCTTCGAAACCTATTTCCGCTATTACAACCTGTCCTTCGTCGAGCCGCTCGTCGTCGCCTGGCTGCGCAGGCTCTATCGCAAGTGCGACGCGCTGATCGCGCCGTCGGAAAGCTTCGCGCAGGTGCTGCGCGAGCAAAGGATGAATTACGACATCGGCATCTGGACCCGCGGCGTGGAGCGCGACATCTTCCGCCCCGACCGCCGCGACATGGGCTGGCGCCAGTCGTGGGGGATCGCCGACGACGTGCCCGTCGTCGCCTTCCTCGGCCGGCTGGTGATGGAAAAGGGGCTCGACGTCTTCGCCGACACGATCGACCTGCTCCAGCGGCGCGGCGTGCCGCATCAGGTGGCGGTGATCGGCGAGGGGCCGGCGGGCGACTGGTTCGAATCGCGCCTGCCGGACGCGAAGTTCGTCGGCTTCCAGGGCGGCGAGAATCTCGCGCGCGCGGTGGCGTCGTGCGACATGCTGTTCAACCCCTCGGTCACCGAAACCTTCGGCAATGTCACGCTGGAGGCGATGGCCTGCGGTCTGCCCGTCGTCGCCGCGCGCGCGACGGGCAGCGCGAGCATCGTCAAGCATGGCGTGACCGGCTATCTCGTCGCGCCCGGCTCGATCGGCGCCTTCGCCGACGATCTCGAACTCTATTGCCGCGACCCCGCGCTGCGCGCGCAGCATGGCGCGGCGGCGCTGGCCGAGAGCCTGCAATATGAATGGGACGCGATCAACCAGACGGTCGCCGACACCTATCTGCGCCTGATCCGGCAGAAACAGCGGCGGGGCTGAGATGGCCGCCGATCTCTTCGGCGACGA
Organism: uncultured Sphingopyxis sp.; assembly: GCA_937873425.1. Lineage (GTDB taxonomy): Bacteria > Pseudomonadota > Alphaproteobacteria > Sphingomonadales > Sphingomonadaceae > Sphingopyxis. The sequence continues at coordinate 8,532 of CALMYE010000337.1, read as the reverse complement.
TGAAGCAGCGCCGCCACCGGGCGCGCCCGCCGCCGGCGCCCCGCTTGCCGAGAGATTGCGCCCGAAGAGCCTGGGCGAGGTGGTCGGGCAGGAGCATCTGACCGGCCCCGAAGGCGCGATCGGCCGCATGGTCGCGGCGGGGCAGCTGTCGTCGATCATCCTCTGGGGACCGCCCGGCACCGGCAAGACGACGATCGCGCGCCTGCTCGCCGAGGCGGTGGGGTTGCGCTTCGCGCCGCTCTCGGCGGTCTTTTCGGGAGTCGCCGACCTCAAGAAGGCCTTTGCCGACGCCGACAAAATGGCGGCGGCGGGCCGGCGCACCCTGCTCTTCATCGACGAGATCCACCGCTTCAACCGCGCGCAGCAGGACGGCTTCCTGCCCTATGTCGAGCGCGGCACGGTGGTGCTGGTCGGCGCGACGACCGAAAATCCCAGCTTTGCCTTGAACGCCGCGCTGCTCAGCCGCGCGCAGGTGCTGGTGCTGCACCGGCTCGGCGAGGCGGCGATGGCGACCCTGCTGACCCGCGCCGAGGCCGAGGTGGGAAGGGCGCTGCCGCTGACGCCCGACGCCCGCGAGGCGCTGGTCGCCAGCGCCGACGGCGACGGCCGCTTCCTGCTCAACCAGGTCGAGACCTTGTTCGCCGCGAACATCGCCGAGCCGCTCGATCCGCAGGCGCTGGCGCAGCTTCTCCACCGCCGCATGCCGGTCTACGACAAGGACCGCGACGGCCACTACAATCTCATCTCGGCGCTCCACAAGGCGCTGCGCGGATCGGACGCACAGGCGGCGCTCTATTATCTCGCGCGCATGCTCGTCGCGGGCGAGGAACCGCTTTACGTGCTCCGCCGCCTCGTCCGCTTCGCGAGCGAGGATGTCGGCCTCGCCGACCCGCAGGCGCTGGTCCAGTGCCTCGCCGCGAAGGACGCCTGGCAGTTCCTCGGCTCGCCCGAGGGCGAACTGGCGATCGTGCAGGCCTGCCTCTATCTGGCGACCGCGCCCAAATCCAACGCCGCCTATGCCGCGCAGAAGGTCGCCTTCGCGTCGGCGCGCGACACCGGCAGCCTCGCCCCGCCCGCCAACATCCTCAACGCCCCGACGAAGCTGATGAAGGACCTCGGCTACGGCGCGGGCTATGAATATGACCATGACGCGCCGGAGGGCTTTTCGGGCGCCGATTACTGGCCGGAGGAGATGGAGGCGCAGACCTATTACCGCCCCACCGACCGCGGCTTCGAGAAACGCATCGCGGAGCGCATCGCCTGGTGGGACGAACAGCGCAAGGCGCGGGGGTGAACATTCAAACCCCTCCCCTTCAGGGGAGGGGCAGCGAGACTTGGTCCGGCGTTAGCCGGGCCTTTAGTCGAGCGGGGTGGGGGTCATCGGCCTTGCGCTACCCCGCAGGCCCCCACCCCAACCCCTCCCCTGAAGGGGAGGGGCTTCTGCTGGCACACCCTCACCCTTGCGCCACCTCTCACTTCGCCTTAGCCATCACTCCCACGGGTCGCGCCGAATTCGGGGAGAAATCATATGTCACTGGCGCTTGCGCTCGCCGCCCTCGCGACCCCTGCCGTCTCCTGTCCCAGCGGCAGCATCGCAAAAGAGTGCTCGCGCGCTGACGTCGCGAAGAAAATCTCGCTCGCGCCCGATCGCGTCGCGAAGATCGCCGACACCTGCCTCTACGACTATGGCGGCCGCTGCTCGGTCGAGGCGAGCGGGCGGATCAATGGGTCCGGTGACGGTCCTGCGCTGCTGTGGCAGAAACTGGCGCTGGCGCCGCGCGACGGCCCCGCGGCGCGCATGGTCATCCTTCTGTCGGAGGGCGCGGCTGGCAAGGCCGCGCTCGCGGGCTTCGCCGAAAGCACATGGACGCTCGGCGCGCCCGATCTGGTCGATGACGGCGGCGAGCGCAGCCTCGTCCATGTCACCGGCACGCTGGCGGGCAGCGGCGCGGGCAACGCCGATGCGCTCTTCGCCGCCGACGGCCCGGCCGGTCGCTGGCGCCAGATCGACATTTCTGGCTGGCACGATCAGGGCAGCGCGATGCTGCCCGCGGGCTATTGGCTGCGCGGCCCGATCCGCTTCATCTTCGCCGAGATGTTCGCCTCCATCCCGGTCGCGCGCGACGGCGACGGCAATTGCTGTCCGCAGGGCGGCACCGCCTTCGTCGATCTCGACATAGAGGGCGACAGGCTCGTCATCACCGGCCTGCGCTTCCAGCCGATGCAGCCGGTCGGCGCGGAGGTTGAATATCCGCCGCGATCGCGCGATTGAGCGGCATGCCGCCGATATTCGACAATTGGGACGATGTGGTCGCCTTCGCCTGTGGCCTTCCCGATGTCGAGATGCGGCCTTTCTATGGCACGCCCTGTCCGAAGGTAAATGGCAAGGCTTTCGTCTCGCCGGGGCGCGAGGCGGGCAGCTTCTGTGTCATGGCGCCGCACGAGGAAAAGGAGATTCTGCTTGAGACCGATCCCGACAGTTTCTGGCAGACCGCACATTATGAAGGCTGGCCCGCGCTGCTCGTCCGTTTCGGCTCCGCCGATCCCGAGCGCGTCGCCGACGTCGTCCGCCGCGCCTGGTGGGACAGGGCGAAGAAGGCGCAGCGGCAGGCCTTCGGCGATCGGCCCTAGGATGATCGGCGTCAAGATGCTGCGGCGGCTGCTGATCCCCGGTCTCGCGCTCGCCGCCATGGCGATCCCGGCCCATGCGGCGGACGCCAACCCCGAACTCAACCGCGCCTGGGCGGCGGGCTATCGCGCGGGCTTCACCTGTTCGGCGCTGTGGAACGGCGCGGGCAAGGCGCTCGATGCGATCGAGCGCGACGAGCTCACCAACATCTATCCGGAGATCGAGGCCGACGTGCGCGCGCTGACCACCGATGTCGACGCGGCGGAGAAGCGGGTGAGCGTCCGCTACCGCGACGACATGCCGCCGCGCATTGCGCTATGGGACCCGACCGAGGGCTGCGTCACCCTGCCGATCGGCGCGTCGCCGATGCGGATCGAGGGCTTCCGCAATCGCGGGCGCCCCGATCTCGACAAGCGCCCCTGGCCGCTCGGCGACCGCAATGCCGAGGCCGACCGGCCGCGCGGCACCGGCCGCTTCGACCGGGAGGGGCTGGGCGTCGCAGGGCTCGGCGGCCGCACCAGCGCGCTGCTGATCGTCAAGGACGGCCGGATCGAGCTCGAATATTACCAGCCGGGCCATAATGAGCACACCGCGCAGCGCACCTTTTCGGTCGCCAAGTCGATGGCGGCGACGCTGGTCGGCCATGCGGTGTATCGCGGCCAGATCGACGTGACCGCGCCCGCGATGATCGCCGAGTGGCAGACGCCGGGCGACCCGCGCGCCGCGATCACCACCGAGCAGCTGCTGCGCATGGCGAGCGGGCTGACCAGCGACACCGCGGGCAACCGCACCGACGCCGTCTATATGGGCGGCGCGTCGGTGCGCCAGTGGACGGTGCAATGGCCGCTGCTGAACCCGCCCGGGACCGTCTATCGCTACGCCAACAACGACACATTGCTCGCCGCCCTGTCGCTGAAGGCGGCGCAGCAAAAGGCGCAGGACGAACAGAACCGCGTCACGCGCGGCCTCCGCCCCGACCAGCTTCTGGACCCGGCGTCTTTCTTCGACCGTCTCGGCATGACGCGCACCTTCGTCGAGCGCGACAAGGACGGCGATTTCATCCTGTCCAGCCAGGTCTGGACGACGGCGCGCGACCTCGCGCGGCTCGGCCTGCTCTATCAGGACGACGGCATGTGGCAGGGCCGGCGCCTGCTCCCCGCCGACTGGCGCGCCTTCGTCACCGCGCCCAGCGGCCCGCAGCCCGCAGGCCCCTTCGGTTACGGCGCGGGTTTCTGGCTGTTCGACAAGTCGGACGGCATCCCCGCCGACGCCTTCGGCGCCTTCGGCAACCGCGGCCAATATCTGGTGGTCATCCCCTCGCGCCGCCTCGTCATCGTGCGGCAGGGCTATGACGACGCAAAGGAACGGCTCGACATCGCCGCTCTGGTCCGCGCCGTGGTCGCGGCCGACGGGGGTAGAGACGTTCCGATCGAGACGGCATGGCATTGAACCCCTCCCCTTCAGGGGAGGGGCAGCGAGACTTGCGAACTTGTTCGCTAGTCGCAGCGGGGTGGGCCATGCGGCCTTGCGCTACCCCGCGAGCCCCACCCCAACCCCTCCCCTGAAGGGGAGGGGCTTATGTGCCTCCATCCAATAAGCAGGACTCTACTCCATCCCCGGATAACGCTGGAACGCCGGCATTTCGTCCAGCTTCGTCATCCAGCCGATACGCTCGGCGATCTGGATTTGCGCGCCCGCGGGGATCAGATCGGGGTCGTCGAGCGTCGCCGACTGGACGTCGATCTGGCCGGGGAATATCTCCTCGTTGGTATAGAAGAGCCCGGTGCCGCAGTCGCCGCAGAAATGGCGGCGGCCATGCTCGGACGAGGCATAGATTTTCGGCGTGCCGCTGACCTCCAGCGCGTCCTGCCCGCACAGCGCCCAGCCGACCATCGGCGCGCCCGCATGGCGGCGGCAGTCGCCGCAATGGCACAGCGCGTGATGCTCGACGGCGGTGGGCATCGAATAGCGGATCGCGCCGCAATGGCACTGGCCGGCGGCGCGGGCGGGGGTGTCGCTCATCTCTCTCTCCTCTTTGCGGGAATGAGAACATAACATAAACACGTATACGCTGGCAATCGCAAGCGTGCCGCGGCTTTAGCCTTCGTTAACCCTGATATGGCAGGGGGAGTGTCGCGGACGGGCATGGCGGCGGGAGCGCCCGGCGCGACGGACCTCTTCCCGATCCAACGGCGGTGACAGATGCGGCTGGGCCTGCGCGACATTCCTCCCGAAATCCTGATCGCGGGCGCGTCGGTCGCGGTCATGCTGCTGTTCTCGCTGCTGTTCTCGCTGCCCGTGGTGTGGCCGTCGGGCGACCGTGCGGCCTTCGTCGGGGTCCATTATCTCTACCCGCTGATCGGCGTTGCGCTACTGGGCGCGGCGACCTTCGTCGCGGGCAAGCGCGATGTCGCGACAAGCTTTCTGATCGCGCTGCCCTGCTACGTCGTCATCCTGTTCGCCCACTTCAACATCAAGCTGTGGATTCCGCACATCAACCCGGTGATGGTCGACGATTTCTATTGGGCGACCGACGAGATGGTCCGCCCGCTCGTCGATGCCTGCATGGCGATGCGGACCGGCCTGTTCGGCTTCATTTCCTTTTCGTCCAATTTCTACATGATCTCCTTCATGGCGCTGTTCTACGTCAGCTTCCTCTATCATGCGGTGAAGACGCCCGAGCATTTCCGCACCCTCGTCGTCTCGGTGCTGCTCGTGCAGTCGCTCGGCGCGCTCGCCTATCTGGTGGCGCCCGCGATCGGGCCGTTCCTCTACGAAGCGGGGGTCGATCCGACGATCACCACCGGCCAGCTCTCGATGCTGCAATTCTACGAAAATTCGGTGGCGCAGGGGCCGGGCTGGATCGCCGAGCATGGCAGCGCCAATTTCACCGTCGGACTGGCGGCGATGCCGTCGCTGCACGCGGCGGGCGCCTTTCTCTTCTTCCTTTTCGCCTGGCGGCACGGCCGCATCCTGCTGCCGCTCTATTCGATCATCCTCTTCTTCATCCTGGTGACGTCGATTGCCAGCCGCTGGCACTATGTCATCGACGTGCCGGTCGGCATCGCGCTCGCCTGGGGCTGCGTATGGCTGGCCGAACGAATGGTCGGCAAGGCGGCACCTGCCCGGACGCCATCCGCCGCCCCTCTGCCGGCCACCGTCTGAAGGATCACTCCCCCAGATCGACCCGGTGCGCCTTGGCCCAGTCGGCATATTGCGCGCGCGGGTCCGCCGCTGGCTGGGCGAGGATGGCGGGGATGTCGGCGCGCAGCGCGCCGAGGTCGAGCGAGCGGATCATCGCCTTCACGGGTCCGACGCCGGCGGGGGTGATCGACAGCCGCTCGATGCCGATGCCGAGCAGCGCCATCGCCTCCAGCGGCCGCCCGCCCATCTCGCCGCACACGCCCAGCGTCACCTTCGACCCCGCGACGGTCTTCACGACGCGCGACAGGAAGCGCATCACCGTCGGCGACAGCCAGTCGTAGCGTTCGGCGAGCCGCGGATGCGCGCGGTCGGCGGCGAAGAGGAACTGGGTCAGATCGTTGGTGCCGATCGACAGGAAATCGAGGTGCGGCAGCATCAGGTCGAGCGTCTCGGCGAGCCCCGGCACCTCGAGCATCGCGCCATAGCGGATCGCGGCGGGCAGTTTCTTGTTGTGGCTGGCGAGCCAGGCGCGCTGCCGGATGAAGATGTCGCGCGCCGCTTCATATTCCCACGGTTCGGACACCATCGGGAACATGACGTTCAGTGTGCGCCCCGCCGCCGCCTCCATCAGCGCGCGCGCCTGCACCTTGAGCAGCCCTTCGCGCTCCAGCGCCAGCCGCAGCGCGCGCCAGCCCATCGCCGGATTTTCCTCGAGCACCGTGTCGGTGTTCATATAGGGCAGCGCCTTGTCGCCGCCGATGTCGACGGTGCGGAAGATCACCGGCCGGTCGCCCGCCGCGTCGAGCACGTCGCGATAGAGTCGCTGCTGCCGCTCGCGCGCGGGCAGGGTGGCCGAGACGAGGAACTGGAACTCGGTGCGGAACAGGCCGATGCCGCGCGCGCCGGTCAGGTCGAGCGCCGCGACATCCTCGCGCAGCCCCGCGTTGATCATCAGCTCGATCGCCACGCCGTCCCTGGTCACCGCGGGCAGGTCGCGCAGCGCCGCGAGATTGGCGCGGCGCTTCTGCGAGGCGTCGAGCTTGGCGTCGAACGCCTCCTGCACCGACGGCGTCGGGCGGACGTGGAGCGTGCCGCTGGCGGTGTCGAGCAGCAGCATGTCGCCCTCGCGGATCGAGGTGCGGACGTCGCGCACCCGGCCGAGCACCGGCACCCCCATCGCGCGCGCGACGATGATGACGTGCGCGGTCAGCGACCCTTCCTCCAGCACCACGCCCTTCAGCCGGCGGCGGTCATATTCGAGCAGCTCGGCGGGCCCCAGGTTGCGCGCGATCAGGATCGAATCCTGCCTCAGGCCCATCTGCGCCGCGGTTCCCATCTGCCCCGACACGATGCGCAGCAGGCGGTTCGACAGATCCTCCAGATCGTGCATGCGGTCGCGCAGCAGCGGATCGTCGATCTGCCGCATCCGCATCCTTGTGCGCTGCTGCACGCGCTCGATCGCCGCCTCGGCGGTCAGGCCGCTGTCGATCGCCTCGTTGATCCGCCGCGACCAGCCCTCGTCATAGGCGAACATCTTGTAGGTCTCGATGACCTCGTCATGCTCGCCGCCGACGCCGAATTCGGCCTGGGTCGCCATGCGGTCGATCTGCTCGCGCATCTTGTCGAAGGCGGCATAGACGCGGTGGCGCTCGGCCTCCGTATCCTCGGCGACCGTATGCTCGATGGTGATGCGCGGCTGGTGGTATACGGCGATGCCGGCGCCCATGCCGTCGACCAGCTTCTGCCCGGCCAGCCGCTGCGCCGACTGGTCGGCCGCCGCCGCGTCGGCGCGCGCGGCGGTATCGACGAGGTCGGCGTTGGCGATCAGCTCGGACAGCACCATCGCGACGGTCTGCAGCGTCTCTATCTCTATCTCTTCATAGCGGCGCGGGTCGGCGTGCTGGACGCACAGGACGCCGACGGCGCGTTCGCGGCGGATGATCGGCACGCCGGCGAAGCTGTGGAACAATTCCTCGCCGGTTTCGGGGCGATAGGAAAAGTCGGGGTGCGCCGCCGCCTCGTCGAGGTTCAGCGTCTCGATCTGCTCGGCGATCGTGCCGACCAGCCCTTCGCCGGGCGCGAGGCGGGTGACGTGCACCGCCTCCTGCTTCAACCCGCGCGTCGCAAACAGCTCGAGCGCGCCGTCGCGCAGCAGATAGATGGAGCAGACCTCGCTGTGGAGGCATTCGCCGATGATGCCGACGACCTGGTTGAGCTTGCCCTGCGCATGGGTGCGCGACGCCATCACCTCGTGCAGCCGCGTCAGGATCGTGCGGGCCGACTGCGCGGCGGTCGAGGGCGGGAGCGGGGCATTGGTCATGTCCCGAGCCTGCTACCAGATGCCGCGCCGCTCCGCCAAGGGCTTCCTGTGCGGGGACACACTGATCTCCCCTCCCGCAGGCGGGAGGGGCAGCGAGACTTGCCAGCTGCGTGATTGTCTTTGACTGAAAAGCCGTGTGTCCCCGCGAAGGCGGGGACCCAGAGCGGCCTTGCGCCGCCCCGCCCTGGGTCCCCGCCTTCGCGGGGACACGAGGTTTCTGCAAGGATAGCGGGTTGCTAACCCCCCGGATTCGTCGGCGTGTCCGCGCCCGGCGCCGTGGTGGCGGTGTCGTAGACCGTCGCGGGCAGCGGCGTCGCCAGCGGCTCGGGCGCATCCATGATCGGCGGCGGCGGCGCATATTTGGCGTCCCATTCGGCGACGTCGCGCTGATATCGGGCAAAGGCCTCGTAGAAATCGACGAAGGGCTTGTCGAGCACCG
>CALMYE010000336.1 GCA_937873425.1 uncultured Sphingopyxis sp. | reverse complement strand
AAGGGCCTGACGCTCGACGAGGTCGCGCAGCGCTGCGTGCCCGCAACCACCGCGCAGACGATCGGCCGCCTCGAAACCGGCACGCGCACATTGTCGCTCGGCTGGATGAACCGCATCGCGAAGGCGCTCGACGTCGATGCCGCCGAACTCGTCCAGCTGCCGCAGGATACGCAGCTCACCATCACCGCGCTGCTCGGCGCCGACGGGGCGCAGGCGCCGACGCGCGTCGAACAGGCGCTCACCGCGCGGCCGGGCGAGGATATGGTCGCGGTGCGCGTCACCTCGTCGATCGGCGACTATCGCGCGGGCGACGAGATCTGGTGCCGGCGCATCGAGGGCGACTGGACCGGCGCGCTCAACCGCGACCTGCTCGTCCCCCGCCCTGCCGGCCGCTTCTTCTTCGCGCGCCTGCTCAATGTCGATGGCGAGAAATTGCACCTGCTGCCGCTCGGCGCGGGCCAGCGGCAGCAGGTGGTCAGCAACCCGCCGTGGGCGGCGGTGGCCGTCAGATTGATCCGCAGTCTATAGAAAATCCGTTCGCCCTGAGCTTGTCGAAGGGCCGTCCTTTTTCTTCAGCGTCGCAAAGGAAGAACGGTGCTTCGACAAGCTCAGCACGAACGGAAGAGAGAAGGATCATGACGGAAACTCTCCGCATCCTCTCGATCGCCACCCTCTTCCCCGATTCCGCGCGCCCGAATTTCGGCCTGTTCGTCGAGCGCAGCCTGCGCGCGCTCGCCGCGCAGCCGGGCATCGAGCTGACCCTCGTCGCGCCGGTCGGCCTGCCGCCCTTCCCGCTGTCGCTCCACCCGCGCTACCGCGCCCTCCGCGACCTGCCGCTGCGCGAGGACTGGAACGGCCTCACCGTCCACCGCCCGCGCTTCACCCTGATCCCGAAGATCGGCGCTCCGCGGAACCCCGCCGCCATTGCCCGCGCCGTGCTGAAAACCGTCCGCGACCGCGCCTTCGACGTGGTCGACGCGCAGTTCTTCTACCCCGACGGCCCCGCCGCGATGCGCGTCGCCGAAGCGCTCGGCCTGCCCTTCTCGGTCAAGGCGCGCGGCGCCGACATCAGCCATTTCGGCCACGACCCGGCGACCGCCCCGCAATTGCTGGAAGCCGCCGGCAAGGCCGCCGGCCTGCTCGCCGTGTCCGAAGCGATGCGCCGCGACATGGCCGCGATCGGCATCGACGCGGGCAAGGTATCGGTCCATTACACCGGCATCGACACCGCGCGTTTCTTTCCGGGCGAGCGCGCCGCCGCGCGCGCCGCGCTCGGCATGGACGACGCGCCCGCGATCCTCACCGTCGGTGCGCTCATCCCGCGCAAGGGGCAGGCGCTGGTGATCGAGGCGCTGCCGGGCCTGCCCGGCGTCCACTATGGCCTCACCGGCACCGGCGAGGAGGAAGCGCATTATCGCGCCCTCGCCGAACGGCTGGGCGTCGGAGCCCGCGTCCATTTCATGGGGGCGGTCGCCAACGCCCGGCTTCCCGACATCTATCGCGCCGCCGACGTCGTGGTCATGCCGTCGGTCAGCGAGGGGCTCGCCAATGCCTGGGTCGAGGCGCTCGCCTGCGGCACGCCGATCGTCATCAGCGACGCGGGCGGCGCCGCCGAACTGGTGACCTCGCCCGCCGCGGGCCGCATCGTCGAGCGCACGCCGGATGCGATCGCCACAGCCGTGCGGGATATCCTCGCCAACCCGCCCGCTCCGCCCGACGTCGCGGCGAGCCTCGGCGACCGCTTCGACTGGGACCGCAACGGCCGCGAACTCGCCGAACATCTGCGCCGCTGCGCGGACCTTCAGGGCGAGACCCCCCTTGCATGAAAACCCCGTGCTCCCGCGAAGGCGGGAGCCCAGGGCGGCCTGGCACCATGCCGCTCTGGGTCCCCGCCTTCGCGGGGACACACGGATTGTTTGGGGCGTTTCAGAACAGCACCGTCAGACGACCGCGCCGTCGTCTTCCTTGCGCGTCACCCGCTCGCCGCCCTCGGTCGCGGCGCTGGTGCGCGGGATGAAGCTGTCGGGTCCGACCTTCAGCCAGACCAGCACCGGCGTCGACATCAGCACCGACGAATAGAAGCCGACGAACACGCCGAACAGCATCGCCGCGGTGAAGCCGAAGATCACGTCGGGACCGAAGACCAGCAGCATCCCCAGCGCCAGGAACATCGCCGCCGTCGTCATCACCGTGCGCGACAGCGTCTCGTTGAGGCTGAGATTGAGCAGCGGGATGATCTCCATCTTGCGATATTTCTTCAGATTCTCGCGGATGCGGTCATAGACGACGATCGTGTCGTTGAGCGAATAGCCGACGATGGTCAGCAGCGCCGCGACGCTGTTGAGGTCGAACTGCAGCTGCGTCACCGCGAAGAAGCCGAAGGTCAGCGCCACCTCGTGAAACAGGCGGCCAAGCGCGCCGACGCCAAACTGCCATTCGAAGCGTATCCAGATGTAGATGGTGATGCCGAGGATCGCGAGCGCGAGGCTGAGCGCGCCGGTCTGCAGCAGCTCCTCGGACACCTTGCCCGAAACCGTTTCCACCGCGCCGGTGCTGGCGGTCGGAAACGCCTGCTTGATCCCGGCGACGAGCTGCTCGCCCGCCCGGTCCGCCGCCGCCTTGTCGCCGTCGGGAAGCCCGGTGCGGATCGACACCACCTTGTCCGATCCGAATTGCTGGATCGTCGGATCGCCAAGGCCGATGGCATCGACCTTTTCGCGGATTTCGTCGATCGGCGGCATTTCCTGCGGGAATTCGACGCGGACCGACTGGCCGCCGACGAAATCGACGCCGAGATTCAGCCCCTTCACCGCCACCAATGCGATCGACACGGCGATCAGGAAGGAGCTCATGAAGGAGGCGAGTTTCCGCCACCGCAGGAAATCGATATTGGTGTCGTCGGGGACGAGTTTCAGCAAGCGCATCTCTCTTCTCCCTCCTCAGATGTTGATCGACGTCGGGCGCTTTGCCCGCAGCCAGTGGGCGACGAACATGCGCGTGACGGTGACGGCGGTGAAGACGCTGGTCGCAATGCCGATGGTCAGCACCACCGCGAAACCCTTGATCGGCCCGGTGCCGAACAGGAACATCAGCCCCGCCGCGATGACGTTGGTGACGTTGGCGTCGAAGATCGCGCGGCTCGCCTCGGTATAGCCGAGTTCGACCGCCTGGAATATGCGCCGGCCGCGTTTCAGCTCCTCGCGTATTCGCTCGTTGATCAGCACATTGGCGTCGACCGCGGCGCCGATCGTCAGCACGAAGCCGGCGATGCCGGGCAGCGTCAGCGTCGCGTTGAACGCCGCCATGATCGCGACGATCAGGAAGACGTTGAAGATCAGCGCGAGGTTCGCATAGATGCCGAAACGGCCATAGACGACGATCATCAGCGTCAGCACCGCGACGGTCCCGATGATGCCCGCGATCACGCCCTTCTCGATCGATTCCTGACCGAGCTCCGGGGTGACGGTGCGTTCCTCGACCACTTCCATCTTCACCGGCAGCGAACCCGAACGCAGTGAAATCGCCAGCGCATTGGCGGTCTGGACCGAGAAGCTGCCCGAAATCTGCGCGCTGCCGCCCAGGATCGCCTCGTTGATGCTCGGCGCCGACAGCACCTTGCCGTCGAGCACCATCGCGAACCGCTTGCCGACATTCTGCTGCGTCACGCGCGCGAAGGTCGCCGACCCCGCCGAATCGAAGCGGATGGTGACGACCGGGACGCCATTCTGGTCGAAGCTCTGCCGCGCATCGACCAGCTGGTCGCCGCTGATCATGACCTGGCGGCGCAGCACCTCGCCCGGCGCGCCATAGCCCTCGCCCTCGGCATAGGGGACGAACTCGCTGCCGACCGGCACATTGCCGGCGAGCGCGGCGGCCGCGTCGCCATTGGGATCGACCATGCGGAATTCGAGCCGCGCGGTCCGCCCGAGCAGATCCTTCAGTTCCTGCGGGTCCTGTAAGCCCGGAACCTGGACAACGACGCGGTCATTGCCTTCGCGGATGATCGTCGGTTCGCGCGTGCCGAGCGCGTTGACGCGGCGGTCGACGATGTCGCGCGCCGAATCCATCGCGCGCGCCACCGCCTGATTCTGGCCCGAGGAGGTCAGCGTCATCACGATCCGCGTCGTATCGACGATCTCGACGCGCCAGTCGCGCTGGCCGGTGGTCAGGTCGCCGCGCGTTTCGCGGAACAGCCGCTCGCGCGCCTCGTCGAGCTGCCTCTGGTCGCGGACGAGGAAGCTGATGCGCGTGCCGCTCGCGCGGAAATCGCCGATCGCGATGTCGTCGTCGGGTCCGGACGCCCCGCGCATCGCCGCGCGCACCGTCTTTTCCATATTGGCGAGCTGCGTCTTCTGCAGGTCGGCGAGGTCGGCCTCGAGCAGCAGATGGCTGCCGCCCGCGAGGTCGAGGCCCAGATTGACCTTGATCTGCGCGAAGGAGGGCAGGCTTTCATACTGCTTTTCAGTCAGGAAGCTGGGGATCGAAAACAATATGCCGGCGAGCAGGATGAGGCTGATGCCGATGGTTTTCCAGCGCGGGAAATCGAGCATGTCTTTGGTCCGGTAACAGGTGCGAAGGCCCGCGGGGCGCGGGCCGCCGCCGCGTCAGTCGTTGGCGGGCTTGCCGCCGGGCTGCAGGACGTCCGACAGGGTCGATTTGACGACCTTGATCTTCACCCCCTGCGCGATCTCGACGTCGGCGAAATCATCGTCGACCCGCGTCACCTTGCCGACGATGCCGCCGCCGGTCACCACCTGGTCGCGCGGCTTCACCGCCGCGATCTTCGCGCGGTGCTGCTTCATGCGCACCTGCTGCGGGCGGATCAGGAAGAACCAGAAGACGACAAAGATCAGAAGGTAAGGCACCAGCATCAGGAAGCCGGCAGCCCCGCCGCCCGATCCGGCCGCCTGGGTCAGAAGCAATTGCGTCGACATGAATGAAGGACTTTCTCTTTGCAGCACCGCCCGTCCCACGGGAACGGGCGCGCAAGATAATGGCGCGGCGCCTATCACGCGGGGGCGCCGGGCGCAACCGGCGGCTGCGCGCCCTCCCCCTCGTCAGGCCGCGCCGAAATGGGGCCGCGCCGCGCCAGTTCAAGACGCCCGGCGCGGATAATCGCC
>CALMYE010000335.1 GCA_937873425.1 uncultured Sphingopyxis sp. | reverse complement strand
TCGCCGTCGAGATAGCGGAAATGCGCGTCGAGCTGCTCGTCGATCCGCGGCTTCACCGGCGCGGCGGCGTCGCCGAGACGCCCGAGATAGATATTGAGGATGATCGGCGTCATCGCCGAGCCTTCGGCGAAATGGACGAGTTCCAGATGCCGGACATGGTCGTCGGTGCCGCGCGCGGGGACCAGCGCCTCGCCGCCGTGGCGCTCGCACAGATATTCGACGATCGCGCCCGATTCCTGGATGATGCGCCCATCCGCCTCCAGCAGCGGCGACTTGCCAAGCGGATGGATCGCCTTCAATTCGGGCGGCGCAAGATTGGTCGTGGCGTCGCGCTGATAGTGCCGGATTTCATAGGGCGCGCCGATTTCCTCTAGCAGCCACAATATGCGCTGCGAGCGGCTGTTGTTCAGATGGTGGACAATCAGGCTCATCGGGCTCTCCTCGTGTCACGCAAGGCGATGATTTGAAACGCCCCCGCGCCAAAGGGAAGAAAATTCGCGCGGAAGCGCGGAGACGCGGAGGAGGTAAAGTGTGCGCAGCGCGTTTCGTCAGGAACCGGCAGGTCCGGATTCTTGTTTCACACAAAGACACGAAGAGGCTGGTTCGCGGCCGCAAGGCCGCCCTTTCATCATCGCCGCGATCTGGTGCAGCGTGAAAGGAAAGAGCCGCTTCGCGGAAGGCACGACATCTTCGTGTCTTTGTGTGAGATAAATTTGACCGGCACCCGCAGCACGAAGCCACATCCGCGTTCGAGCGAAACCTCCGCGATCTCCGCGCCTCTGCGCGAATGTTCCGATATCGAAGGAGAAGACGATTTCCGACCGGTTGTGGACGCGCTAATGACTTTTGTCGTTACCCGAAAGCAGGCATTCGGGTTTAGATGCCTCTCGGGGGCGAAGGGGAGCGGTTATGCAGCGGTTCGTGGGTCAGACATTCTGGCACAACGGCGAACCGCTCAGCTTGTCGCACGTTAGCGCGAATAACTGCACCTTCAATCAATGCTTCACGCGGAGCGTATCGCATGGCTGGAACAGATTCTCTAATATCGACCTCGATAATGTCAGTCACTGGAACTGTGCAGTTTCGGGGGGTGTGTTCGACGAGATTACATTGCGAAACCTCAAGAAAAGGGGATCAGCTCCGCTGTTTCTCAATGGAAGTGTCTTTCGGCACGTCACGCTCATCGGTAACATAAGCGGGCTAAAGATTAACCGATCAGAGCTGCAAACGCTTGTTTTGGAGGAAGATCGTAAGTGGCGAGATGAGGAGGTCAAATCCTTCTATTCATCTATCGATTGGGCATTAGACATTTCAAAAGCCAAGTTCCCAAATGGAGCCACGTTCGAGGCAATACCTGGGGACAAAGTCATCCGCGACCGACAAACGCAGGCACTTATCCGGCGCGAAGCCCTCAACGCGACAGACTGGAGGGCGTTGGACTACGGCCAGACCGCAATCGACATCGCTATAAACTGGTTCAAGACCGGGTCGCTGTTCGACGCGGTGGTGGTCGTTCCACGTAGTAGCAGTAAGTATCGCCAAGCAGACGCCGCAGTGATCGAGATGCTCCGGCACCATGGGGTTGCCGAACCAGACTGACGACCGGGCTCATGCATTTAACACCAGAAGCGGTCAGTCCACTTCCCACCCCGAAGCCGACATTGGAGTCTGTCCTGGTGAGGTTGAACCGTCGCCCTGAGCCTGTCGAAGGGTGCTTCCCTTCGAGACGAGCAATTAGGACAGGCTTAAACGCTAGCCTTGCAAGCACCATCACCGTCCTCAAAAATTCAACGGCGGGCGGGCCGACCTGCGGGAGAGGGGCATGCAGGTGCGTCGCGGCCGCAAGGAAGGC
>CALMYE010000334.1 GCA_937873425.1 uncultured Sphingopyxis sp. | reverse complement strand
TTCGTCGCCGCGGTCGCGCCCGGCTCGCCCGCCGACCGCGCCGGCCTGACGCGCGGCGCCCGCATCGCCGCGATCGGCAGCACACCGGTTCCGGCGCCCGGCGACGGACCGACGATGCGCATCGACGCCGCCATCGTCCTGACCGGCCGGCTCGACCCCGCCGCCCCGCTGACCGTCACCGACACTGCGGGCGTCGTCCGCCGGCTCGACCCGGCGCCGGGCTGCGCCAGCGCCTTCCGCATCGAGCGGAGCGGCGTGCAGGCGGCGGCGAACGGCATCCTCGTCCGCCTCCGCTTCGATCTTGCCGCCGGAATCGCCGACGAGGCCGAACTCGCGGCGGTGGTCGCGCACGAACTCGCCCACAATATCCTGCGCCACCGCGAGCGGCTGGCGGGCGACCGCTCGGTGGCGCGCGTGCAGGCAACCGAAATCGAGGCCGACCGGCTGGCGGTGTGGCTGATGACCGATGCGGGTTACGATCCGCTCGCCGCGGTGCGGTTCTGGCAAAGGCACAAAAGGCCGCTGATCCGCGCCGCGACCCACCCGCCGCGCCGCGAGCGGATCGCGGCGACCGAGGCCCAGCTGGCGGCGATGCGCGCCGCCCCCGCCGCCGACCCCGCCGTCCGCCCGCCGCTGGTCGCCGCACTGCCGCCCTTGGAATAGGATGCCGCGCGCCTATTTTAGGAACGCAATCTTCCCGCCCAGCAAGGATCGATGCCCATGTCCCGAGAGACTGCCATTTTCGCCGGAGGCTGCTTCTGGTGCACCGAGGCCGTGTTCCAGTCGCTCGCCGGGGTCGAGAGCGTCGAGAGCGGCTATATCGGCGGCCATGTGCCGGACCCGACCTACAAGCAGGTGTGCGGCGGCGACACCGGCCATGCCGAGGCGATCCGCATCACCTACGATCCCGCGGTCATTTCCTACGACGACCTGCTCGACGTCTTCTTCGCGACGCACGATCCGACGCAGCTCAACCGGCAGGGGAACGACATCGGCACCCAATATCGCAGCGCGATCTTCCCTCTCGATGCGGAGCAGCGCGAGGCCGCCCGTGCGGGCGCCGAGCGTGCGCAGCCCGACTGGCCCGCGCCGATCGTCACGACGATCGAGGACGCGTCCGACTGGTATCCGGCCGAGGATTATCACCAGGCCTATTGGGACGGCGAGGGCCGGCGCAATCCCTATTGCCTCGCGGTGATCCCGCCCAAGCTCGCCAAGCTGCGCAAGGGCTTCGCCGAGCGGCTACGCGCGGAATAATCGATCCTCCCCCTTGGGGAGGGGCACGGGAGCTGTTTCCTACCCTCAAAAGGGGGCGCGGCTCCGCCCGTGCCCCTCCACCACCCTTCGGGTGGTCCCCCTCCCCGTGCCGGGGAGGAACCTGTCACCTCGCCGCACTGTTGCAAAATGGCCGCATGACGTCACTTCCCGTTGACTTTCGGGCCGTTTCGTCTAGCGGACGCCGCCAGTTTCGGGCAGGTTGGCCCGTGCGCCGTGGGGGTCGCAAATCGAGTGCTGGCATCATTGTTCCTGATCGGCGCACTGGCCTCGACGCCGCAGATGGCGGTGCAGGCGGCCAGCCAGACGATCGTCGAGGACGGCGTCGACGGCATGACCCATGCGGTCAACCGCATCCTCGGCGGCATCGTCACCTATGCGCGCTGGCCCGGCGCGGAGCGGCCCGACCGCATCCTCTGCATCGTCGGCACGCCGCGGCTGACCGACCGCATCGCGCCCGAGCTGCCCGGCCGCGGCCAGACGGTCGCGGTGCGGCGGACAAGCGCGGCAGCGGTGACCGCGGGCAGCGACTGCGACATATTGTTCCTCGGCCGCATGGCCGTCGCCGATCGCCAGCGGCTGATCGGCTGGGTGCGCGGCCGGCCGGTGCTGACGATCACCGACGACGATCCCGCCTGCCTCTATGGCGCGATGTTCTGCCTCGCCGAGCGGCCGCCGGGGCTCGGCTTTTCGGTCAATCTCGATTCGATCGGGCGCGGGCCGCTGCGCATCGATCCGCGCGTGCTCAAGATCGGCCAGGCCGACGGAGGCGCGCCATGACCGCCCGCGCTTCCAAAAAAACGGGCGCGCGCACGACGCTGCAGAAACTGCTGTCGCGCTTCCACTTCGGCATCACCCTGTTCGCGGTCGCGCTGTCGGGGCTGACGATCCTGCTCGCCGGCGTCGCCGCGATGCGCGGCCATGCCGACCGCAACATCGAGCTGGCGGCGCAACTCGGCGCCTATGGCGTCGAGCCCGCGCTGCTGTTCAACGACCCCGCCGCGGCGCGCGAGGGGCTGCAGCCGCTCACCGAGATTCCGGGCATCGCCCGGCTGCGCGTGCTCGACGAGAACGGCCGGCCGCTCACCGAATGGACCTCGCCCACCGCCGACCCGGCGCCGCTGTTGACGCGCTTCTTCTTTCCCAAGCCCTTTGCGGTCGCCATCCACCGGGGCGGGTCACGGATCGGCACGATCGAGGTCTGGGGGGACAGTTCGACGCTGATCGACTATGTGCGCATCGGCCTGCTCGCCGGGCTCGCCTGCCTGATCGTCACCGCACTGGGAACCATCACCCTCGCCCGGCGCTTCGAATATGAGCTGGTCAAGCCGCTGAACGAGATCGCCACCGTGGCCCATGACGTCCGCCTGCACCGCCGGTTCGACAAGCGCGTCCAGCCGCTGCGCATCGCCGAGCTCGACCGGCTCGGCGGCGACATCAACGCGCTGCTCGACGAGCTTAACGGCTGGCAGGGGCATATGGAAAGCGAGCGCGCGGCGCTCGCCCACCGCGCCTCGCACGACGCGCTGACCGCGCTGCCCAACCGCGCCGCTTTCGACGAGCAGTTCGCGCAGCGCGTCGCCGCCGCCGGCGAACGCGGCGCCCGCCTCGCGCTGCTGTTCATCGACGCCGACCATTTCAAGGCCGCCAACGACCGCTTCGGCCATGCCGCCGGCGACGCCGTGCTCGTCGCCATGTCGGACCGGATTCGCGGCACGCTCGGCGGCGGGGATTTCGCGGCGCGCATCGGCGGCGACGAGTTCGTCGTGCTGGTCGACCCGATCGAGCCCGGCACCGAAGCGTCCGCGCTCGCCGACCGCATCCGCGCCGCCATCGCGCAGCCGCTGACGCTGCCGGACGGCACCCCCTATCGCCCGTCGGCCAGCATCGGCGTCGCCGTCTTTCCCGATGAGGCCGCCGATGCCGCGGCGCTGCTCACTGCCGCCGACGCCGCCATGTATGCCGACAAGCTGTCGAACCGGACCCGAAGCTGAAGCAGAAAGCGTGAACCGATGACCCCCACATTGTCCCGCCCGTTCCGTTCCCTTTTCCTGCTGGCCGCCGCCGCGCTGCTCGCGGCGTGCCAGAGCCTGCCGGCGCCAACCGGCTTCAGCGCGGCGCAGATCGCGGTGCTGAAGGCCGAAGGCTTCGTCGAGACCGATCAGGGGTGGGAGCTGACGCTGCCCGACCGCTTGCTGTTCGATACCAATGAAAGCAACCTGAAACCCGAACAGGTCGAGACGATCTCCGCCGTTGCGCGCCGCCTGTCCAACGCCGGCATCAGCTGGGCGCGGGTCGAGGGCCACACCGATTCGGTCGGCAGCGACGCCTATAATCTGAAACTGTCGCAGGCCCGCGCCGAGGCCGTCGCGGCGCCGATGCAGGCCAACGGCATGGCGCTGCCCGCCGACCGGATCATCGGCCGCGGCGAGTCGCTGCCGCTGTCGAGCAACGACACGCCCGAAGGCCGCCAGGACAATCGCCGCGTCGTCGTGATCGTCGAGCCGCAATAGCCGCCGCTTTTCTTGCGCCCCGTTCGCCGCTAAGCCCGGCCCCCATGAAACCCATCCGCAAAGCCGTCTTTCCCGTCGCCGGCCTCGGCACCCGCTTCCTGCCCGCGACCAAGGCGATCCCGAAGGAGATGCTGCCCGTCGTCGACCGGCCGCTGATCCAGTACGCGGTGGACGAGGCGCGCGAGGCGGGGATCGAGCAGATGATCTTCGTCACCGGGCGCGGCAAGAGCGCGATCGAGGATCATTTCGACATCGCCTTCGAGCTCGAAAAGACGATGTCGGAGCGCGGCAAGGACCTGTCGGTGCTCGAACCGACGCGGCTCGGCCCCGGCAATTGCGCCTATGTCCGCCAGCAGGAACCGCTCGGGCTCGGCCACGCCATCTGGTGCGCGCGCGACATCGTCGGCGACGAGCCTTTCGCCATCTTCCTGCCCGACGAGTTCATGCACGGCACACCCGGCTGCATGAAGCAGATGGTCGACGCCTACCACCGGGTCGGCGGCAACCTCATCTCGGTGCTCGAAGTGCCGCGCGAACAGGTGTCGAGCTACGGCGTCATCACGCCGGGCGCGCAGGCCGGGGCGCTGACCGAGGTGAAGGGGCTGGTCGAAAAGCCCAAGGTCGAGGACGCCCCCTCCAGCCTCATCGTCTCGGGCCGCTACATCCTCCAGCCGGAGGTGATGCGTGTGCTCGAACGGCAGGAAAAGGGCGCGGGCGGCGAAATCCAGCTCACCGACGCGATGGCCGAGATGATCGGCACCCAGTCCTTCCACGCCGTGACCTTCGACGGCGCGCGCTACGACTGCGGGTCGAAGGCCGGCTATATCCAGGCCAATCTCGCGGTCGCGCTCGAACGGCCCGACATGGCCGCCGACGTTCGCGCCTTCGCGGCCGAACTGCTGAAATAGATCATGATCGACCTCGAATGAAAAAGCCCTGTGCTCCCGCGAAGGCGGGAGCCCATCACCGGTCGGTGCCATCTTGAACCGACCGGAGATGGGTCCCCGCCTTCGCGGGGACACATGGTTTCATTCAAAGATGGTCATGCTCCGATAAATAGGGACAGTCCCTATTTATCGACGCCCCGTCCGGCCACTTCTCATTCGCCCTCGATATCGGGCCTGGGAAAGCTGTCCGCCCCGATGCGGCGATAGAGCCATCCGCCCGCGAGCGCGCCAACCAGCGGCGCGACCCAGAACAGCCACAATTGCTGCAGCGCCAGCCCGCCGACGACCAGCGCCGGCCCGGTGCTGCGCGCCGGATTGACCGAGGTGTTGGTCACCGGGATCGAGATCAGGTGGATCAGTGTCAGCGCGAGGCCGATCGCGAGCGGCGCGAAGCCCGCGGGCGCCCGCCCGTCGGTCGATCCCATGATCACCCACAGGAACACGGCGGTCAGCAAAATCTCGACGATCAGGCCCGACCAGAGATCGTAATTGCCCGGCGAGCCCGCGCCATAGCCGTTCTCCGCCAGCCCGTTCGATATGTCGAAGATCGGGCTGCCCTTCGCGACATAATAGAGCAGGAAGGCCGCGACGATCGCGCCGAGCAGCTGCGCGATCACATAGAGCGGAATGTCGCGCGCCGAAAAGCGCCCGCCAGCCCACAGGCCGACCGTCACCGCCGGATTGAGGTGGCAGCCCGAGATATGGCCGATCGCATAGGCCATCGTCACCACCGTCAGGCCGAAGGCGAGCGATACACCGAGCAGGCCGATGCCGACCTCGGGAAAGCCCGCCGCCAGCACCGCGGCACCGCAGCCGCCGAACACGAGCCAGAAGGTGCCGATGAACTCGGCCAGCCCCTTTTGCACATTAGTCATATGACCCTCTCCTCCCCGCCGGACGGCCACGGCGCCGCCGGCGCGGGGGAGAGACTAGCAGCCTTGGCCCATGCGGCAAGCCCGGCCGCCCCCTCCGCTCGCCGCAATCCGCTGTTAAGCGCCCTCGCGATATGCGATGCAGGCCGCCCGACCGAAAGGATGACCGATGCGCGCGACGATCCTCGTTCTGCTGGCCGCTCCCCTGCTCGGCGGCTGCGTCAGCGCGGTCAAGACCGTCGTCACCGCGCCGGTCAAGGCGACCGGCCAGGTGATCGACTGGACGACCACCAGCCAGGAGGAGGCCGACCGCAACCGCGGCCGCGCGCTGCGCGAGCGCGAGGAGAAGCTCGGCAAGCTGTCGCGCGAGCGCGACAAGGCGGCCGCGAAATGCCGCGGCGGCAACACCGAGCAATGCCGGCGCGCCAAGATATTGGAGCATGAGATCGAAGCGCTGATGGCGCAGCCGGTCTAGACGTCCGGCTGATTGGATTGCCGTAGCCCTGAGCCTGTCGAAGGGCGCTTCTCGGATAGGCGCCCTTCGACAGGCTCAGGGCTACGGTAGAAATAGCTAACGCACCCGCCGCCCCGTCCACACGACGCGGCCGACCAGCCGCACCGCCTCCATCGGCAGGTCGCGCGCGGGATATTGCGCATTGTCGCTGATCACCGACAGGCGTCCCGGTCCGGGCCCGCGCGCGACGCGCTTGACCATCAGCTCGTCGTCGATGCGCAGCACATAGA
>CALMYE010000333.1 GCA_937873425.1 uncultured Sphingopyxis sp. | reverse complement strand
CGCCCGCCGCCTCCATCGCGGCGGTGACGCGCGCCTGCTGGTCGGCAGGGACATATTGCCAGACGATCGAGTGCATCAGCAGCCGCGTCGTCCCCGCCGCCTGCGGCTTCGCCAGTTCGGCCTCGACGAAATCGGCGGCGGTCATGCGGACGAGATCGGGCCGTTCCTCCTCCGCCGCGGCGATGGCGGCCTCCATGCGCGCGAAACGGATGCGCTGCTCGGGCCAGATATAGGCGCGCAACCGCAGCGCCTGCGCCGGGTCGGTCAGGTCGACCGGGGCGACGTCGCAGCCCCTGGTGCCGGCGATCTCGATGTCGTGCTGCGGCGGATGCTGGCCCCGCCATTCGGGGGCGAAGGCGATGGCGCCGGGCTGCGGCCCGACCTGCACGCCGCCGAGGTCGTAATGATAGCGCGCGAGCATCAGGTTGATCCCGGCGCTCGACCCGATCTCGAGGCACTGGAAGCGCGGCGGCAGGCGCTGGCCGGCGAGCCACAGCATCGCCGCGACGAAGCTCGCCGAGCGGCCCGCCTCGTTGGTCTGCGGCGGGCCGTCGAGCCAGGGGAGCAGCGCCGCCTCGTGCCGCCGCACCGCGCCCGCGACGATCGCGGCGTCGTTGATCCCGTCGGCATCGGCGTAGATGGGCGCCAGCTCGTCGGCGATGCCCGCGAGGTGCAGCGCGTGCAGCCCGCCCGCGGCGCGCAGCGGCAGCGCGTCGGCGAGCGGGGCGCCCTGCCAGCCGGCGATGCGCCTTGCGAAATCGGTCGCCGGGGCGTCGAGCAGGGTATCGAGCGCGGCGACGATCCGCGCGGTCACCGGCGCGTCATTGGCGCGGCAATAGAGTATCTGGTTGTGAAAGGCCGCGCGCACTGCGGCGGGGCCGGTATCGCCGAGCTCCATGGGCCTGTAACGCTCGCTCATTGCCCTTTCTCCCGCGCCCGCTTATGGGCTGGCGCGCTTATGCCCGAACCGATCATCTTTGCCATCCCCAAGGGGCGCATCCTCGACGAGGCGCTGCCCTTGCTCGCGCGCGTCGGGATCGAGCCGGCGCCTGATTTCTTTGACAAGAAGAGCCGCGCCTTGGTGTTCGGGACCAACCAGCCGCATGTCTCGCTGATCCGCGTGCGCGCCTTCGACGTCGCGACCTTCGTCGCGCACGGCGCGGCGCAGCTCGGCATCGTCGGGTCGGACGTGATCGACGAGTTCGACTATTCCGAACTTTACGCGCCGGTCGATCTCGGCATCGGCCATTGCCGCCTGTCGCTCGCGGGGCCCGAAGGCAGCGAGCCGCCGGGGATCGGTGCGAGCCACATCCGCGTCGCGACCAAATATCCCGCCACGACGCGCCGCTGGTTCGAGGGGCAGGGGATTCAGGCCGAGTGCATCAAGCTGAACGGCGCGATGGAGATCGCGCCGAAGCTGGGCCTCGCCTCGCACATCGTCGATCTGGTTTCGACCGGGCGGACGCTGGTCGAGAATGCGCTCGCGGAGCAAAGCGTGATCAGCGACGTATCGGCGCGGCTGATCGTCAACCGCGCGGCGTTCAAGCTACGCTCGGCGGAGATTCCGGCGCTGGTCGAGAAGTTCCGCGAAGTCATATCAAACCCCTCCCCTTCAGGGGAAGGGCAGCGAGACTTGCCCGGCGCAGCCGGGCCTAGTCGCAGCGGGGTGGGCACGGCGACGTTACGCGACCCTGCGGCCCCCACCCCAACCCCTCCCCTGAAGGGGAGGGGCTAAAAGTGCGGCGGCTTGACGCCTCCGATCCCGGTTTCGCGGCTGCGTTCGACGCGCTGGTGAACGACCGGCGCGAGAGCGCGTCCGACGTGTCGGCCGACGTCGCGGCGATCGTCGCGCGGGTGAAGGCGGAGGGCGACGCAGCGCTCGCCGACTATACCGCAAGGTTCGACCGCTTCGATCTCGACACGAGCGGGTGGAGCATCTCGAAAGAGGATTGCGCCGCCGCCTATGACGCGCTGGCGCCCGAACTGCGCGATGCGCTGGACCTCGCGGCGGAGCGCATCCGCGCCTATCACGCCGCGCAATTGCCCGAGGATCGCGACTATCGCGATGCGGCTGGCGCCCGGCTCGGCGCGCGCTGGCGGGCGGTCGATGCGGCGGGGATCTATGTTCCCGGCGGCCGCGCCGCCTATCCCTCGTCGGTGCTGATGAACATCATCCCCGCGAAGGTCGCGGGGGTCGAGCGTATCGTGATGACGACCCCGACGCCGCGCGGCGAGACCAATCCAGTCGTGATGGCGGCGGCGCATATCGGCGGGGTCGACGAGATCTGGCGCGTCGGCGGTGCGCAGGCGGTCGCGGCGCTCGCTTATGGCACCGAAAAAATCGCGCCGGTCGATGTCGTCACCGGCCCCGGCAACGCCTGGGTCGCCGAGGCGAAGCGCCAGCTCTACGGCGTGGTCGGCATCGACATGGTCGCCGGGCCGAGCGAGATCGTCGTCGTCGCCGACGCGAAAAACGATCCGCATGTGATCGCCGCCGACCTGCTCAGTCAGGCCGAGCATGATCCGACGAGCCAGTCGATCCTGTTCACCGACGATGCGGATTTCGCCGATGCGGTCGCGGCGGCGGTCGCGCATGTCATTCCGACGCTGAGCACCGCGACGACGATGCAGGCGAGCTGGGCCGACAATGGCGCGGTGATCGTCGTGCCGAGCCTTGCCGCCGCGATCCCGCTCTGCGACCGGCTCGCCCCCGAGCATCTCGAACTCGCGGTCGATCCGGCCGAGGCCGATGCGCTGTTCGCCAAGGTGCGCCACGCGGGATCGGTCTTTCTCGGCCGGCAAACCCCGGAAGCGATCGGCGATTATGTCGCCGGTCCGAACCATGTCCTCCCCACCGGACGCCGCGCACGCTTTTCGAGCGGTCTGTCGGTCACCGATTTCATGAAGCGGACCAGCTTCCTCGCATTGGACGCGGCGAGCCTCGCCGCGATCGGCCCGGCCGCCGTCGCGCTCGCGGGGGCCGAGGGGCTGCCCGCCCATGCGCTCAGCGTCCGGAACAGATTGAAGCAGAATAGCATTTGACCCCCCATGTTCGTCATCCCGGCGAAGGCCGGGATCTCGCCAGTGTGTCAGGATCGAACGGCGAGATCCCGGCCTTCGCCGGGATGACGATTTAAGCTAAAGCGAAAAGCCATGAACAAACGCGCCCAGTCCCGCTCCGCCGCCCGCCTCGCCGCCGTGCAGGCGCTCTATCAGCATGAGATGGAGGGGACGCCGCTCGCGCAGCTGCT
>CALMYE010000332.1 GCA_937873425.1 uncultured Sphingopyxis sp. | reverse complement strand
CGAGGATGATCGCGTCGGCACCCGACGCCGCCGCCTTGGCGAAGCGCTCGGGCCGATCGCCGGGGACGAAGAGAAGGGAGCGGAGTCGCATGTCAAATCCTCCCCGCTCGCGGGGAGGGGGACCGCCGCGAAGCGGTGGTGGAGGGGGTTCTCGTCATGGAGCAAGGTGTGAGGCCGCCACCCCCCTCCGTCAAGCCTGCGCCTTCGGCGCAGTTTACCCTGAGCGCCTGCAAGGCAGTCGAAGGGGCTTGCCACCTCCCCGCAAGCGGGGAGGAATTCAGGGCCGCTTCTGAACCAGCGCGGACCGTTCGCACTGGCAGACGATTTCTCCGCGCTGGTTGATCGCGCGATGGAGGAAGGTCACGATACCGGCATTCGGCCGCGATTTCGATTCCTTGAGACCGATCACCTCGGTTTCGGCGCGAAGCGTGTCGCCGATGAACACCGGCTTGGGCATGACGAGCTTGTCGTAGCCGAGGTTCGCCACCAGCGTCCCCAGCGTCGTGTCGCCGACCGACAGCCCGACCATCAGGCTGAAGGTGAAGGTGCCGTTGACGAGGATCTGCCCGAACTCCGACGCCTTCGCAGCCTCGGCGTCGAGGTGCAGCGGCTGCGGGTTGTGGGTCATGGTGGTGAAGAGCAGATTGTCGGTCTCGGTCACCGTGCGGCGGATGTCGTGCGCCAGCGTGTCGCCGATGGACCATTCGTCGAAATATCTGCCAGCCACCCTGATTTCCTCTCCCTTCGGGAGAGGGATGCGAAGACTTACCGGCTTGCCGGCTAGTCGCAGCTGGGTGAGGGGCTGTGCCCCCACGACAGCTCGCAACCCCTCATCCAACTTCGTCCCGGACCTGATCCGGGGCTCCATATCCTTCTCCCAAAGGGAGAAGGAAAGCTATTCCGCCGCCTCGATCCGCGCCAGCAGCGCCTCAACCTGCACCTGCGCGCCGGGCGCGGCGTTCAACTCGGCCACCGTGCCATCGAAAGGCGCGGTCAGACTATGCTCCATTTTCATCGCTTCGAGGGTGAGCAGCTTCTGACCCCTGGTCACTGCATCGCCCGCCGCAACCTCGACCGCGATGATCCTGCCGGGCATGGGCGAGAGGATCGCGCCGTCGCCGGCCGCACCGCCTGCTGCTCCTTCGGCGCGCCAGGGTGTGAGCTGCCACACCGAACCGCTTTCGGCGACCAGCATTGCCGGGGCAGGCTCTTCGCTGCCCGGACCGTGCAGCGCTACCTCGACGCGCTTGCCGTCGAGCAGGAAAGGCGCGCTGCGTACATCGGGCGCGTTGAGGCGAAAACCCGCCTGCAACGAACGCGGTGTCATGGCCATCGCGGCGTTGGTCAGCGCTTGCGCCGATGGCTCGGGCTCGGCGGTCATCGCATCGCCGTCGCGGCCGATCAGCCCGGTGTCGACGGTGCCCGCGACGAAATCGGGGTGGTCGAGCGCGGCGATCAGGAAGGCCGAATTGGTCTTCACCGGCCAGATTGCGCTATCTTCGAGCATCTCCGACAGCATCGCCCGCGCTTCCTCGCGATCCTCGCCATAGGCGATCAGCTTGGCGATCATCGGGTCGTAGAAGGGCGACACTTCGGCGCCTTCATAGACGCCGGTGTCGATGCGGCCGACATGCTCGGGAAGCTGGAAGAGTTCGAGCGTGCCGATGCTCGGCAGGAAGCCCTTGGAGGGGTCTTCGGCATAGAGCCGCGCCTCCATCGCCCAGCCGTTGATCGCGAGTTCCTCTTGCGTCAGCGGCAGCGGCTCGCCCGACGCGACCCGCAACTGCCATTCGACGAGATCGACACCCGTGATCTCCTCGGTCACCGGGTGCTCGACCTGAAGCCGTGTGTTCATTTCCATGAACCAGAGGCGGTCGGCGCGCAGGCCTTCGCTGGCGTCGGCGATGAACTCGATCGTGCCCGCACCGACATAGTCGACCGCCTTCGCGGCACGCACCGCGGCGGCGCAGAGCTGCGCGCGCGTCACTTCGTCCATGCCGGGGGCGGGGGCCTCCTCGATCACCTTCTGGTGGCGGCGCTGCAGGGAGCAGTCGCGCTCGAACAGGTGGACGACATTCCCGTGCGCGTCGCCGAAGACCTGCACCTCGATATGGCGCGGGGTCAGGATATATTTCTCGATCAGCACATGGTCGTTGCCGAACGACGCCGCGGCTTCGCGTTGGCACGAGGCGAGGGCGTCGGCGAAGTCGGCCGCGGCATCGACCTTACGCATCCCCTTGCCGCCGCCGCCCGCGACCGCCTTGATGAGGACGGGGTAGCCGATCCGCGCGGCTTGCTCGGCGAGGAAGGCGGGGTCCTGATTGTCGCCCATATAGCCGGGCGTCACCGGGACGCCCGCATCGGCCATCAGCTTCTTCGCGGCATCCTTCAGCCCCATTGCGGTGATCGACGCCGGCTTCGGCCCGACCCACACCAGCCCGGCATCGGCGACCGCCTGCGCGAATTCGGCGTTTTCGGAAAGGAAACCATAGCCCGGATGGATCGCCTCGGCGCCGGTCGCCTTGGCAGCGGCAATGATCTTCTCGCCCACCAGATAGGATTCGTGTGCCGGCGACGGCCCGATATGCACGGCCCCGTCGGCCTCGCGCACATGCAGTGCCTTCGCATCGGCGTCCGAATAGACTGCAACGGTGCGAATGCCCATCGCGCGCGCGGTGCGGATGATCCGGCAGGCGATCTCGCCGCGGTTGGCGATGAGGAGGGACTGGATCATCGTGCGGCCACCACTTCGATTTCGAGCAGCCAGCTTTCGTCATAGATATCGCAGATGATCACCGTCAGTGCGGGAGCATGTTTCCCCAGAATTTGTCGCCGGATATGCGAATTTTCTTCCCGATGCCGGCGATCGGAAAGGAAGGTCGTTACCTTTACGATGTCCGCCAGTCCCATGCCCGCCGCACCGAGTTGCGCTTCGATATTTCGCCAGACCAGACGGGCTTGATCGCCAAAACTGCTTGGGACGATGCCTTCGTCGCATACTGGAATCTGGCCGCTCACAAACAGCAACGAGCTTGCTCCATCGAGCTCGATCGCCTGCGAATAGGCGTCACCCGTTTGCGGTGCCGAAGATGCGTTGATGAACTTCATACCCTGTTGCCTTACATCCTGAACACGCCAAACCCGCGATCCTCGACCGGCGCGTTCAGCGTAGCCGTGAAGGCCAGCCCGAGCACGTGGCGCGTTTGCGCGGGGTCGATGATGCCGTCGTCCCACAGTCGCGCCGTCGCGTGATACGGGTTGCCTTCGTCCTCATATTTCTGGCGGATCGGCGCCTTGAAGGCTTCGGTTTCCTCGGGCGTCCATGTGTCGGCGTCGCGGTGGACGGTTGCCAAAACCGACGCCGCCTGTTCGCCGCCCATCACGCTGATCCGCGCATTGGGCCAGGTGAAGAGGAAGCGCGGCGAATAGGCCCGTCCGCACATGCCGTAATTGCCCGCGCCGAAGCTGCCGCCGATCAGCACGGTGATCTTGGGGACCGTCGCGGTCGCGACGGCGGTGACCAGCTTTGCACCATGTTTCGCAATGCCTTCGGCCTCATATTTGCCGCCGACCATGAAGCCGCTGATGTTCTGGAGGAAGAGCAGGGGGATGCGCCGTTGCTGCGCCAGCTCGATGAAATGCGCGCCCTTGACCGCGGATTCGCTGAACAGCACGCCGTTGTTGGCGAGGATCGCGACGGGGATGCCCCAGATATGCGCGAAGCCGCAGACCAGCGTTGCGCCATAGGCCGCCTTGAACTCGTGGAACTCGCTGCCGTCGACGATGCGCGCGATCACTTCGTGGACGTCATAGGGAGCGCGGACGTCGTCGGGGATGATGCCGTAGAGTTCCTCCGGGTCGTATCTGGGCGGACGCGGCTCTCTGATGCCGATGGGCGTCTCGACTTCGCTCGACACAAACGGACCCGAAAGGTGCGACATGATGTCGCGCACGATCGTCAGCGCATGCTCGTCATTCTCGGCGAGATGATCGACCACGCCCGACTTCTTCGCATGCAGGTCGCCGCCGCCCAGATCCTCGGCGCTGATCTCCTCGCCCGTCGCCGCCTTCACCAGCGGCGGGCCGGCGAGGAAGATGGTGCCCTGACCCCGCACGATCACTGTCTCGTCGCTCATCGCGGGGACATAGGCCCCGCCGGCGGTGCAGCTTCCCATCACGCAGGCGATCTGTGGGATGCGCTTCGCGCTCATCGTCGCCTGGTTGAAGAAGATGCGCCCGAAATGGTCGCGGTCGGGAAACACCTCGGCCTGATGCGGCAGGTTCGCGCCGCCGCTGTCGACGAGATAAATGCACGGCAGGCGGTTCGCCTCGGCAATCTCCTGCGCGCGCAGATGCTTCTTCACCGTCATCGGGTAATAGGTGCCGCCCTTCACCGTCGCGTCGTTGCAGACGATCATCGCCTGCCGCCCCGACACGCGGCCGATGCCCGCGATCATCCCCGCGCCGGGTATTTCGCCGCCATACATGTCGCAGGCGGCGAGCTGGCCGATCTCGAGGAAGGGCGCGCCCGGATCGAGCAGCCGCTCGACCCGCTCGCGCGGGAGCAGCTTGCCGCGGCTGGTGTGCCGTTCGCGCGCCTTTTCGCTGCCGCCGAGCGCCGCTTCGGCGACGCGCGCCCACAGCTCGTCCCTCAGCGCGCGGTTGTGCGCGGCGCGCGCCTGCGCGGCGGGGTCCGCGGGATCATATTGCGTCGAAAGGACGGGTGCGCTCATCCGGATCGGCTCCAACTCTTCCAGCCCTGGCACAGCCACCAGGCCGCGGCGATCATCGCCACCAGCAAAATATCGACGCGCCCGGCAAAGCGGGCCTCGGCGACGTCGCCCGCGAACAGCGAAAAGACGACCATCCCCGCCTTGTGCGCGAAACTCAATTCCCACAGGCCGCGCGCCGAGCGGGGAAACAGCGCGAGCAGCGCGAACATGCCCGCGAAGACCAGAAAGCCGAAGGTCCGCCACGCCTCGACCCACAGGCGGTCGGGCGCCGCCGCCTGCATGTTGCCGACTCCGGTGGCGAAGGCGCCGACGGCGCCGACCGCCGCGATCGCCATCAGCAGCCTGCCGATGCGGTCGCGCCCGGGCGAGGGGGCGGTTGCCGCACCCATCGCTATGGTCCCGCCGGCAGGGCGTAATGCACCTGCGCGCCCGGCCCGAGCGGCAGGTCGAGGATGACCCAGCCGACGGTCATCGCGATGCCCATCGCCATGAAGCAGAGCGCATAGGGCAGCATCAGCGCGAGCAGCGAGCCGACTCCCATCGTCCGGTCCCAGCGCTGGCTGAAGGCCAGGATCAGCGGGAAATAGCTCATCAGTGGGGTCATGATGTTGGTGTAGCTGTCGCCCATGCGATAGGCGGCGGTGGTCATTTCGGGGCTGATGCCGAGCAGCATGAACATCGGCACGACGACCGGCGACAGCGCGCTCCATTTGGCCGAGGCCGAGCCGATGAACAGGTCGAGGAAGGAGGAGAGCAGCAGTACGCTGACCAGCAGCAGCGCGGCCGGCAGCGCCATGCCCGCGAGCGCTTCGGCGCCGTTGATCGCGATGATCGGGCCGATCCGCGACCAGTTGAACATGGCGACGAAATGCGCGGCGAAGAAGACGAAGACCAGATAGGGCGCCATCGTCCGCACGCCGTGCTGCATCATGTTCATCACGTCGCTGGCCGATTTCACCGTGCCGGCGGCGCGGCCGAAGGCGGTGCCGGTAAGCAGGAACAGCAGGAAAAAGCCCGCGATCAGCGAAGCGTAGAGCGGCTGGAGCCGCGCGGTGCCCTCGGCCGCCTCGTTGATGAAGGGCGTGTAGCCGGGCCACAGCGCCAGCGCCGCGAAGCCCGCGACGAGCAGCAGCGCGACGAGCCCGGCCCGGCGCAGCCCCTTGCGCTCTTCCGCCGTCACCTCGGTCTTGTCGAGGTCGGCGCGCGTTTCTTCGTCGACGATACCGTTCCAGGTGCCGAGCCGCGGCTCGACGATGCGGTCGGTCACATACCAGACGATCGGCGTGAACAGTATGACGATGGCGAAGATGAAATACCAGTTGCCGAGCGGATTCATCGTCCAGCCGGGCTCGACGATCCGCGCCGCTTCCTGCGTAAAGCCGAGCAGCAGCACGTCGATCTGTCCGGGCATCAGATTGCCGGCATAGCCGCCCGACACGGCGGCGAAGGCCGCGGCGAGCCCGGCGAGCGGGTGGCGCCCGGCGACCGCGAAGACGATCGCGGCGAGCGGGATGAAGACGACATAGGCGGCGTCCGACGCATGGTGCGACACCATGCCGATGATCGCGACGATCGGCGTCAGCAGCGCCTTGTGCGCGTTGCGCAGCGACAGGCGGATCAGCGCCGAGAAGAGGCCCGAGCGCTCGGCGACCGCGGCACCCATCATGATCGTCAGGACGAGGCCCAGTGGTGCGAAGCCCGCGAAGGTGCGCGGCATTTCGGTGAACAGCCGCGCGATATTCTCCTCGGAGAAGAGGCTCGACGCGCGATAGGTGAGGACGCCGTTTGCCAGTTCGGCATGCTCGGGCGCCTTTTCGCCGGGATAGGCGAGCGAGGCCGACCAGCCGAGCGCTTCGCCGAGCGCGGATATCAGCATCAGCGCGAAGATCAGATAGATGAAGATGATCGTCGGGTCGGGCAGCAGATTGCCCGCGCGCTCGACGAAACCCAGGAAACCGCGCTGGCGGTCGGGGCGCGCCGCCGTGTCGGTCATGCGCCGGTCTCCGCGGCCGGCATCGTCGGTCGGAATATTCTGGTCACGTCGAAATATCTCCCTTGTCGCCGGACGGTTAGCCGGTCGGTCGTCGATTGGGAAGCACCGGCGGTGCCGCGGCCCATGCCGGTCCGCGTCTTCGATGCGGGCGGCGCGCTCAGTCGGTCCCGCTCGAATCCGGCGCCGGCGGCTTTTCTTTCAGGATCAGATAGCGATAGACGCCGACGCAGTTGATGCAGAGCAGGGCGATATTCTGCCACCCGATGCCCTCGCTGTCGGGCTGCACGAAGCCCCAGGCGATCAGCGCGAGGCTGCTCGTCACGAAGACGACGAAGGCCCAGCCGGTCCAGCGCCGGCCGAGGTTGAGCGACACGACCAGCGCCGCAAGCGTCGCCGCGCCCGCGCCGTAATATTGGAGCGCATCGAGCAGCGTATCGCTCATGGCACCGCCCCGATCACCGCGAGCGCGCCCGATATGGTCAGGAAGGGCCAGATGATGTGGCGGCCGCCGGTATAGGCGGCGTTGAACAGCCCGGTCGCCATCCAGCCGACGCCGATGACGAGCGCGAGCGCGCGCGGCGTTCCCGGCCAGGCGACCGCCGCCGCCGACAGCAGCATCAGCACGGCGGTCGCGTGCCAGGCGAAGCGGAAGACCCGGCGCGGCAGCTCGGTCGACAATATGCCGCGGTTGATGCGAAGCAACGGGCCGATCAGGCGCTTTTCGCCGAGAATCGAATGGGTGAGGGCGGATGCCGTCATGGCCCCGGCGGAGAGCCACAGCAGGTTCACGCCCCGATCAACCCCCGCTCCGTCAATGCGGAGGCGCTCATGGCTGGCTCATCATGTCGTCTGCGGCGCTGCGCAAATCGTCGGGCACCACCGTTCCTTCCAGCCAGCGGCCTTTCATCCATTCCCGTGCGGCCGCGTGGGTGCGCGCGGCATAATCGGGCGTGTCCAGTCCCACCAGCGGCAGGTCGAATTCGGCGGCCGTCGCAGCAAGGCCGGCGTCGTCCAGCGGGCGATTCAAGCGCACCGCGTGGCGCGCCAGTTCGAGCTCCTGACCCCAGAAATAGACCATATCGGCCCCGACATTGGCTTGCATGTCGTGCACTTCCTCGGCCCGTTCCCAGCTGACCATATCGACCCATATGTCGGGCACCAGCAAATCGACATGGCTGTCGGGCTTCCACTCGAGCGCGTCGGCGTGGACGATCCGCACCTTCTCGCCTGCGCCCCCGGGCAGCCGCCCGAACAAGTCGATCTTCTCGTGCAAGGCCAGCACATCGGCGTCCATTTCGACCACGGTGACCCGCTCGACCTCGGGCTTGAGCGCGCTCGCCGCCGCCGACCAGCCCAAGCCGAGCCCGAACACCACGACATGCCCGCGCGCGAAATCGACCCCGGTCTGCTGGCTCTCGATTTCCATCGGCGCGGTCGACATCCACACTTTTTGCCGCCGCTTCAGCACGATCAAATTCTGGGCGATCTGCAATTCGCCCCAATAGCCCGTGCAGACAGCCATCGGCACGCTTTGCAGGGCCCAGGCCCCTAATTCCATCGGCTGAAAATATTCGCGCAACGGATCGGGCGGCGTGACGGGAAGGGTGTCGAGGTCGATCGTGGACAAATCGGGTAGACCGCTGCGCGGGGCCGGCTGTCCAAAGAGCTGATCCATCATGGCTGTCTCCCCTGCAACGCGCCGCTCACTGGCCGCCGCCGATCAACTCGCGCCCGATCAGCATGCGGCGGATCTCGTTCGTTCCGGCGCCGATGTCGAGCAGCTTGGCGTCGCGCCAATAGCGTTCGACCGGCCAGTCCTTCGTATATCCCGCGCCGCCCAATGCCTGAATCGCCTCCCCCGCGACCTTCACCGCGCTCTCGCTCGCGAGCAGGATCGCGCCCGCGGCGTCGAAGCGCGTCGTCTGCCCCGCATCGCACGCCTTGGCGACATTGTAGACATAGGATCGCGCCGAATTGAGCGCGACATACATGTCGGCGACCTTCGCCTGCATCAGCTGGAAGCTGCCGATGGCCTTGCCGAACTGCCTGCGCTCGCGGACATAGGGAATGACGGTGTCGAGGCAGGCCTGCATGATGCCGAGCTGGAGCCCGGCGAGCACGACGCGCTCATAGTCGAGCCCCGACATCAGCACGCCGACGCCGCCATTCTCGGGGCCCATCACCTGTTCCTCGGATACCTCGCAATCGGTGAACACCAGTTCGGCGGTCGGCGAACCGCGCATGCCGACCTTGTCGATCTTTTGCCCGATGGCAAAGCCCGGCATATCCTTTTCGATCAGGAAGGCGGTAATGCCGCGCGACCCTGCATCGGGGCTCGTCTTCGCATAGACGACCAGCGTGTCCGCGCAGGTCGCGTTGGTGATCCAGAATTTGGTGCCGTTGAGGACATAGCCGCCCTGAACCTTCTCGGCCTTGAGCTTCATCGACACGACGTCGCTGCCCGCGCCCGCTTCCGACATGGCAAGGCTGCCGACATGCTCGCCGGAGATCAGCCTGGGGAGATATTTCGCCTTCTGCGCTTCGTTGCCCCAGCGGCGGATCTGGTTGACGCAGAGGTTGGAGTGCGCGCCATAGCTAAGTCCGATCGCGCCCGAAGCCCGTGACACTTCCTCGACCGCGATCACATGCTCGAGATAGCCGAGCCCGAGGCCGCCCCATTGCTCCTCGACGGTGATCCCGTGCAGGCCGAGCTCGCCCATCGCCGTCCACAATTCGTCGCGCGGGAACCAGTCCTCGGCATCGGCCTTCGCAGCGAGCGGCGCGATGCGTTCGTCGGCGAAGCGGGCGGTCGTATCGCGGATCATGTCGGCGGTCTCGCCGAGCGCGAAGTCGAAATCGGGGGTGGCGCGCATATTGTCCTCTGCTCTGGTTTCGCCTGCGACTAGCAGGAAGGTGCCGCGAGTAGAAGGGGATGCACAAGCCAGACTATTTCGCCCGAAAGCCCATTGTGCTTGCCTGACGGCGTAGGCGATGGCTAGGGCAGGCGCGCGCCGACCCGGCGCCGCCGGACTCCCATTTGGGGATATTCTGTGCCGGATGGGCGTCTATGGCGTCCATCCGGAAGGTTCAAACAAGAGGAATCGGAGCTTGTCGTCTCCCGTGCCGCAAAACATGTCGCAACTCACGCATTTGGACCGTTTGGAGTCTGAGGCGGTTCATATCCTGCGTGAGGTTTTGTCGGACGCTGCGAAGCCTGTGATGCTGTACAGCGTGGGCAAGGATTCGGCGGTGATGCTGCATTTGGCGCGGAAGGCCTTTTATCCGTCGCCGCCGCCGTTTCCGCTGCTGCATGTGGATACGACGTGGAAGTTCCGGGCGATGTATGCGCTTCGCGACCGGATGGCGGCCGAGAGCGGCATGGAGTTGATCGTCCATCACAACCCCGAGGCGCGGGCGCGGGGGATCAACCCGTTCGACCATGGGCCGCTGCACACCGACATGTGGAAGACCGAGGGGCTGAAGCAGGCGCTCGACCTCCACGGCTTCGACGTCGCCTTCGGCGGCGCGCGGCGCGACGAGGAGAAGAGCCGGGCGAAGGAGCGCATCTTCTCCTTCCGCACCGCCAGCCACGGCTGGGACCCGAAGCGCCAGCGACCCGAACTGTGGAACCTCTATAATGCGCGGAAGGCGAAGGGCGAGAGCATCCGGGTGTTCCCGATCTCGAACTGGACCGAGCTCGACATCTGGCAATATATCGCGCGCGAGAATATCCCGATCGTGCCGCTCTACTTCGCCGCCCCGCGCCCGACGGTCGAGCGCGACGGCCTGCTGCTCATGGTCGACGACGAACGCTTTCCGCTCCGCGAGGGCGAAGTTCCCGTCGAACGCTCGATCCGCTTCCGCACCTTGGGCTGCTACCCGCTGACCGGTGCGGTCGAGAGCGAGGCGACGACGCTCTCCGAGGTGATCCAGGAGATGCTGCTGACGACGACCAGCGAGCGGCAGGGCCGGGCGATCGACAAGGATGCCGGTGACGCGTCGATGGAGAAGAAGAAGCAGGAGGGCTACTTCTGATGCCAGCTACCTCCGACACTCCCGTCTACGTCACCGACGCGCTGATCGCCGAGGATATCGACGCTTATCTCGCGCAGCATCAGGCGAAGTCGCTGTTGCGCTTCATCACCTGCGGGTCGGTCGACGACGGCAAGTCGACGCTGATCGGACGCCTGCTCTACGACAGTAAGATGATCTTCGAGGATCAGCTGGCGGCGCTCGAGGCCGACAGCAAGCGGGTGGGAACGCAGGGGCAGGAGATCGACTTCGCGCTGCTCGTCGACGGCCTCGCCGCCGAGCGCGAGCAGGGGATCACGATCGACGTCGCCTATCGCTTCTTCACGACGGAGAAGCGCAAGTTCATCGTCGCCGACACGCCGGGGCACGAGCAGTATACGCGCAACATGGTCACCGGCGCCTCGACCGCCGACCTCGCGATCATCCTGATCGACGCGCGCAAGGGCGTGCTGACCCAGACGCGGCGGCACTCCTATCTCGCGCATCTGATCGGCATCCGCCACATCGTGCTGGCGGTGAACAAGATGGACCTGGTCGATTACGACCGCGAGATCTTCGACACGATCGTCGGCGAATATCGCGACTTCGCCGCGAGCATCGGGATCGAAGCCTTCACCGCCATTCCGATATCGGGGTTCAGGGGCGACAATATCACCGCGCTGTCGCCGAACACGGTCTGGTATGAGGGGCCGGCGCTGGTCGAACATCTGGAGAGCGTCGAGGTCGGCGCCGCCGCCGACGAGGCCCGGCCGTTCCGCATGCCGGTGCAATGGGTCAACCGCCCCAACCTCGACTTCCGCGGCTTCGCGGGCCAGCTCGCGAGCGGCCGGGTGCGGCCGGGCGACGCGGTGCGGGTGCTGCCCAGCGGCAAGACCTCGACCGTCGCCCGCATCGTGACGCTGGACGGCGACCTGCCGCAAGCGGTCGCGGGCCAGTCGGTGACGCTTTGCCTCGCCGACGAGGTCGACTGCTCGCGCGGCGACGTGATCGCGGCGGCCGACGCGCCGCCGGAAGTGGCCGACCAGTTCGAGGCGACGCTCGTCTGGATGGCCGACGAGGCGATGATCCCGGGGCGCGCATACTGGCTGAAGCTCGCGACGCAGACGGTGTCGGCGACGGTGCATGCCCCCAAATATGAGATCAACGTCAACACGCTCGATCATCTCGCGGCCAAGACGCTCGAGCTCAACGGCATCGGCGTCGTCGAGGTCGCGACCGACAAGCCGCTGGTGTTCGAGGCCTATGCGGACAACCGCACATTGGGCGGGTTCATCCTCATCGACAAGCTGACCAATGCGACCGTTGCGGCGGGGATGCTGCACTTCAGCCTGCGCCGCGCGCAGAATGTCCACTGGCAGGCGCTCGACATCGGCCGAGAGGCGCATGCGAACCTCAAGAACCAGAAGCCCGCGCTGCTGTGGTTCACCGGCCTCTCCGGCTCGGGCAAGTCGACGATTGCCAATCTGGTCGAGAAGAAGCTGCACCGGATGAACCGCCACAGCTTCCTCCTCGACGGCGACAATGTCCGCCACGGGCTCAACAAGGATCTGGGGTTCACCGAGGCCGACCGGATCGAGAATATCCGCCGCGTCGGCGAGGTGGCGAAGCTGATGGCCGATGCGGGGCTGATCGTCATCACCGCCTTCATCTCGCCGTTCCGGGCCGAGCGCGAGATGGTGCGCGCGATGCTGCCCGAGGGCGAGTTCCTCGAGATCTTCATCGACACCCCGCTCGAGGAAGCCGAGCGGCGCGACGTCAAGGGGCTCTACAGGAAGGCGCGGTCGGGCCAGCTCAAGAACTTCACCGGCATCGACAGCCCCTATGAGGCGCCCGAGGCCCCCGAGATCCGCATCGACACCACCGCCATGACCCCCGAAGAGGCCGCCGACCTCATCGTCGAGACGCTGCTCGGATGAGCGGGACCGAAAGCGACGAGCGGCTCGCCGAACGGCTGGCGAGCGCGGCGGGAGCGATCCTGCTCGACCTTCGCCGCGAAGGCGCGCACGAGGGCAAGGCGCTCGGCAAGGAAGGCGACTTGCGCGCCAATGCGATGCTGATGCGCGAACTGCGCAGCGCGCGGCCCGACGACGCCATCCTGTCCGAGGAGGAGAAGGACAGCAGCGCCCGCCTGTCGCAGCGCCGCGTGTGGATCGTCGATCCGCTCGACGGCACCCGCGAATATGGCGAGGGGCGCAGCGACTGGGCGGTGCATGTCGCGCTTGCCATCGACGGCGTGGCGACGGTCGGCGCGGTCGCGCTGCCCGGGCTGGGCCTCACCCTGACCTCGGGCGCGCCGCAGCCGCTCGCGCCCGCGAACGCCCCGCCCAAGATGCTGGTCAGCCGCACGCGCCCCGCCGCCGAGGCGCTGTTCGTCGCCGAAAGGCTCGGCGCCGAACTCGTCGGCATGGGCTCCGCCGGCGCCAAGGCCATGGCCGTCCTCCGCGGCGAAGCCGACATCTACCTCCATACCGGTGGGCAATATGAATGGGATAACGCCGCTCCAGCCGCCGTCGCACAAGCCCACGGACTCCATGTGAGCCGCGTGGACGGTTCGCCGCTGATCTATAATTGCGAAAATCCCTATCTGCCCGATTTGCTGATCTGCCGGAAGGAAATGGCGGAAGAGGTGCTGAGACTGGCGGGAGAGTTCGTGGCGGGGGAATAGTCAGGCGAGTGGCATGAACGGCTGGTGGCGACCGAAATCAGCCCTTCCTAAAATCCCGTTCGTGTCGAGCGAAGTCGAGACACCCATCAGCGTAGAGCAATCTCGATGGGTGTCTCGACTTCGCTCGACACGAACGGAGATAGGAGACGGTCTGAAATCCACCCTACACCCGACATCGCATGCCGATCTTTCACAAGCTTCGCGATTGCCAGCCGCGTTTCCCGCCCCTATTTCGGTTGCATCCAAAAACCGAACGCATGGGAGACGCGCGATGACCGACCTGCCTGACACCAACCTCGTCATGCTGACGCTGGTGAAGCCCGAGGGGCAGCTGGAGGTGTTCTTCGAGCGCCGGCCGATGCCCGAGCCCGGGGCGCACGAGGTGCTGGTGAAGGTGCAGGCGACGCCGATCAATCCGTCCGACCTGGGCCTGCTGTTCGGTGGCGCCGACATGGCGACCGCGCGGGCGTCGGAGCGCGACGGGCTGCCCGTCATCACCGCCGACATCCCGCCGCCCGGAATGCGCGCGATGGCGAGCCGCGTCGGCGATGCGCTGCCCATCGGCAACGAAGGCTGCGGCGTGGTGGTGAAGGCGGGGGATTCGCCCGAGGCGCAGGCGCTGCTCGGCAGGACGGTCGCGCTGCTGGGCGGCGAGATGTACGCCGAGTACCGCTGTTTGCCCTTGCAGATGATCATGGCGCTGCCTGACGGGACCGATCCGGTCGATGGCGCATCCTGCTTCGTCAACCCGCTGACCAGCCTGGCTTTTACCGAGACGATGCGGATGGAGGGGCATAGTGCGATCGTCCACACCGCCGCCGCGTCGAACCTGGGGCAGATGCTGGTCAAGATCTGCGCCAAGGACGGCATTCCGCTGGTCAATATCGTGCGCAGCGAGGCGCAGGTCGGGATTTTGAAGGGCATTGGCGCGACGCATATCGTCAACAGCAGCGATGAGAATTTTGCCGAAAAGCTCGTCGATGCGATCACCGCGACGGGCGCGACGCTGGCTTTCGATGCGATCGGGGGCGGCAAGCTGGGCGGGCAGATATTGTCCGCGATGGAAGTCGCGGCGGTGAAGCGGATGACGACATACAGCCGCTATGGGTCCGACACCTTCAAGCAGCTCTATATCTATGGCGCGCTCGACCTGGGGCCGACGGTGCTGAATCGCAGCTTCGGTTTCAGCTGGTCGGTGTCCGGTTTCCTGCTGACGCCGTTCATGATGAAGGCGGGCTGGGAGGTCGTCGGGCGGATGCGCGCGCGCGTCGTCGACGAACTGACGACGACGTTCAAGAGCCACTACAGCCATGAAATTTCGCTGACCGAGGCGCTGAACCTCGACACCGCGCACGCCTACAATGCCAAGCGCACGGGGGAGAAATATCTGATCCGGCCGTAGGGTTAGGACGGTTCTCAAGCGGTTGCGGGCATCCCATGTTTCGTCACCCTGAACTTGTTTCAGGGTCCATGGCCTGCCGTTTCCTTCCAGAACCGCGCTGGATGAGAGGCTCGGCCATGGATGCTGAAACAAGTTCAGCATGACGAATGTGAAGGACCACTCTTCACTTCGAAGCGGCCCTTCCCTCGGCCGTCACCGCTTCATGCACTGCCGCACATCGTCGCGCTTATATTCCGCGCAGTTCCACAGCGCTTTCTCGAACCCCGCCTTGTCGTCGCGGAGGTAGGAGAAGGTCATCGCCTCGCGCTGGGTGTCGTTCATCGCCTCGCTTTCGGGCTTGAGCACCGGGTTGGTCCAGCCCATGAACTTGCAATATTCGCGCGTGCCGCACAGCCGCAGCGCGAGCGTGACGAAGCTTTCGGGCGCCGCCTTGCGATCGAGCAGGATCGTGATCGTCTCGCGCCCGCCCGACGCGATCTGGCCGGGAATCGGCACATTGGCGGTGATGCGCGGTTCGCCCGCGGCGGCATCGACCTCCGCCTCGGCGAGCGCGGTTTCGGCGGCGCCGAAATGCAGCGGCGACAGCCCCGCCATCTTGGCGACCGGCAGCTCGACGCCCGCCACCGCGCCCTTGAAGGCGCCGGGCGTCCCCCAATAGCCGGGCCAGCGGAAGAAGAGGTGGGTGTCGACGATGGCGATCTTCTCCAGGCTGTCGCTCCAATAGGGGCGCACCCAGTCGGTGTGGTAATGGGTCGCGAGGCCGACCGTCGGATCGACACCGCCCGCGAGGACGATCTCTGCATTGACCTGCGCGCGAATCCAGGCGGCGGCCGAATAGCGGCGTGCGAGCGCGCCGTCGCAGGTGAAGGTGAACTGGCAGCCGGTCGCGCGCTCCGATCCCTGGAAGACGACGCCGCAGATCGACTTGGGAAAGGCGGGATGGCGGACGCGGTTGATCACCACCTGGCCGACCGCGCGCTGGCCCTTGCCGTCGTCGCCGGCCTCATAGAGCATCGCGGCGGCGAGGCAGTCGCGCGCGCGGCCGCGATTGTCGGCGTCGCCCGAATAGACGAAGGGCCGCGCCGCGGCGAAGCCCTTTGTGATCAGCGGGATGCGCGCATTGGCCGCACGGGCGTCGTCTTCGGCGACCGGCGCCAGCTCCATCGGCAGCACTTCGGGGACGGTGTCGGCGGGCGGCGCGGGCGGCGGGATGCGGACGCTGTAGCGCGGTCCGTCGCCCGATGTGGTGGCGTAGAGCACGACCACGATGGCGGCGACCGCGAGCAGGGCGAAAGCCCATGCCGTCCGGTCGCGCCAAAGCGGGATGGCGGACCCGGGCGGCACGGATCGGGGCGCCGGTGACGCCATGACGACGACCTCTCAGATTTCCGGGAGGAAATCGGGGACCGAGAGATAGCGTTCGCCGGTGTCGTAGTTGAAGCCGAGGACGCGGCTGCCCGCGGGAAGCTCGGCGAGCTTCTGCGCGATCGCGGCGAGGGTGGCGCCCGACGAAATGCCGACGAGCAGCCCTTCCTCGGTCGCGGCGCGGCGCGCGAAGGCCTTGGCGTCGGCGGCGTCGACCTTGATGACGCCGTCGAGCAGGTCGGTGTGGAGGTTGCGCGGGATGAAGCCGGCGCCGATGCCCTGGATCGGGTGCGGCGCGGGCTGGCCGCCCGAGATGACCGGCGAGGCGAGCGGTTCGACCGCGAAGACCTTGAGGTTCGGCCAATGCTGCTTCAGCACCTGCGCACAGCCGGTGATATGGCCGCCGGTGCCGACACCGGTGATGAGGACGTCGATCGGTTCGTCCTTGAAATCGGCGAGGATTTCTGGGGCCGTGGTCTGGACATGGACGTCGATGTTCGCTTCATTCTCGAACTGCTGCGGCATCCAGGCGCCGGGGGTCGTCTCCACCAGCTCGATCGCGCGTTCGATCGCGCCCTTCATGCCCTTTTCGCGCGGCGTCAGGTCGAAGGTCGCGCCATAGGCGAGCATGAGCCGGCGGCGTTCGAGCGACATGCTTTCGGGCATGACGAGGATTAGCTTGTAGCCCTTGACCGCGGCCGCCATCGCCAGGCCGATGCCGGTGTTGCCCGACGTCGGCTCGACGATGGTGCCGCCTTCCTTCAGGCTGCCGTCGCGTTCGGCCGCCTCGATCATCGCGAGGCCGATGC
Source organism: uncultured Sphingopyxis sp. (assembly GCA_937873425.1). GTDB lineage: Bacteria > Pseudomonadota > Alphaproteobacteria > Sphingomonadales > Sphingomonadaceae > Sphingopyxis. The sequence goes on along the minus strand of CALMYE010000332.1, from coordinate 12,602 downwards.
GATCCTTGATCGACCCGCCGGGGTTGCTGCGCTCCGACTTTATCCAGACTTCGGCATCGGGGAACAGCTTTGCCACGCGGATGTGCGGGGTGTTGCCGATGGTATCGAGGATCGAATTGGCTTTCATGGTCGGAATGCACTTTCCCTGTGTTCGAAGCGCGGATCGCGGCGGACCCGGTTGGGCCAGTCGCCGGCCCGGACCCACAGCTTTTCGTCGGCGAGCGCGGGCGCCGGCGCGGGTTGTAACGAGGCGAGCAGATACTGTCCATAAGGCCAGTCGCCGATGCCCGAATCGGCATTGATATGGCCGAAGGGGCCGGCGTTGACGAAGCGGGCGCCCCATTGCCGCGACAGGCGCCAGACATGCGCGGTCCGGGCATAGGGGTCGTTGTCGCTGGCGACGACGGTCATCGGCGTGCGCGCCGTGAAGTCCGGCGCATCGGTGAAGCCCGCGACGCGGCTGTCGCGGCGCAGGTCGCTAAGGTCGGGCGGCGCGACGAGCAGCGCGCCGGCGATCCGCGCGCGGGCGACGCCGCCGGCACGGGCGAACCAGTGGACAAAGGCGTGGCAGCCGAGGCTGTGCGCGGCGATCAGGATGGGCTCGTCCTCGGCGGCGATCGCTTCGTCGATCTTCTCGACCCACGCGTCCTTGTCGGGCGCGTCCCAGTTGCCGAGATCGATTCGCTCGCAGGCGGCGAACTTATGCTCCCACAGGCTCTGCCAGTGGCGCGGGCCGCTGTTGTCGAGGCCCGGAATCGTCAGGATCTTGTGACGGATGGTGGTGCTGTGCATCTCGGTTTCTCCATGATGGGAACAGGGGGAACCGCGGAGACGGGTGCGACCGGGATAACTCAACTGAAAAAATTGACAATAGCTTTGTGGCGAATGGACGGCACTTTGCGGCGAGTCGAGCGGGGCCGCGCGGAGGGCCGCGGAAATGCGTCAGCCGGTCTGTTTGAACTGCGGCTCGAAGGTGCGTGCGCGGCGCAGCTCGGGGAAGAGCCATGCCCATAGCGCCGTGACGCCGACCGCCGCGACGCCGCCCGCGACCACCGCGCTGACCGGGCCGAGGATGGCGGCCATCGACCCCGCGCGCATCTCGCCCAGCTCGTTCGAGGCGGAGATGGCGAGGCCCGATACGGCGCTGACCCGCCCGCGCATATGGTCGGGCGTGTTGAGCTGGATCAGCGTCCCGCGCACGAAGACCGAGAACATGTCGGCGCCCCCCATGACGACGAGCAGCGCCAGCGAGAGCCAGAAATGGGTGGACAGGCCGAAGGCGACCGTGACCGCGCCGAAGACGGCGACCGCCCAAAGCATCTTGACCCCGACGTTGCGTTCGATCGGGCGGAAGGCGAGGCCGAGCGCGACCACCGCCGCGCCGACCGCGGGCGCGGCGCGCAGGAAGCCGAGCCCCTCCGGACCGGTGTGCAGAATGTCGCGCGCATAGACGGGGAGCAGCGCGGTGGCGCCCGACAATATCACCGCGAACAGGTCGAGCGTGATCGTGCCGAGCAGGAAGCGTTCGCGCCAGGTGAATTGCAGCCCGTCGACCATTTCGCGCAGCGGGTGGCGGCGCACCTCGGCCTGCGGCGGCAGCACCGGGCGGACGCGGCCGATGGTGAAGGCCGACAGCGCGAGCAGCAGCACCGCGAAGACATAGACCGAGGTCGGATGGACGGCATAGAGCAACCCGCCGACCGCCGGCCCGGCGACCGACGCCGACTGCCAGGCGATGCTGCTCATCGCGATCGCGCGCGGCAGGACGGCGGGCGGCACGATGTTGGGCGCGATCGCGCTCATCGCCGGCCCGACGAAGACGCGCGCGACGCCGTGCAGCGCGGCGAGGACGAACAGCAGCGGCAGCGTCAGCCCGTCGGTCCAGGTGAACCAGCCAAGCGCGGCGGCGACCGACAGGTCGATCATGTTGGCGAAGATCGCGACGCGGCGCCGCTCGAAGCGGTCGGCGACCCATCCCGCGACCGGCGTCAGGATCGCCAGCGGCACGAACTGGACGAGCCCGAGCAGGCCGAGCTGGAACGACGCCTCGCGGATCGACATGCCGTAATCGGTGCGCGCGGTGTCGTAGAGCTGATAGCCGATGACCACCACCATCGCCATCGTCGCCATCACCGCGGTGAAGCGCGCGCACCAGTACCAGCGATAATCGGGAAAGGAGAGCGGGGAGGGGGCTTTCGGCGCCGGTTCCGGCATCAGTTGCTGGTCGGCGTCGGTGGGAGGGAGCGTTGCCATCGTGCATCGGCCCTAGCCCCCTTTTCGCCGCTGTCCAGAGGGTGTGCTTCACGAGGCTGGCGAATCGCCGGGCTGGGGGCTAGCCTCCTGCGGCAGGGGGGCTGGTCGATGGTCGATGTCTTCATTTCCTATTCGCGCGAGAACAAGGATCGCGTGGCGCAGATCGCCCATGCGGTGAAGGCCGCGGGATATGACGTATGGTGGGACGCCGAGCTGCCGCCGCACCGCTCCTATGGCGACGTGATCACCGAGAAGATCGGCATGGCGAAGGCGGCGATCGTCGTCTGGTCGCAATCGTCGGCGCAGTCCGAATGGGTGCGCGCCGAGGCCGATGTCGCGCGCAACCAGAAGAAGCTGGTGCAGACCGCGATCGACGACGTCATGCCGCCGCTGCCCTTCAACCAGATCCAGTTCGCCGAGCTCGCCGACTGGCAGGGGGAGACGGACCATCGCGGCTGGCGCAAGGTGCTGCTGAGCCTCGAGGATTTGTGCGGGCGGCCGCCGCTGACGGGTGCCGAACCGGCCGCCGCCGCCGCGCCGCCGCCTCCTCCGCCGCCGGTGCGACAGCCCGTGGCCGACCAGCCGGCGCCGGCAGCGCCGCGCGCGTCGCCACTGCCGTGGATCGTCGGCGCGGTGGTCATCCTCGGCGTGGCGCTCGCCTGGTGGCTGCTCCAGCCGACGCCGGTGCGCACGGTGACGACGGGCGGACCCGGTTCGGGCCAGACCGTCGCCCCCGGCACCGCAGCGGGCAGCGAACAGGCCGGCCCGACGGAAGCCTTCGTCCTGGCCGCGGTGATCAACGATCCCGACGGCTTCACCAATATCCGCTCGGGTCCCTCGGCGCAGTCGGAGATCGTCGGCAAGGTGCTGGAGGGCGAGAAATTCCTGACCTATCAGCAGGACGGGAGCTGGTGGCGGGTGCGCAAGGGCGACGGCACCACCGGCTATATGGCGCGGCGGCTGATCCGCATACTCGACGGCCCCAATCCCGATCCGGCGCCATCGGCTGCGCGGGCGCCGGCACCGGCGGCGCCGATTGGGCTCGGCGGCAGCGGGGTGGTGATCCCCTATTCGTCCGAGCGATTGCTGACCGCCGACGATGTCGCCTATCTGACCGCGCACGACCTGCGCATCGCGCGCAACGAGATCTATGCGCGCAAGGGGTATCGCTTCAAGGATGCCGGGCTGCGCGCGCATTTCAGCCAGTTCGGCTGGTATCGCGCGACCACCGACAATGTTCAGCTGTCGTCGGTCGAACAGGCGAATGTCGCGCTGCTGAGATCGGCCGAAGCCGCGGCGCAATGAGCGAGCCGCCCGCGCGAGACTGCGCCGACGCGGAAAGCGAGGTCGCGCACCGGCTGGGGCAGGGTGATGCGCTGAGCGCCTTCGACTGCGCGGCGGCGGCGCGCAAGGCGGGTTTGGACAGTGCGCGCCTGCGTTATCTGATGGTGCGCGCGCTGGCGGCGTCGGGCGACAGCCTGGGCGCGATGCACCTCTATGAGGCGCTCGATCTGGCGGCGTCGGGCGATGTCGACAGTCTCGCGCTTGCGGGGCGCATCTGGAAGGATGCCGCGTTCGACCATGAAGGGGAGGGGCGCGCGGCCCTGCTCGCGCGGGCGGCGGCGGCCTATGACCATGCGTGGCAGGCGTCGGGCGCCGCCTTTCCGGCGATCAATGCGGCGAGCCTCTATGCGATGCTCGGCGAGCGCGAACGCGCCGCCGCGCTGGCCGGGCCGATCGCGGCGACAGCGGCGGGCGCGGGCTATTGGGACCGGGCGACCGCCGCCGAGGCGCTGCTGCTGCTCGGGCGCGGCGAGGAGGCGATGCAACACGCACGGGCGGCCGACGCCGCCGGGGCGGGCGCGGGGGACCGCGCCTCGACCTGCCGCCAGTTCGCGCGGCTCGCCGAAAGCGGCGCGGTCGATACCGACGATGCCGGGGCGATTGTGGCGCTGCTCCGCCCGCCGCCGGTCGGCGTCTATTGCGGCCGCATGTTCCGCGCCGGAGGCGAAGGCGAGGCGGGGGCGGTGCGGGCGATCTCGGCCGCGCTCGACGCGCAGCCGCTGTCGGCGCTGATCGGCCCGCTCGCCTGCGGCGCCGACATCGTCTTCGCCGAACAGGCGCTGGCGCGCGGCATCGACCTGACGATCATCCTGCCCTTTGCCGAGGAGGATTTCATCGCCCAGTCGGTGCGGTCGGGCGGCGAGGAATGGCTGGAGCGCTACCGGCGCTGCCGCGACGGCGCGGCGATGGTCCATTTCGCGAGCCATTCGCGCTTCGTCAGCGACGATTGCCAGTTCATCCTCGGCTCGCACACCGCGATGGGCCTCGCCAAACTGCGCGCGCGCGAGCTGGAGACCGAGGCGATCCAGCTTGCCGTCGTCGATCCCGAGGTGGCGGCGCGCAGCGACGATGCGGTAGCCGGAACCAACGCCGACATCGCGCTGTGGCGGGAGCATGGCGGGCGCACCGCGACGATCGCGGTCGGAGGGCTCGACCGGTCGCTGGACTTTCCGCCCGCGCCGAAGCCGCCCGAGGGCACAAGGCGTGGCCTCTATGCCATCCTCTTCGCCGATTTCGCCGGTTTTTCAAAGCTGGGCGAAGCGGAGTTGCCGGTCTTTGCGAACGAGGTGATGGGCGGCATCGGGCGTGTGCTGGACGGTTTCGGCGATGCCGTGCTGTTCCGCAACACCTGGGGCGACGCGGTCTATGCGGTGATCGACGACCCGGCGACGGCGGCGCGCATCGCGCTCGCCATGCAGGAGCGGCTCGACGTGCTGCCGCCGGGACTGGGGCTGGAGGGAACGCGCGCGGGGATGCGCACGGGCATTCATTTCGGCCCCATCTATCGCGGCGTCGACCCGGTGGTCGGCAACGAGCTGTGGTACGGGACCGAAGTGACGCGCACCGCGCGGATCGAGCCGGTGACCCTGGTCGGGCAGATCTATTGCACCCAGCCGATGGCGGCGATGCTGGCGCTGGGCAATGCGCGCGATTTCGACTGCGACTATGTGGGAAAAGTCAGGCTGGCGAAGGATTATGGCGAACTGGCGCTCTATCGCCTGTCGCGGCGGTCAACCTGACGGCGCGCGCAGGCGCGCGATGAAGAAGCCGTCGAGGCCGCCTGCATCGGCGAGCAGGCCGGGGAGGGTGCGGACGAAGCCGCTGGCGTCGGGCGCGATTCCGGCGGGGAGTTCATCGGCACGTGCGGGATCGACCGTCCAGCCCGCATGATCGGCGAGGAAGGCGGCGATCCGTTCTTCGCCTTCGGCGCGTTCGAGCGAGCAGGTGGCGTAAACAAGCATCCCGCCCGGTTTGACCCAGCCGGCGGCGCGGGCGAGCAATTCTCCCTGCAGCTCGGCCATTTCGGCGATCTGGCGCGGTTCGATGCGGTGGAGCACGTCGGGATGGCGGCGAAAGATGCCGGTCGCCGAACAGGGCGCGTCTAGCAGCACCGCGTCGGCGGTTTCGCCGGGTTCCCATTTGCGGATATCGCCCTGAACCACGGCGGCCTTTAGCCCGGTGCGGTCGAGATTCTCCTCTAGCCGTGCAAGGCGCTTCGCGCTCGCATCGACGGCGGTGACCAACCAGCCGGCGGCGGCCAGCTGCATCGTCTTGCCGCCGGGTGCAGCGCAGAGGTCGAGGATGGCGCGGCCCTCGCCGCGCCCCAGTAGGCGCGCCGGCAGGCTGGCGGCGAGATCCTGAACCCACCAGCCGCCTTCGGCATAGCCAGGCAGCGTGTCGATCGCCTGTCCGCGCGGCAGGCGGCGATGGAGCGGCGCCAGCGTCGTGGCTTCGGGCCAGGCGGCGGGATCGGGCTCGGCGGAGAAACTGAGATCGACCGGCGGCGCCGTGCGCCATGCCGTTTCGGCGGCGGCGACCGTTTCGGCCCCCCATTGGTTCGTCCAGCGTTCGGCGGGGCCGGCGGGCAGGGCGGGACGCTCGGGAAGCCGCCATTCCTCCTGTTGCGCGCGCGACAATATAGCGTGGACGAGCCGCCGCGGGCCGCCGTCGACCAGCGGCAGCGCGGTAGAGACGACGGCGTGCGGCGGACTGCCCAGCACCAGCAACTGCGCGAGCGCGAGGCGCAGGACGGCGCGCGACTTGACATCCTCGGGCAGCGGCTGAGCGGTCGCGCCGTCGATCAGCGCGTCGAGCGCGTCCATCCAGCGCAATGTTTCGGAGACGATGGCGACGGCGAAGGCGCGGTCGGCCGGGGCGAGGCCCTGCGTTGCGGCATGAGCGGCGATGTCGAGCGGGTCGCCGCGCCGGAGCACTGCGTCGATCAGGCGCAGTGCTGCGCGGCGCGTCGCCGTGCCCGGCGGATCGGCTTCGGCCGTGCGGCGGCGGCGTGGTCGGCGATCATTCATGGGCTGCCCCCAGGCGAAGGTTGGCGCCGCGGATCGAAGCGCCTATATTCGCCCTGTCATGAGCGATAGGCCCCAATCCGAAACCATAGGCGGCACACCCCGCGCGACCAAACGCCCGGCGCATGTCAAGCCGCCGTCCGGTTGGACGAACAGCCCCGTGCCGGCGCCGGAAGCGATCCACGAGGACAAGGCCGAGGACCAGCCCGGAGGGCGCAACCCCGTGCGCTATGGCGATTGGGAGCTGAAGGGGCTGGCGATCGACTTCTGAGACTGGGCCGGTTTGGATCAAAAGGGATTCATCCGGCCGATCAGTCCGGTGCGGTCGACGAACTGGTGCTTCAGCGCGGCGAGGACGTGCAACACCACCAGCGCCAGCATCGCGATTCCCAGCGCCTTGTGCCGGTCGTGCAGCGTATCGGCGAGCGCCTCGTCCGGCGCGGCGATCGCGGGCAGGGTGAACAGGCCGAAGAAGTCGATCGGCCGGTCGGCGGCCGAAAACCATATCCAGCCCGAAAGCGGCAGCAGGATCAGCAGCGCATAGAAGAGCCAGTGGACGATCCGGCTGACCGGACGCTGCCACGCCGGCATGCCCGTGGGCGGCGGTGGCGGACGATGGCCCATCCGCCACAGGATCAGCACGACGGTCAGCGCGAGGATCGCGATGCCCAGCGGCTTGTGGATGTTCATCGCGGCCATGCGCGTCGCACGCTCCGCGCCGTCGCTCAGCATAGCGAGGCCGATATTGGCGATGACCGCGAGACCGATGATCCAGTGGAGCCAGATGGCCACCCGCGTATATCGCTGCGTCGCGCCCTCGGCGGTCGCGGTGATCGTCGCGTCGGTGGCCATGCTGTTCTCCTCAGGCGGCGGGCAGCGGCATCTTACCCGTCTTGACCTGTTCGGCAAAGATTTCGCGCATCAGCTGCAGCGAGAAGAGATGCGCGAAGATCAGCGGCAGGATGCCGTTCTGGACCAGCTTGCGCAGCACGTCGCCGCGCAGCTCGCGCAGCTTGTTCTCGTCGATCATCTTGAAGCCGCGATAGATGAAGGGCTTGTCGTTGCCGTCGGTCTGGATCGCGACTTCGCCGTCCATCAGCAGATCGGCCTTCTGCAGTTCCTCGACGAACATGCCGGTGCGCTGCCCGGCTTCCTCGAAGTTGCGGCAGAATTCGAGCACGGCTGCGGTCGCGTCGCTCGGCTTTTCGTCGACGAACAGCTGGTCGCCCTCGTCGAACGCGCCGAGCGCGCCCGAGGTGGGGTCGAAGCACAGCGACAGCTCCTCGACGTCGGGACGCAGGCGGGCAAGCATGAAGGGATAGCGGCGGACATAGGCCGGGACATAGACCGGGTTGATCAGCTTGCCCTCGTCGTCGACGAAGACGTTGACGCCCTCGTTCAGGCCCATCAGCGCGAGCGGCACCGGATTGTCGCCAGCCGAAAAGACGATCGGGAAATAGCGGCTCGCCGAGACGAACTCGTCGGAGGTCAGCGGCACCGCATGCTGGTTGATCAGGAATTCGGCCCTTTCGAGCGGACGCGCGCGATAATCGGCGTGGTCGATGCTCGAGAGCGGGACGAGATCCTTGTAGAACAGGGGCAGGTTGGCGGCGGGCGCAGTGGCCATGATGAAACTCCGGAACGAATGAGACCGCGACATGCGGACGAAAAAGAGCGATGGAGCGCCTTATTGGCCCGCGCGCCGCGACGCAAGGGGGCGTTGGCGGCGCTCAGGCGATCAGCTTGCCCGGATTGAACAGCCCCTGCGGGTCGAGCCCCGCCTTGATCCCGCGTAGCGCCGCGAGCCGCGCGGGACTGTCGAGTTCGGCGAAGATGGCGCGCTTCATCTGGCCGATGCCATGTTCGGCGGAAATCGAGCCGCCGAGTTCGAGGACATGGGCATAGACGCGCCGGCTCGCCTCTTCGCCATGCGCGGCGATCCACGCCTGGCCGTCGGCGCCTTCGGGCGGCTGGACATGATGATGGACGTTGCCGTCGCCGAGATGGCCGAAGGACTGGATGCGGACGCCGGGAAAGGCGGCGGAAAGGCGGGCCGGGTTTTCGGCGATGAAGCGCGGCATCAGGTCGACCGGCACGCTGACGTCGTGCTGGATCGCTGGTCCCTCGGCGCGCTCGGCTTCCGAGATGCTGTCGCGCAGGCGCCAGAAATCCTCGCTCTCGCGGTCGCTCTTGGCGATCACCACATCGTCGATCAGGCCGCTTTGCAGCGCGATCGCGAGTTCGGTTTCGAGCCGCGCGGGAAGGTCGTCGGCCGCGTCGCCTGCCAGCTCGACCAGCGCATACCAGGGGTGGGCGGCGCCGAGCGGCGCGCGCGTCTGGGGGATGTGGCGGAGCACCGCGTCGAGGCAGGCGTGCGGAACGATTTCGAAGCCTTCGAGCGGCGGCCCGATCGCGGCGTCGAGGCGGCGCAGCAGCAAGAGCGCCTTGTCGGGCGATTCGAGGCCGATCCAGGCAGTGGCGCGCGTCTGCGCCGCGGGAACGAGCCGCAGCGAGGCGGCGGTGACGATGCCCAGCGTGCCCTCGGCGCCGCACAGCAATTGTTTGAGGTCGTAGCCGCGATTGTCCTTCTTGAGCGCGGCGAGGCCGTCGAAGACGCTGCCGTCGGGCAAGACCGCCTCGACCCCTGCGAGCAGCGCGCGCATCGTGCCGTGGCGCAGCACCTGCGTCCCGCCGGCGTTGGTCGACACGAGCCCGCCGATCGTCGCCGATCCCTTGCCGCCGAGGGTCAACGGAAAGCGCAGGCCCTCGGCCAGCGCCGCATGGTGGAAATTCTCCAGGATCACCCCGGCTTCGGCAACGGCGAGCCGGGCGTCGGCGTCGATCGCGCGGATGCGGTTCAGGCGGCGGGTGCTGAGCAGCAGCTGCGCGCCGCTCGCGTCGGGGGTTGCGCCGCCGACCATGCCGCTGTTGCCGCCCTGCGGCACGATCGCGACGCCTTCCTCGGCGCACAGGCGCACGGTCGCGGCGGCCTCTTCGGTGGTCGCGGGCGACAGCATCGCGGCGGCGGCGCCATGATATTTGCCGCGCCAGTCGGTCAGCCAGGGGGCGAGTGCATCGGCGTCGGTCGCGAAGCCCTTGGGGCCGAGCAGGGCTGAAAGGCGCGCCAGCAGGGCAGGCGAGGGCGCGTGCGTCACGCCGCATCCTCGCGGTGGCGGATCGCCAAGGAGACTCGACAATAGTTCATTTGCTGTTCAATCATGGCCGCTATGGGGGACATGGACGAGAAGCATCGTCGCGTCCAGAAGCATCGGGGTCGGGAGCCAAGCGTGGATTTCAAGGGTCGCCAATGCGGCGAAGGAACGCCGGACCGGCGGTGGTGATCGCCGCCGCCCTGCTGCTGACCGCCGCGGCGCCCGCGGCCGACGTCGAGCCGCCCGTCGCCGTGCCCGCGCCCTTTTCCGCGATCGTGCCCGCGCCTGCGGGTTCGGATGACGTCTGGTTCCAGGTGGTCATCGAGCAGCAATTGATCATCCGCGTCCCGGCCCGGCGCTCGCCGCTCACCAATTTCGCCGCCAGCCCCGAGGCCGCGCCCCGCCAGCGCGAGGCGCCGGTGGTGTGGAAAGAGAAGAAGGCCCCCAAATGCGTCGCGATGCGCAACATCCTGGGGATGCAGGCGGTTCAGCGCGACAGCATAGACCTGATCACGCGCCAGAACGAACGACTACGTGCACGACTCAGCCGCGGCTGCCGCGCGCTCGATTTCTATGCCGGCTTCTACATGAAGGAAAACAAGGACGGCCGGCTTTGCGAGGATCGCGACGAGATCCACGCGCGGACCGGCGCGAAGTGCGAGATCGAGAAGTTCCGCCTGATGGTTCCCGTCCGCAGCGACGATTGATCGGCGGCTTTCGTCGGCTTTTCTTGACTTTCCGTCACCAATTCCGCAAGGGCCCGCGCATCGCGCGCCGACGTGGGACGGCGCGCGCTTCCATTTTTTCCGGACAAGCCAGCTTATGAAATTCGCCGATCTCGGCCTTTCCGACGAACTTATGCGCGCGATCGATGAGTCGGGCTATGACACGCCGACGCCGATCCAGGCGGGTGCGATCCCGTCCGTGCTGATGATGCGCGACATCATCGGCATCGCCCAGACGGGGACCGGCAAGACCGCCTCCTTCGTGCTGCCGATGATCGATATTTTGGCGCATGGCCGCGCCCGCGCCCGGATGCCGCGCTCGCTGATCCTCGAACCGACGCGCGAACTCGCCGCGCAAGTTGCCGAGAATTTCGAGAAATACGGCAAATATCACAAGCTTTCGATGGCGCTGCTGATCGGCGGCGTGCAGATGGGCGATCAGGTGAAGGCGCTGGAAAAGGGCGTCGACGTGCTGATCGCGACGCCGGGCCGGCTGATGGACCTGTTCGAACGCGGCAAGATATTGCTCACCGGCTGCAATTTGCTGGTGATCGACGAGGCCGACCGGATGCTCGACATGGGCTTCATCCCCGATATCGAGAATATCTGCACCAAGCTGCCCGCGAATCGCCAGACTTTGCTTTTCTCGGCGACGATGCCGCCGCCGATCAAGAAGCTGGCCGATAAATTCCTGTCGAACCCCAAGACGATCGAGGTCGCGCGCCCGGCGAGCCGCAACGAGAATATCGAGCAGTTCCTGGTCAAGACCAGCGAGCGGGCCAAGCGCGACACGCTGCGCGGCCTGCTCGATGCGGAGGCGATCACCACCGCGATCATCTTCTGCAACCGCAAGACGACGGTGCGCGAGCTCGCCAAGTCGTTGCAGCGCTCGCGCTACGCCGCGGGGGAAATCCACGGCGACATGGACCAGTCGAGCCGCATCGCCGAGCTTGATCGCTTCAAGCGCGGCGACATCAATATCCTCGTCGCCTCCGATGTCGCGGCGCGCGGGCTCGACATCAAGGGCGTCAGCCACGTCTTCAACTTCGACGCGCCCTGGCATCCCGACGATTATGTCCACCGCATCGGCCGCACCGGCCGCGCCGGGGCGAAGGGGCGGGCGTTCACCCTGGTCACGCCGTCGGACGACGAGGCGATCGACAATATCCAGAAGCTGACCGGATATCAGATTCCGGTGCATGCGGCGGACGAGAGCGCGCCCGCGGAGCGCGCCGACGAAGAGCGCGAACCGCGCCGCGAGCGCCCGGCGCGCGGTGGGCGCGGCCGCGGCAAGGCGTCGGCCGAACCGAAACGCGAGGCGGAGGCGGCACCGAAATCCGCGGCGCGTACGCCCAAGAAGGCCGATGATCGCAAGGTATCGCAGGCGCCGCGCCGGCAGCAGGACGACGACGGCCCCGACGATGGCTGGAACGGCCCGATGCCGGACTTTCTTTCGGTGGGTTTCGGTAGCTAGGTATTTACCGGAGCGGAGGCAGGTGCCGCCGCGCGGCGATGTGAAGATTGGCTGCCTCCAAACGGTACTGTCGTTTCAGTGCGCTTTAGGGAACATGGATTGACTGAATCTCCAGTCGAGTATTGTCACCTTCTCGCAATATAGCGTGGAGCGTCAGGTCGCTGACTTCTTCGGCGTCGGTCGAAAGATCGACAAGAAATTGCCAGTAGCCGTCCATCCAGAGATAGCAGGATCGTTCCCATGTAGCCGATTGTAGCGGCGCAATGGAATCTCCGTATCCGGCTACGCAGCTTGCTATGAACTTAGATGTCGGCTGGTCGATAGGCGCGACCCGGTCGACGGGGTGGTTTTGCAACGCGAAATCGCCGTTAGCAAAGGCGTCGGCGATTTCCTGAAATGTAATGCGCCATTCCAGAGGAATGGGGCGTTCGATCTCATCGCGCGCAAGCATCTTCCTGCTTTTCCTCTCGTCCAACAGGTTCAGCCTAAACCCGAACCAGCATCTTCCCCATGTTCGCGCCCGAAAACAGCCCCAGAAACGCCTCCGGCGCCGCCCCGATCCCGTCGCGCACCGTCTCGCGCATCGTCACCGCGCCGCTGGCGATCAGGCCGCCCATGTCGGCGTAGAATT
>CALMYE010000331.1 GCA_937873425.1 uncultured Sphingopyxis sp. | reverse complement strand
CGGGTTTCCGTACGCTGGTTCGAATCCAGCCCTGTCCACCACCCTCCGAAAGCTGCTATCGAGGAACCGGTCGCGCATGGCGGGGCGGTGCCGGATTCCGGTCTCGCCCGGGAGGGAATCACGACATGAATGCCAGCGGATTTTTCCGTCGATTGCCGGTGCTGCTCGCGGGCGGGATCGCCTGGCCCTGCGCCGCGCTGCCGCCGGTCACGCTCGAACCCTTCCCCGACTCTGGCGTCGATGTCGAAACGGTCCGCAACTATTACGGCCGGTGCGGGCCGGCGACCGTGCAGGTGCTCGGCGTGGCGCAGGAGGAGGACGGCTTCTTCAAGGGCAGCATCGGCGGCGGGTCGGCGGTCGTGGTCATCGGCGATGGCGGCGCGCCGGTGCTGGAGATCAGGGAGCAATTGTCGGATCACAATGGCGTTGCCTGCGTGACCGGCACCGCCGGGCCGCGCCTCTTGATCTGGAGCAATTGCGGCGGATCGGCCTGCGGCGACGATTTCGCCTTCACCGTCGTCGACCCGGCGGTGGCCGCGATCGTGTCAGACGAGGATTGCGACGCCGCCTGCGCCGCCTCGCTGAGCGGGAGTTCGCTGCCGTTCGAGGTCAATGGGGCGGAGTAGGCGCCCGCCCGCTCACTCGCGCTCCACCAACTCCCTCAGCAGGAAGGCATGGAGCATTGCCGCGCGCACCGCGTCCTCGGCATGGTCGGCGCCGACCGAATGGCCGCCCTCCAGATATTCGTGATAATAGACGGGGTTGCCATATTGCTTGAGCCGCGCGGCGAACTTGCGGGCGTGGCCGGGATGGACGCGGTCGTCCTTGGTCGAGAGATAGAGGAAAATCGGCGGATACTTCACGCCCTCGCGGATGTTCTGATAGGGCGAATATTGCGACATGAAGGCCCAGTCGTCGGGATTGTCCGGATCGCCATATTCGGCGACCCAAGAGGCGCCGGCGAGCAGCTTGTTGTAGCGCTTCATGTCCTTGAGCGGCGAGCCCGAGATCACCGCACCGTAAAGGTCGGAGCGCTGCTCCATCGCCGCGCCGACGAGGACGCCGCCGTTCGAGCGGCCGGAGATGGCGATCCTGCCCTTCGGGCTGACGCCGGTGGCGACCAGATCCTCGGCGACCGCATGCAGATCGTCGAAGCTCGCCTGGCGCTTTTCGCGCAGCGCCGCCTGGTGCCACGCCGGGCCATATTCGCCGCCGCCGCGGATGTTGGCGAGGACATAGGCGTTGCCGCCCTCGACCCAAAAGAGGCCCAAGGGTCCGGCGCGATAGGGCTGGCCGGTCAGATAGCCCGGCGTCTGCGCGGCGCGGAAACCGCCATAGGCGTGGACGAGCGCGGGAACCGGCCCCGCCGCGCTCGCCTTGCGGACGAGGAAATAGGGGATTTGCGTGCCGTCCTTCGAGGTGGCGAAGCGCTTGTCGACGGTCATGCCCGTTGCGTCGAAGGTCGCGGGGAGGCTCTGCACCGCCTGCGGCGCCGCGCTTTCCGCCACCGCATAGAGCGTCGGCGGCGTCAGCATCGTCTCGGCCGTGGCGAGCAGCATGTCGCGCTTGCCGATGGTGCCGGCGATCGAGACGGTGGCATTGTCGGCGAGCGACACTTCCCTCTGGCTCCACTCGCCGGTCGCCGGGTCGCGGCGCAGCGCGAACAGCTTGCCCTCGACATCGTCGAGCGCCTTGACCCACAATATATTGTCGGTCGCGGCGACATTTTCGATCGCCTGCGCCTTCGTCGGCGTCATCGCGGTGACGGCCGGCGTCTCGCGGCCCGCCGCCATGTCGGCGAGCGACAGCGAGACGAGCGAGCCCGCGGGAATGGCGTCCCAGTCGCGGTTGAGGAAGACGATCGCCTGGCCGCCGATCACGTCGCGCAGGCTGGCGGTGTCGGGGATGATCGTCGGTATATAGCGGGCGGCGTCGGGGTCCGGCAGCAGATAGTCGGTGGTATAGAAGCTCTTGCCGCGGGTGATCACTGGCCAGCGCTTGCCGCCGTCGGTGAAGGCGAAGACACCCATGCCGACATCGGCGGTCTCGCCCTCCGCCACCACCTCGGCGGCGGCGAGATCGGTGCCGCGCGTCCAGCGCTTGACGATGCGCGGATAGCCCGACGCGGTCATGCTGCCCTCGCCGAAATCGGTCGCGACGAGCAGCGCGTCGGCATGTTCCCAGGTCACGCGGCTCTTGGCGAGCGGCAGGGCGAAGCCGCCCTCGACGAACTGCCGGCGCTCGCGGTCCCATTCGCGCACCACGTCGGCGTCGGTGCCGCCGGGGCTCAGCGAAACGAGGCAGCGGACATAATCGGGCGCGAGGCAGTCGGCGCCGTGCCAGACCCAGCTCTCGCCTTCGGCCTTGCCGAGCGCATCGACGTCGATCAGCACCGTCCATTCGGGCGTGCCGGCCAGCCAGGCATCGAGCGGGCTCTGGCGCCAGACGCCGCGCGGATTGGCCGCGTCGCGCCAGAAATTGGTGATGTGATCGCCCATCACCTCGCCGGGCATTGCGATCTGCCGGTCGTCGTCGAGGATCGCGCGGGCGCGGGCGCGGTCGGTCTCGAAGCCGGGGCGCGGGAGGATCAGCGCGTCGGTAGCGTCATTCTCCGCCTTCACCCATGCGAGCGCCTTTTCGCCCTCGATATCCTCCAGCCACAGCCAGGGATCGGCCTCCGCCGCCGCCGCGGCGAGCGCCGGGACGGAACAGGCGAGGGCGAGGGCGGCGAAGCTGGCGCGGATCATGGAGGCTCCTGCGAAACAAGGGGGACGAGCCGCGATAGCATTGCCATGCCCGCGAAGGGAAGTCCGTCGTGCCGGGCATCCGGCACCGTCCGAATTGCGCCGCCGCGGCGATGAAACGATACCGATTGTGACAGACAGGTGAAGCCGTTCCGGCAAGTCGGGCAAGGAAATGGGGCCGTGCGATTTGAGGACCCAAACTTTTTCCATATGCCCATATCTATTTGACAATTCAGCGGGCTTCAAAAATACAGTTACTGCGGGGGTAAGCAAAAGGAACTGCGAGTCGGGCGCAGTTTTCGACTGCCCCTGCCGGGTGTTGGGCAGGGGGGTGTTTCGATGACGACGAATACCAAGCGTGGGTTTCGTTTCTTGGGCTCGGTTGCCTTGCCCTTTGCGATAGTCTCGACCCCGGCCTTCGCCCAGACGGGGCGCGAACTCGAACTTCCGCCCACCGATGTTCAGCGCGATGCGCCGCAGGTGCGCCGCGACGACGCATCGCTCGCGGTCGCCCCATGTCCGTTCGACGATCCCGGTCAGCCCGGGCTGGCGGCGTTGACGGCGCAGATCGACCATATCCGGTTCCAGCGGCCCGACGGGAGCGACATCGCCCCCGAACTGGCCGCGTCGCTGTCGGGGGTGACCGCTCCGGGCGGGGTCCGGCCGCTGAAGACCATATGCGACCTGCGCGACGCCGCCAATGCCGCGCTGCGGGCGGACAAGTGGCTCGCGTCGGTCGTCATTCCGCAGCAGGAGCTGACGGGTACGCTGAAGCTGAACGTGGTCAGCGCGCGCATCACCGAAATCCGCGTCGAGGGCGATGTCGGGCCTTTCGCGGCGCAGCTCCGGCAGCGGCTCGACGCGCTGGGCAAGCTCGATCCCCTGAACGAGCGCGACGCCGAACGTGCGCTTCTGCTGGCGAACGAGCTTCCCGGCGTCAGCCTCAGCATGTCGCTGCGCCCCGCATCGGGCGCGCCGGGCGACGTCATCGGTGTCGTCGCGGTCGATTATAAACGCTGGGCGATGTTCGCCAATATCCGCAACTATAATTCCAAGCGCATCGGCCGCGAAACGCTCTATTCCAGGTTCGAATATTACGGGCTGACCGGCCTTTCCGACATCACCTATGCCGGTTTTTCCAGCACGATCGACTTCAGCGAACAGCTGATCGCGCAGGTCGGTCACGAGTTCGGCGTCGGAAGCAGCGGGACGCGGGTCGGAGCGGCGCTGACCAAGGCCTGGTCGAAGCCCGACATCGCCAATCTGGATCTGGCGACCGATACGCTGATCGGCCGGCTCGAAGTGTCGCAGCCGCTGGTCCGCACGCCGACGCTCTTTGCCGATGCGACGGTCGGGTTCGACTATATCGACCAGAAGACCGAGATCATCAACCTGCCGCTCAACCGCGACAAGATCCGCACCTTCTTCCTGCGCGGCGACGTCTCCACCCGTGGCGAGCAGGTCGGCGGCAACCGGCGGTGGCGCGCCAGCGGATTTGCCGAGGTCCGCAAGGGAACCTCCTTCTTCGGCGCGACCGGAACCGACGCGCGCGGGTTCGCCCAGACCGACGGCATTTCCGCATCGCGCCCGTTCGGCAATGCGCAGGCCTGGATATTGCGCGGCGGCGCCGACGCCTTCCTGTCGTTCGACCGCGTCGGCCTGCGCGGCCGCTTCGAGGGGCAATGGGCCAATGATCCGCTCCTCAATTTCGAGGAATATGCGGTCGGCAACCTGACCATCGGCCGGGGGTACGATCCGGGCGCGAACAGCGGCGACCGCGCGGTCGCGGTGAGTTTCGAGGGCAGCGTCAATCTGGTCAAGGCCGCGAAATACGACGTCGATGCCTATGCCTTCTATGATTTCGTCCGCCTCGAGAATCTCGACCCGCGCTCGCCCGAGGCGACGCGCAGCCTCGATTCGGTGGGCGGCGGATTGCGGCTGTTCCTGACCAAGGGGCTTTCGTTCGACCTGACCTATGCGCGGCCGCTCAAGCGGGCGCTGTTCAACGACGCGAAGCGTCCGCCGGACCGGGTGCTGTTTTCGATCACCGCCCAGTTCCCGGCGCTGTTCCGCTGATCCAGCGTGCGGAAGGAGAGAGAGATGACCCGGATTTCGACGAAAACCCGCACCCGCATGCTGATCAGCACCGCCATCGCCGCGACGGTGTTGTTGCCCTTGCCGGCGGCCGCCCAGCTGGTCACGCCGGGCGATCTGAACGGCGCCCGTGAAGGGCTGGGCGACAACCCCAACAACAATATCGGCGGCAAGATCACCGTGACGAGTGCCGGAAATTCGGCCGAGATCAGGGTTTTGAAACCGGCGGTGATTGCGCTGTGGGAGCGGTTCAACGTCCCCGACGGCACCCGCCTCGATATCATAAACGATAGCGGTGCGGCGCGGGCCTCGCTGCTCAACCGTGTTGTCGGCGCCACCAGTTCGGATCTGGGCGGGACGATCGTGGCGCCTAATGTCGATCTTTGGGTGATCAACCAGAACGGCATCTTTTTCGGCCCGAATACGTCGATCAGTTCCGCCAGTTTCGTCGCCTCGACGCTGAACGTCACCAACGCCGATTTCTTCAACGGCGACTCCACGACGCGCTTCTCGGGTTCGTCGGTGAACGCCATCAGCGGCGGCGGCGCGAATGCGAGCTTCACCACCGGCGGATCGCTGTGGTTCGTGTCGCAGGCGATCAGCCTGGATGCGAAATTTTCGTCGGCGAACGAAACCGTGGCTTTCGTTCTGGCGGAAGACGTCACGGTCGGCTTCACGCCGGGCAGCCCGCTCACCTATACTGTGTCGAAGGGCACTACGGTTGGAACCCACACTGTCGCCGGGTCGATCGCCGGCCAGCGCGTTGATCTCCGCCTCACCGCGGCGGGGGCCGTGGACAGTCTGCTCAACATCGACGCGACGATCGCCGCCAACGCGGCGTCGCCGACCGTGAACGGCGTCCGCATCTATGCCGAAACCAAGGGCACCGGCACGGCCAGCGCGGAAATCAGCCGCGGCGTACAGAGCGCGGCCGGGGTGGAGATCGCCGTCAAGAACGATCTGACCGCGAAGAATATCACGACGACGGCCGGCGGGATCGATATCCGGGCCGGAGGGGCGGTCACGACGCGCAAGCTCGACGCCGCCGGCGCGCTGACCATCGGCGGCGGCACGCGCGTGGCGTCGGCCGCGATCGGCGGCGACATCTCCGCCACGACGGTGACGATCCGAACGGTCGGCGACCTGTCCGCGAAGAATGTCAAATCGACGGCCGGGGCGATCGGCCTCGACGCCGGGGGAGCGATCAAGGCCCAGACGATCGACGCCGCGGCCGGCGCCGGGCTGACGGCCGGCGGGGATATCCACACGCGCGATCTGATCGCCGCCGGCGCGATTGCCGCCACCAGCGGCGGCGCCCTGTTCGCCGATGCGGTGACGGCCGGGGGCGCGGTTGATCTGCGGGCGGCGACTTCGATCCGGACGACCGCCATCGACGCCGTCGACGCCGTCGATCTGACGGCGGGCGCCGACATCCGCACGCTCGGGATCGACACGGATGGTGCGTTGACCGCGACCGGTGGACTCGTGACTTTCGATGGCGATGTTTCGGCGAGCGACGTCACCGTCCAAGCATCGACGCGACTGATATCCAACGGCATGATGAAGGCCGGAACGGGGGCGATCGACATCGCCGCCGGTTCGGTAATCGCAGGTGCCTTGTCGGCAGAAACGTCAACGTCGATAGCGGCCACCAACAATGTCAAGACGGATAAGATCGACGCAGGAAGCTTCATCGACGTCGCCAGCACCGGCGGCGCGCTGAACCTCGGCGCGCTGACGGCGGGGGACAGGGTCGATCTGGCCGCGGCGAATAATATCCGCACGGGCAATATCGCCGCGACCGGTGCGGGCGCTACGGTCGATATCGAGACGGTCGGAACGGTGACGACTGGGGCGATTGATTCGGATCAGGCGCTGACCATCGGCGCCTTGGCGCCTGTGCAGTCGGTCACCATCCAGGGCGCGGTGTCCTCTTCGGCGGTCACGATCCAGTCCGCCGGAAAGCTGGCGGCGCAGGATGTCGCCAGCACCAATGGCGACGTGCGTCTGGATGCGGGGACGACGATCACGACGGGCGCGATTGATGCCACCGGCGGGGCCCTGTTCGTGGGTGCGAACATCGAGCCCGCCTCGGTGGCCTTTGGTGGCAATGCATCCGCCTCGGCCGTGACGGTCGATGTCCGCGGGGCGCTGAAGGCGCTGGACATCACCGCGACGACCGCCGCGATCGACATCGCCGCGGGTTCGGTAATCGCGGACGCATTGACGGCTGCCACGTCGGTTTCGATCGCGGTCACTAACAATGTCAAGACGGATACGATCGACGCAGGAAGCTTCATCGACGTCGCCAGCACGGGCGGCGCGCTGAACCTCGGCGCGCTGACGGCGGGGGACAGGGTCGATCTGGCTGCGGCGAAAGCGATCCGTACGGGCAATATCGCCGCGACCGGTGCGGGCGCGACGGTTGATATCGAGACGGCCGGCACGGTGACGACGGGGGCGATTGCTTCGGATCAGGCGCTGACCATCGGCGCCGTGGCGCCGGCGAAGTCGGTCACCATCCAGGGCGATGTGTCCTCGGCGGCGGTCACGATCAGGTCCGCCGGAACGCTGGCCGCGCAGGATATCGCCAGCACGGGTGGCGACGTGCGCCTTGACGCCGGACTGGCGGTCACGACGGGCGCGATCAATACCACCGGTGGGGACTTATTCGTGGGTGCGGAAATCGAACCCACTTCGGTGGCGTTTGGCGGCGATGTGTTGGCCTCTGCCGTGACGATCAAGTCCAAAGGCGCGGTGAACGCGCTGATTGTTGATCCGGATGATAACATCATTCTGAAAAATATCACGGCTACGACCGGCGCGATCAACGTCAATGCGGGCCCGGTCACTGCCGGAACGCTGTCGGCGGCGACCGACGTGATGGTGGTCAGCGGGGGCGTGGTGACGGTGCAGGACATCGTCGCGGACGCCGGCGCGATCGACATCGCCGCAAAGGCGCTGAGGGCGCAGCAACTGACGGCCGGGACGACGGCGACGCTGCTGACGTCGGGCAATGCCGTGACAACGGGAATCGGCGCCGGCGGCGCGATCGATGCGGAAAGCACGGGCGGCAAGCTCGACCTCGGCACCATCGCTTCGGACGGCATGGTCGAACTCGACGCGGCCAAGTCGATTACGACGGCGGCGATCACGGCCGACGATGCTTTGTCTGTCGGCGCGAATATCGAGCCCACATCGGTGACCTTCACCGGGGACGTGTCCGCTTCCGACGTGACGATCAAGTCCCGTGGCGCGGTCAACGCGCAGATTATCGATCCGGACGACGTGATTGTCCCACAAAACATCACGGCGACCGACGGGGCGATCGACATCGCCGCGCAATCGCTCAACGCCGGGCAACTGACGGCGGCGGCCGCGACCCCCGCCGATGCGACGGTAACGCTGCTGACGTCGGGCAACGCGACGACGACCGGGATCACGGCAGGTGGTGCGATCAAGGCCGAAAGCACTGCGCAATCCCTCAATCTGGGTGCCCTGGATGCCGGGGGCAGCATCGATCTGGACGCAGCCAAGGCCGTGACGACCGGAACCATCGATGCGGGCGATACGGTGGCGATCGATGCCGGGGGTTCGGTGACGACCGCGGCGATCACCTCGGGCGGCGCGCTCACGGTGGGCACGGCGCAGGTGCCAAGCGCGGTCACTTTCGGCGGCGACGTCTCGTCCGCCGCGGTGACGGTCACGACGAGCGGTGCGTTGAATGCACAGAATGTCACAGCCACCACTGGTGCGATCACCCTCAATTCCGCGTCGCTCTCGGCGCAGCAACTGACGGCCGATCCGGCCGATACGGCCGGCGCGACGGTGACGTTGCTGACGTCGGGTGCGGCGACGACGACCGGAATCCGGGCCGGCGGCGCGATCGACGTGGAAAGCACCGGCGGCGCACTCGATCTCGGAACGATCGATTCGGACGCGACGGTCGCGCTCGATGCAAAGGGCAATGTCACGACCGGCGCGATCCGCGCGGACGGCGCGCTGACCGTCGGCGTGGATCGCAGGCCCGCTTCGGTGACCTTCGGCGGCGATGTGTCGGCCGAGGCTGTCACGGTCAAGGCGTCCTCGATCCTGACCGCCGCGAATATCGAGGCGACGACGGGCGGCATCGATCTCGATGCGGCGGCGCTGGCGGCGCTGGAACTCGATGCCGCGACGACGGTGAAGGTGCGGACGATCGGCAACGCCGGGACCACGGAAATCTCCTCGGGCAATGGCCCGATCGACGTGCGCAGCACGCAGGGATCGCTCGATCTCGGTGTGATCGACTCGGGCGCAGGGGTGGAACTCCATGCCGGGGCTGCCGGGTCGGTGCGGACCGCCGCCATTGACGCGGACGGCGCGCTGAGGGTCGTCGCGCCGCTGGGCGTGACCTTCACCGGCGACGCGTCGGCAGCGTCGATCGACGTCGATGCCGTAAACGGCTCGCTCAATGTGCAGGGGCTCACCTCGACGAGCGGCGCGATCGATCTCGATGCGGCCGGCGACATCGAAACCGGGGCCGTGCTCTCGGCCGGCGCATTGCGGATCGGGCAGACGACGAAGCCGCAGGACGTCGTTTTCCGGGGCGATGTCTCGGCGACGACGGTCACTATCGATGCGGCCAGGAATGTCGGACCCAGGCCCGCGACCGACCCCGCCTTCGGCATCACCGCGCGCACCGGCGCGATCGACATCGAGGCGCTGACGCTGACCGCCGCGCTGCTCGACGCGGCGACGACGGTTACCATTGCCACGGGCGCCGACGTCAAGACCGCCGGAATCGACGCCGATGGCGCGATCGCGGTGACGAGCGGCAATGGCGCACTCGACCTCGGCGTTCTGGGGTCGCGCGCCGGGATCGACCTGACCGCGGCGAATGGCAAGATCACCGCCGGCCAGGTCAACGCGACGCAGGCGCTGACGACGCGGTCGGCCGACATCGACCTGAACGGCGAAGTGACCGCGGCCACGGTCAGGCTCGTCGCGACGCGGGCGGTCGGGGTCGGCGCCGGCGTGGCCGGAAATTATGCGCTGACCGAGACCGAACTGAATCGCATCAACACGGCCGATCTGGTGATCGACGCCGGGACGAATGCGATCAATATCGGCACGGTGAGCATCGACGGTAACGCCGGGAGCTCGCGACTGATGCTGGCGACCGGCGGGGACATCCTGGTCGACGGCGACGTCAAGCTCGTGCCCGCGGGAAGCGCGAACCGCGTCGTAGCGCTCGGCAACCCGAATGCCCTGGCGAACCAGATTTTCGTCAACATCAACAAGGGCAGCCTCGATCTCGGACAGGCCACGCTCGAACTGTCGGCGAAGAATATCGTCGCGGGCAGCGGCATCCTGCTCGGCCAGGCCAGGACGGGCGGCGCGTTCAAGGACAGCGACGAAATCGCGCTGACCCTGGTCGGCAACGCCAACTCGGAGCTTTACTCGCCCCAGATCGGCGGGGCGCCGATCGACAAGGTCTATCTGAGAACCGGCAATCTGATCGTGCGCTACGACAACGTCGCGCTCTTCCAGAATACCGGGCTCGGCGGCGATTCCCGGGGCGTGGTGATCGGTTCGGAGGCGGCGCCCGGGACGTTGCAGCTTCTGCCGACGGGCGCGCAGAACGCCTTCGCCCTGTTCGGCGAGGTCAACACGCGGACGGGGCCGAACGCGGCGATCCTGCCGCCGACGGTGATCGTCGTGAACAACAACAATGAAACGCCCAATTCACGGATCAACGGCTGCATCATCGGATCGGGCGCCGGCTGTCTGACGTCGATCGTCGGCATCGTCGTGACCGACCTGCGCGACGAAACGATCAGCTTGCTGCGCGGCGGCGGCGACGTCGCCGTGCCCTTCGACCCGCTGGTCGGCACCAACAACGAAGGCCTCTTCTCCGATGTCGGCACCGAAGAGGAATGCCCGAAAGACAGCCAGGGCATGTGCATCACCGTCGGGGAGACACGATAATGCGCCGCAAGCCTTCTTCCGTCCTGCGCCCGCTGTCCGCCGCGGCGGTCGGCGTGCCCTTGTCCGCCCTGCTGCTCGCCGGCTGCGCGTCCTTGCCGCCGGTGTCGCAGGCGAGCAGCTTCGACCTCGGCCGCAATGCGGCGGGCGACGGCTGCACGGCGACCACCAGCTGGAACGACCCCGTGCAACAGGGGCAGGACGTCAAATTCCCGCGCGCCTATTCGATCAACTGCCGGGGACAGCAGTCGTCGGGCGCCATCGGCCGCGTGCGGCTGTTCGACAGCCGCGCCGCACTCGACGGCTTCACCGGCGGGATGGTGTGCGGCGCCGGTGTGCCGGTGACGCTGGCGGGTTTCGGCAATGCCGTCGCGCGGCGCTGTGTCGATCCCGGACTCGGTCTCCGGACGGTGACGATCGGCGCCGAAGCGAACGGCCGGATCGTCCAGATCTCGACGGCCCCCAATGCGGTCGGCGCCGGGGTTCAGGCCGCGCGGGTGCTTACTGGCCTCGGCGGGAGCGGGGCGACGGCCACCCAGCCGATCGACATCGCCTTGCTGCCGGACGAGAACAGGCAGGAGCGCGCCGCGGTCGAGATCGACGACAGCGAGACGATCCTGCAGCTCGGCACCAGCCTCAATTTCCGCGGCCTGCATGCGGAGGCGTCGCGCTATCTCAACGCCGCGCTGTCGGGCCTTTCGTCCGCCACGCCGGCGCCGACCCGGGCCGAGATCATGCTGGAAGCAGGCCTTGCCGATTCCAACATCCGCTTCTTCAACAGCGCTCAGGCCCATTTCGCCAATGCCGAGAGGCTGCTGCTCGCCAGCGGCGCGCCCGACCGCCTGCTGATGAAGAAATTGCGCAGCTATCGCGGCCTCGACGCGATGAACCAGCGGAATTTCGACCGGGCGATCGAACTCTTCGCGCAGAACAATGTCGAGGATATCAATGCGGCGGGACCGCTGTTCAGCGCCGAGAATATCAGTCAGCTGAACCAGGCGGCGGTCGAAGCGAGCGATCCGCGCAGCGCCATCGCGGTACCCGACGGCAGCGTCCTGCGGCAGCTGACGCTCGATGCCCAGATCGCCTGGGCGCTCAGCCGGGCCTATCTCGGGCGCGGGAGAGCGGCCGACGCGACGGCGGCACTCGGGGTGGCGCGAAAGAATTACGAGCTTCTGGAAAACCAGCGCATCCGGCCCGACGGCTTTCTCTGGCTGGGCGCGCGCCTCGACCGTCAGGAGGCCCGTATCGCGGTGGAGGAGGGGCGCTTTGCCGACGCGCTGAGCTCGCTGGACAAGGCGATCCGGAAACTTCAGCAGGGCGCGATCGCCAGCGCCGGGACCGGCGCGGAGCCGGCGGTCGCCGAGCTGCAGCTCGAACGCGCGGTGATTGTCCACGAAAGCGGGGCGCCGGTCGGCACGGTCAATGGAGCCTACAAGGCCGCGGTCGACGCGCTGGTGCAGGTGCGCGACGCCCAGGCGACGTTCGTCACGACGCCGCTTCAGCCCTATCTCGACAATCTGGTGGCGGCGAACACGCCGGCGGCGACCGACGAGTTCTTCCGGACCTTGCAGGTCACGGGCGAAAGCGGCGCCGCGCGGCAGATCAGCCAGCTGCAGTCGATCGTCTCGGCCGAAGGCAGCATCGGCCCCGCCCTGCGCGACATTCGCGATCTTGAAAGGCAGATCACCGAGCTCAATCTGGCGATCCAAGAAGGCCGAGCGGCCGGGGCGGACGTGTCGGGACTGAGCCGGCAGCTTTCCGAGGCGGTCGAAGCACGGGCGGAGCTTGAAGCGACGGTTCAGCGCGACGCGCGGTTCAGCGCCGTGTCCGATCGGCCCGCCAATATCGCCGACATCCGGGCAGCGCTCGCCGATGGCGAAGCCTATGTGAATTTCACCGATTTCGGCGGCCGCATCTATGGCATCGTCATCCGGAAGGACACGGCGCGCGCATTTCCCGTCGATGTGAACGTCGAGGAACTCCACCGGCTCGTCTCGCTGACCCGGGCGTCGATCGACACGCTGACCAGCCGGGGGGGCATTCCGGTCTTTCAGGTCGGTCTGGCGGGCTCGGTCTATGACGGCCTGTTCCGTCCCATCGAAGGCGACCTTGCCGGCGTCACATCGCTCGTGGTCGAGGGCGGTCAGCCGCTTGCCGGCCTGTCGCCGGGCGTTCTCGTCACCGACCGCGGTGCGGGTCAGCGCTTCCTTCGGCAAAAGGACCAGTACGACTATAGCAAGGTGCCGTTTCTGGCGCAGAAATATGCGATCAGCGCGTCGATCAGCCCGCGGTCGTTCATCGCGTCGCGCAACCTTCCGGCCTCGCGGGCCAGCCAGCCGCTGTTCGGCTTCGCCGACCCGCAGCCGCTGTCGGTCGCGGCGGACGCGCAGCAGACCGTCACGGCGGGAACCTGCCAGCTGACGCCGACGGTGTTGCGCGACATGTCGACGCAATTCGTGCCGATCTCGACCGACCAGATCGAGATCGCGGCCGAAGGACTCGGCTTGGCGGAGGCGCCGATGCTGCAGGGCAGCGCGTTCACCGATACCGCCCTTCGGGCGAGGGGCGCCCAGAACGGCGATCTGTCGCACTATAAGGTGCTCCACTTCGCGACCCACGGCGTGACCGAGGGGCAGTTCGGCTGCCCCGACAGCCCGGCGGCGCTGATGACGTCCCACGGCGCCGAGAATTCGGACATGCTGCTGAGCTTCGACGAGATCGCGCGCCTGCGGCTCGATGCCAATCTCGTCGTGCTGGCGGCCTGCGAGACGGCGTCGGTCGTCGGCGAGCGCGCGCAGCGCCAGGCCGGCGACTCGCAGCGCAGCACGACGCTCGACGGCTTGGTGCGCGCCTTCTTCAGCGCCGACGCGAAAGCGGTGATGGCGACCAACTGGAAGATATCGGCCGGCGAGGAAACGCTCTATTTCATGAAGACCTTCTATGAAGCGGGCCGGTCGGACGATATCGTGACCGCTCTCCACAAGGCCCAGACTTTCATGATAGGAGAGAGCGATCTGTCGCATCCGCTCTATTGGGGCGCCTTCTTCGTCGTCGGCGATACGCGGCGCAACATGCTGAGCGGGGGACCGGTCCAGACGGCGGCGGTCGGAAACTGATCCGGTCCCCGCAAGACGGGGAAGGGGGAGCCTGGCAATGATCGAGCCGTCGCAAGCCGTGCTGAACGCCTTTGAGGCCGAAGCCGACGAACGCGACCGGCTTGCCTATCTGGCGCTGCGCTCGCGCTATGCCGATCGGCTGCCGCCACCCGACACCGCGCAGATCGAGGCGGCACGGCAGCGGGCAATGCAGAACGGCGCGGTGCTGGAGGTGCTCGACCGGCCCGATATACTGCACCTGCTGATGCTGGCCTATGAGTTCGCGCCGGAGCCCGACGACCGGCAGTGGCTGTTGACGGCCGACATCTGTTTTCTGCGCGAACCCGTCGAAACGCGCGCGGCGCGGCTTGCCGATCTGCTGGCGCCGGGGCGGTAGGGCGATGGGGATCTTCCAGCGCTGCGTGGCGAATTGCGATGCGCTGCGTGCGCGGAAGGCAAAGCTTGAGCAATATCAGAAGGAAGCCGCGCTGGCGGCGGCGGTCTATAACAAGAATGGCGAGATGGACCCAGGCGGCACCGTCCCTCGCGGATTCGAGCGCGTGACCGATGACGCGGAACTGGAGAAAATCGGCCTTTCCAACAAGCTGTTGACCCCTCCCGGCTATCAGCCGGATGGCAACAACGCGCCTTTTGCGGCCGTATTCAAGGACCAGGACTCGGGGGCTTATAGCGTCGTATTCAAGGGAACGTCGTCGGGCGCCGACTGGAAGGTCAATGCGGGTCAGGGGCTCGGCAACGAGACAAGCTATTATTCCCAGGCAGAAATCATCGGGAAAAACGTCGCGATGAGCGATGGCGGAAACAATGTGAAGTTCGTCGGCCATTCGCTTGGCGGCGGTCTAGCGTCGGCGGCATCGCGGGCATCCGGCATGCCTGCCACGACTTTCAATGCCGCGGGTTTGCATCCCAATACGATCGCCGATCCACGCGCGAGCCAGATCGACGCGGTCTATGTGCGCGGTGAACTCCTTCGGGGTGCGCAAATGACGCCAGGGGTCCGGCAAGCCGTGGGAACCAAGGTGCCACTCGACCCTCCGGCGGGCATCGGCAGTCGCGTGGCGAAATGGATCGCACGTACGTCTATAGCGGCGGGACACCCATGGTTGGGACTTGGCGTGGCCGCCGTGCGGGGTTTTTTCCTGCACGGAATGGATGCCGTCGTTCCCGCCGTTGATCAGGAGAAGGCGAATGTCGATAAGGAAATTGCGGAATGCTGTTGAAATCCGTAATCTTGTCGGCCAGCCTATTGACCACAGGAGCCTGCATGGCTGAAACGAAGGAAGCCGCTCCGCCTTTGGCGCAGGCGGCGCTCGACCGCGATTTGGAGCGTGTCCGGCAACTGGTTTCGCAGGGCGCTGAGCTGGAGCAGCGTACGGATGCGGGGCTGACGCCGCTTTTGATTTCCGCCGCGACCGATCAATATGATATGGCCCTGTTCCTCGTTCGCGAAGGCGCGGACATTTTCGCGGCGGACGATATGGGCGCCACTGCGGGTGCCTATGCTGCGGTCCGCCCCTTTCCTGAAGGTACGGAACAAGGACGCGTCCAAGCCGAGTTTCTCGAAGTCTTGGAAGCGAGAGGGTTCCCGATGCCGCCGCCCAGACCGGCAGCGGTTCGCAAACTCCGTGAGACCGGCCAATGGCCCCCCCTTCGTGCGGGCGAGGCCGCGCCGGTGGGGGCCAACTGATGCCGCCCGCCGCGCGCATCGGCGATCATCATGTTTGCCCGATGGTCAATCCGGGGCCGACGCCGCATGTCGGCGGGCCGGTGGTCAAGGGGCAGCCCAATGTTCTGACCGTCAACATGCCGCAGGCGCGGGTGTCGGACATGTGTGTGTGTGCGGGGCCGCCCGACATCATCGTCAAGGGGTCGGCGACGGTGCTCGTCGGGTCGATGCCGGCGGCGCGGATCGGCGACAATACGGCGCATGGCGGCGTGATCGTCGTCGGCGCGCCGACGGTGCTGATCGGCGACGGCGGCAATGGCGGCGGCGGTGGCGGCGGGGGCGGCATGGGGATGCCGGGCAACGTCCCCTTCACCCAGCCCAATGCGCAGATGCGCACATTG
Source organism: uncultured Sphingopyxis sp. (assembly GCA_937873425.1). Classification (GTDB taxonomy): domain Bacteria; phylum Pseudomonadota; class Alphaproteobacteria; order Sphingomonadales; family Sphingomonadaceae; genus Sphingopyxis. The sequence goes on along the minus strand of CALMYE010000331.1, from coordinate 11,803 downwards.
ATCGGTGCGGCCAAGGACGGCGTCCCCTTTTGCGAGGTGTGCGCCGGGTGAGCTGGTTCGCCGTCGTCGATGGCGCGCGCGATCCTCGGCTGGTGGGACTGGTGGCGCAGACTGCGGAGCATGCCTGCCTCTATTCGGGCGACTATGACGAACAGACCCGCGCAGCCTTGCCCTGGCTGGTGCGCGTCGATGTCGACGAACCCTTTGCCGAGACCTGGCGCAACCATGAATCGGGACGGTTCTGGGGCATCATCTGCCATTCGGACCGCAGCCTGGCGGATCTGCGGCGCCAGCTGCGCAAGGTGACGACCGCGCGGCTTCCCGGCGGACGGATCGTTCTGTTCCGCTTCTGGGACCCGCGCGTTTTTTCCACCTTCATCGAGCATGCGACGCCGGAGGAGGCCGGGCCTTTCTTCCGGGCGGCCGACAGCTTCATCGTCGATCTCGGCCAGGGCGACCGGCGGCGCTACGAATGGAGCGGCGGCTTGCGCCGCAACGGCATGGCGATCGCGGCGCCGGCGGGCGGCTCAGCGGTTCCGGCGTAATTCGTCGATCTCCGCGCGCCGCTGCATGAACATGCGCAGCGCCTCGCCCGCCAGCGGCGCGACCTGCGTCGTTTCATAGGTGAGCGGGTCAGTCGGTTTTCCGGCTAGGCGGATTTCATAATGGAGGTGCGGACCGGTCGAGCCGCCGGTCGAGCCGACATAGCCGATAATCTCGCCCTGACGGACCGTCTGTCCTACCTCCAGCCCGTCGGCGAAGCGCGAAAGGTGCATATACCAAGTCTGCATGTCCTCGCCGTCGTCGTGCTGGAGCTTGATCAGATTGCCGGCGCCGCTTCTTTCGGTGCCGGAAAAGGCACGGAAAACCACCTTGGCATTGCCTGAAGCATAGATGGGTGTGCCAGTCGGGGCGGCGAAGTCGATTCCGTTGTGGGCCTTGGCGGTTTGGTAGATCGGGTGGGTGCGATAGCCGAAACGCGAAGATACGCGCGCACCGTCCACGGGCGTGCGCATCAGCCCGCGCTGCGCGCCCTGGCCCTGCAGGTCGAACCAGCGCTCCTCCAGTTCATCGGGCGGCGTGAAGGCATAATATTCGCGGCGGCCCTTCGTCGTTTCCAGCGCGGCGTAGAGCAGTTTCGGCGGTGCGGCCGCGCGGCCGTCGGCGGCGAGCTGCTCTTCCCACACCGCCTCGAATCGGTCCCCCGTGGAAACGTCGCGCTGAAAGTCGAAGTCGAAGGAAAAGGCCTTGGCGAAAGGGGTGATCAGGCTGTCGGGCATGCCGGCGCCGACGGCATCGACATAAAAGCTTTCCTCGCCCATCCGGCCCTCGATTCGCCGGATGGTGGTGCTGGCCCGGGCGAACAGGTCGGTGCGCTCGAACCCGCCGCCCGCGAGACGGGTGAGCGAAACACCCTGTCCTCCCGACAGGGTGGCGAGCAGGCTGGCGACGCCGGTCTCTGCGCCGCCCGGCGCTTCGCGCAATTCGACCTCGAGCCGGATCGGTTCCTCGGTGCTGCCGAGGGCGGCGGCGACGTCGTTGGACAAAATGATCGCTTCTTCCGGCGGGATGCCCATATCGAGAAGCGCGCGCAACATCCCGCCGACGCCGGCGACCTGAACGATCCGAGCCCCGCCCTTTGGCCGGGGCGGCGGCTTGACCTGCGCCTTCGGGACGGCGGTCCCCGGTGGGGGCGGGGCGGGGCGCACCACCCAGTAGCCGCCACCCGCCACCGCGAGAATCGCGGCGGCGCCGCCGATCGCAAGGGCAGCGGGGCGGTTGCCGCCGGTCTTGCGCCGTTTCGGAAGCGGCAGCGTGTCGGTATCGAGCGGGCCGACCCAGGTCCGGGGATCGAAGCCGGGGTCGGCGCCAGCCTCCTTCGCCGTGTCCGCGATTCCGTCGTCGGCGGTTTCGGCATCGACCCAGGTCCGGGGATCGAAATCGGCGGCGGTCTTGTGCTTGTCGTCCTTGCTTGCCCCGCCGGTCCAGGTGCGCGGGTCGAAGGATTTGTCCGAATCGCTGGTCACGCCCTGCCGTCCGCCCCCAAAAAAAATCCGATAGAGGGTTATCACGCAATGCTGCGCTTTATTCGCGCGCAATGCTATGCTTAATATCGGTGCCTGGGGGTGTTCAAGATATGGCGGTCCAAATATGACAGGTCGAAATCGTGTCGCCTGGCGCGAGGGCATGTTCTTGCGGCCGCAACATTTTCAGGCGCAGGACCGCTACTTCGAAGCCTTTGTCGCGGCGCGGCACGACCGGGCCATGCCCTATTCGTGGGGCTTTTCGGAACTGGAGATCGACCGCGATCTCGCTGAGCTGGGCAAGGTCGCGATCCGCAGCGCACGCGGGGTGATGCCCGACGGCACGCCCTTCGCCATTCCCGACGATCTGCCGCCGCCGCCGTCGCTGGCGATGGGCGACGATGTTCGCGACCAGCTCGTTTATCTGACCCTCCCCCCGCGGCAGAACGGCGCCATCGAGTTTCACGAAGGCGAAACGCCGGCGCCCGACGCCCGCTTCGTGGTCGGCGAGGCCGAGATCGCGGACAATTTTTCCGACGAGCGGGCGTCCGAACCGATCGCGCTGGGGGTTCCCAACCTGCGGCTCGGCATGACGCCGGACCAGACCGACGACCGGCTGCTGCTCGGCGTGGTGCGCGTACGCGAGGTTCTGAACAAGAAGGTCACCTTCGACGACCGCTATATACCGCCGGTGCTCGACATCGGGGCGGGACGCCTGAAGGGGGCGGTTAAGGATATTTTCGGGCGAGTCGAACAGATGGTCGATGACCTCGCCCTGCGCGCGGCGGAATCCGCGGATGGCGGGCAGGACACCTTCCGGTCGTTTCTGCTGTTGCAGTCGCTGAATCGCTGGAGTCAGATATTGCAGCATGTCGCGGGCATGCCGGCGATTCATCCCGAGCGGCTTTACGAGGATTTCGTCGGCATGGTCGGCGAGATCGCGACGCTGCTGCGCAAGGACCGCCGCCCGCCGCCGCTGCCCGCCTATGACCATGAGAATCTCCAGGCCTGTTTCGACCCGGTGATCGACCTGCTCCAGATGATGCTGTCGGGCGGGATCGAAAGCTCGGCCGAGCAGTTGCAGCTCGATTCGCGCGGGTCGGGACAATATCTGCACGTCATCAAGAACCGGACGATGATCCGGCAAAGCTATCTCTATCTTGCGGTCAACGCGCCGACCAAGTCGCTGGACGAGGTGCGTGCGCGCTTTCCGTCGATCTCGAAGATCGGGTCGAACACCAAGATGCGCGAACTCGTCAGCTCTTCGCTGCAGACCGGTGTGCCGCTGCGCCACACGCCGACGCCGCCGCCGCAGCTTCGGGTGTTGCCCGGCTATATCTATTTCGAGCTCGACCGCAGCGCGCCCGAATGGACGGACATCCAGACGGCCCCGGCGATGGGCATCTTCGTCGCCGACGACTGGCCCGAACTGAAACTCGAGCTCTGGGCGGTGAAACAATCGAAATGAGCAACGACGACCGGAACAAGACCGTCTTTCGCCCCTCGCCGCTGCAACAGCGGGGGTCGGGCGGTCCGGTCGCAGCTCCCGGCGGGCAGCCGCCGCCGGCGTCGTCCGAGGGCGGAGGATGGGGTGCGCCGCCGCAGCCGCCGATGCAGCAGCCCGGGCCGGCCGGCGACCCCTTCGCCGCCATGCCGCTCCCCGGCGGGGCGCCCCAGGCGCCGGCCGTCGCGCCGGCGGTGCGCAGCGCGAATTTTTCCGACAGCGTGCCGCAACCGCCGACGCCGCGGCAGGACCGGAACCCGATGATGGCCGCGGCCGAGCCGGTGCTGATGGTGGCGGCGGCGCTGCAATCGGGACGATGGCATGTCCCGCTTCCCGAATTCCACGCGCGCGCGACCGAACTGATCGGCACGTTCGACCAGACGATCCAGCCGCTCTATCCCGAACCCGTGCGGCAGCGCGCCAAATATGCGGTGTGCGCGACGATCGACGACATCGCGCAGAATCTGCCCGGCACGCCGGACGGCGGCACCGGCTGGGCGCAGCGCAACATGGTCGTCACCTTCTTTCGCGAAAATATCGGCGGCGACCGTTTCTGGGACTTCGTGCAGGAAATGCTGCGCGACCCGGCACAGAACCGCGACATGATCGAGCTGTTCCACGCCTGCCTTGCCGCCGGCTTCGAGGGCCGGACGCGCGCGATGCCCGATGGCGGGCGCAAGAAGCAGGAGGTGATGGCGAGCCTGCTGGCCGGGCTCGACCATGTGCGCAGCCTGTCGCAGCAGGAGCTGGTCGATCATTGGCGCGGCGAGGACCGGCCGCGCCGGCCGAACAATTTCTGGTCGCTGATCACCACGGCGGCCGCGGCCGCCGCCGCGATCATGTTCCTCGTCTTTACGGCCTTCTATCTGGTGCTGATGGTGTCCGGGCAGGAACCGGAGCGGCAGGTGGCTGCGCTCTTCCCTTCCGAGCCGGTGGCGCTCAATCGCGCCGCGACCGAAATGCCGGTCCCTGCGGTGCCGGCCGAGATGCGCCTGCGGCAATTCCTGGCCGCCGAGATCGAGCAAGGGCTGGTCGAGGTGCAGGGCAACCGCATCCGCACGACGATCGGAACCTTGTTCGCGCCGGCGTCCGACCAGCTGGTCGACGGCCGCCGCCCGCTGTTCGACAAGATCGGCAAGGCGATCGAACTGGAGAAGGGGCCGGTCACGGTCGAGGGCCATGCCGACAGCGACAGGATCAGCGGCTCGATCCGCTTTCCGAATAATATCGCGCTGTCGGAAGCGCGCGCGCAGACCGTCGCCGGGATCATCGGCGCCAGCCTGAGCGACAAGGGGCGGGTGAAGGCGGTCGGGCTTGGCGACACGGTGCCGCTGGCGTCGAACGACACGGCGGACGGCAAGGCCCGCAACCGGCGGGTCGAGATCGTTCTCGACAACGGATTTTAGGGACGCGAGCGGGGGCATGAAGCGGATATTCGCGAACTGGTGGTTCCTGTCGCTGACGGCCCTGCTGCTGGCGATCCTGATCTTTGCCGTCGGCTTGCCGCTGTTCGTGCGTGCGCTGCATCCGCTGTGGGTGCGGCTCGGCATTGGCGCCCTGCTGGTCGCCATCTGGGGGCTGTTCGCCTTTCTGCGCCGGCGCAAGGCGCGCAAGGCGGAGGCCGCGCTGGCCGCCGAACTGGCCGGCCACGACAAGGCGAGCGAAGAGGCCAACGTGCTGGCCGGCCGCATGCGCGAAGCGCTCGCGCGGCTGCGCGAGGCGGGGGGCAAATCGCGCAACTATCTCTATTCGCGGCCCTGGTATGTCATCATCGGGTCGCCGGGCGCCGGCAAGACGACGGCGCTGCTCAAGTCGGGGCTGCGCTTTCCCTTCTCGCAGGAAAGTCTGGGCGGCACCGGCGGCACCCGCAACCTGGATTTTCTGTTCGCCGACGAGGCGGTGCTGCTCGACACGGCGGGCCGCTACACGACCCAGGATTCGGACAGCGAGGTCGACCGCAAGGGCTGGACGAGCCTGCTCGGCCTGCTGCGCAAGCACCGCCCGCTCGAACCGGTCAACGGTATCTTCGTCGCCATCGCCGCCGACGATCTGCTGCGCGGCGATGTGGTGGCGATCGACCGGCATGCGGCGATCGTGCGGCACCGCCTGCACGAAATCCGCGAAGCGCTGGAAGCGCAGCTGCCGGTCTATCTGCTACTCACCAAAAGCGACCTGATCGCGGGCTTTGCCGAATATTTCGCCGATCTCGACGTCGACGGGCGCCGCGCGGTGCTCGGTCACAGCTTCACCTGGGGCGAGCCGCTCGACTCGGCCGCGGTGACGCGCGCCATCGATTCGGTCACCGGGCAGGTTTCGGCACGGCAGGCCAAGCGCCTGCACGAAGAGCCCGACTATCGCCGCCGCGGCCTGATCCTGGGGTTTCCGGCGCAACTGCGCGAACTGCGCGCGCCGCTGCACCGCTTCATCGAAGGCGCGTTCCTGGCGGAGGACCGTCCCAGCGGCAAGCTGCGCGGCGTCTATCTGACTTCCGGGACGCAGGACGGGTCGTCGCTCGACCGCATCCTGAAAACCGTGTCGCAGGCCTATGCCATGGAGGATGCCGCCGCCGCCGGAGGCATGGGCGAAGGACGGGCCTTCTTCCTCAACCGCCTGCTCCACGACGTGGTGTTCAAGGAAGCGGGGCTGCCCGAACCCGACCGCAAGGCGCAGGCGCGGCTGCGGACGATGCTGACCGGCGCTTGCGCCGGTATCGCCGCCATCGCGCTGGTGATGGTGGCGCTCTGGACCACCAGTTTCCTGGGCAACCGCTCGTTCCAGGCCGATACGGCGAAAGCGGCGCAGAATGCCGCGGGCGAGATTGCGGGCGCGCGGCTCGATCTGGTCCGGGTGGGCAGCAGCGATACGTCGATCGAGGACAGTCTGGCGACGCTCGACGCGCTGCGCGACCTGCCCGAGGGCTATGCCGCGCGGCAGGCCGGCGGGCCGTCGCTGTTCCGCCGCTTCGGCCTGTTCCAGTCGGACCTCAGCCAGCGCAACGAAGAGGCCTATCGCACCGGGTTGCGGCGCATCCTGCTGCCGCGGCTGCTGCTTCGGCTCGAGGAAATGGTCGGCGCGAATCTGGCCCAGCCGGTGCAGCTCTATGAGCCGTTCAAGACCTATATGATCCTGGGCGGGCAGGCGCCGTCGGGGGCGTTCGATGCGAAATCGGTGCAGCGCTTCATCGAACGCGACTGGGCGGACAATCAATATCCCGGGGTCGAGATGCGCCCGACGCGCGAGCGGCTGGCGAAACATCTGGCCGCGCTGCTCGAGCAGCCCGAGCGCATCAACCTGAACTGGCAGGGGCAGCGCGGGCCGGTCGATGCGGGGCTGGTCGGCGGTGCGCGGGCCAGCCTTGCGCAACTCAGCATGGCCGACCGCGCCTATGCGGTGATGGTCGAAAAGGCGGCCAATCCCGCCCGCGACTGGCGCCCGGGCAAAGATCTGCGCGACGGCGAGGCCGCCGCCTTTGCCGCGCCCGACCTGGTCATGGACCAGCGCGTACCTTATTTCTTCACCCGCGACGGCTTCATCGAGGCCTATGCGGTGCGCCTCGCGACCGTTCACACCGACCTGAAAAAGGAACTGTGGGTGCTGGGCGAGGACGCCGAGACCGGCAGCGCCGTGCAGGAAATGGCTTCGCTGCGCGGGCAGATTTCGCATCGCTATGTGCAGGATTATATCGCGGCATGGGAAGGCGTCGTCGCCTCGCTGAAGCCCGCCGATTATTTCAACGATCCCGCGGCCTATCGCGCCTTCACCAAGACGCCGTCGCCGCTGAAGCAGGTGCTGGGCGCGGTCCGCCACCACACGGCCTTCGAGGGCGGTGCGGCCAAGGCGGTGACCAAGATGGCGTCCGACAAGCTGCAAAGCACGCGCGCCGGGCGGTTGGCGAGCGAAATCGGCGGCGGCGGCCAGTCGGCCGACCAGATCATCGCAAGCCATTTCGCCGAGCTCAACCAATGGGTCGGCAAAGGCGGCAAGGCACCGATCGACGAGTTCATCGACGGCGTTCGCAAAGCCTATAACGACGTGCTCGTCGCGCGGGCGCCGGGGGTCAGCAACAGCAGCGACACGGTGGCGCAGGCGATGGCGCCGATCCTGCGGGCGGCGCTCGAGGTGCCGGCGATCATGGCGCCCTTCGCGACCGAGATATCGCAGGGCGGCAGCGCGGTGCAGCTGAACGCCGCGCAGTCGGAGGTGGCGCAATATTTCCAGCAGTCGGTCCTGCCTTCGTGCCAGTCCGCGATCGACGATCGCTATCCTTTCGCGGGTCAGGCGCTGGCCGATGCCGGCATCACCGAAACGCGCACCGCCTTCGGGCCCGGCGGAAGCATCGACATGTTCGTCCGGGACAAGCTCGATCCCTATCTGGACAAGGGCAGCGGCTATTGGCGCTGGCGGGGCGACAATCCGGTGGCGCAGGCCTTCAACCCTGCTTCGCCCGAGGCCTTCCAGCGCGCGGCGGCGCTGCGCAATGTCCTCGGCGAAGGCTTGCCGCTCGAGATCGCGCTGACCGACAAGGGCGCCAAGGTCAGCCGGGTGACGCTCAATGCGAGCGGGCTGCGGATGGAGTTCGGCGGGGCGGGCGACGACGGCGAGCAGTCGCTGGTGTGGCAATTGGGCGGCGGCATGGCGCGAACCTCGGAGATCGTGATCTATGGCAACAATGGCGGGGCGGAGGAGATATTGTGGCGCCACCGCAAGGAGGGGCCCTGGTCGCTGCTGCGCGTGTTCGACCGCGCGAACGTGACCAACGACGGCGAAGGACGCGTCAAGGCGGTCTTCAACCGCGGCGCGGGCGAAGCCGGCTTTTCCGTATCCTTTCCCGCCGAGGCCAATCCCTTCGGCGGGGGAGGGCTGTGGTCGGTCAAATGCCCGGCGACGCTCTGACCGTGGCGGGCCTCTACGGCAAGCTGCCGGCGCATGGCGATTTCGTCAGCCGCGGCCTGCGGCAGGCGGATGCCGCCGCGATCGATGCGGGCATGGCGGCGATGACAATGGCCGCGCGAACCGAATGGGGTGGGGAATTCGCCGCCCGCTGGGATGCGGCGCAGCCGTGGCTCTATGCCGGCAGGACGCGATCGGCGGTGCTGATTCCCAGCATCGACGCGGCGATGCGGCGTTTTCCGCTCTATGTGGCGGCGCGCGGCGGCGACCTGCAGGCGCTCTATGATGCGGCGGTCGAGGCGATCGCCGAAGGGCTGGACGCCGACACGCTGTTCGGCCGGATGGAGGATATGGAGCCGGGCGACGGTCCGCCGGAACCGCCGGACGCGTCGGAGCGTGCAGCGGGGTGGTTTCTGCCCGACGCCGGCCAGCCGGCGCTGCCCTGGCCCGAAAGCGGCATGGGAATCGACTGGGAGTTAATGGATTGAGCGAGGGCGACCATCCGGTTCAGAACGCATTCGCGATGCCGGCAGGGCTCGGCGTCCGGTCGGCGGGCATCAGCGATATCGGCCTCAAGCGCGGGGCCAACGAGGACGCGCTGCTGATGCGCGACGAGGCCGGGCTGTGGCTGGTCGCCGACGGCATGGGCGGGCATGAACATGGCGCCTTTGCGTCGGGCGTGGCGGTGTCGGGGCTTCGCAACATTGCGTTGCCAGGCGATTTCGACGGAGCCGTCGGGCAGATCGCGGAGCGCTTTCACGCAATCAACGGGCATATCTGGCAGGCGGGCGATCCGGCGAGCGATCGGCCCAGCGGCACGACCGCCGTCGCGCTGGTCGTTCGCGGCCATCGCTTCGCGATCCTGTGGGTCGGGGACAGCCGCGCTTATATCTATCGCTCGGGCGGGCTGTTCCAGCTGAGCACCGATCACACCATGGTCCAGGACCTGGTCGATCAGGGGATGCTGACCGAGGAGCAGGCGCGCTCGCACCCGATGTCGCACGTCCTGTCGCGCGCGCTGGGGGTGACCGAGGCGGTGCAGGTCGATATCGTCCAGGATCAGCTCGAACCCGGCGACCGCTTTCTGTTGTGCAGCGACGGACTGACCGGTCCGGTCGGGACCGGGCCGATCCGCGAGACATTGGCCCTCGCCGATCCGCAGGCCTGCGCCGAAGCGCTGATCGCCGCCGCGCACGCCGCCGGCGCGCCGGACAATGTCACCGTCGCGGTGATCGACATCGTCGCCGAGGAGCCCTGACATGGCGAGCCATCCGCCCGGCGGGCCCGACGATCCCGACGACGAACGCACCGTCTACCGGCCGGCGACGGGGGGCGGCACCACGCCGCCGCCGCCGCCTGCCGAAGGACCGTCCACGCCCGAGGCGACCGTCTATGCCCCGGGGGCTTCGGTGCCGCCGGTGGCGGGGGTGCCGCCGCCGCCGCAGGAAGCGGAGCAGATCAAGCCGATCGGCGTCGGCGACGTCCTCAACGGCATCTACCAGATCCACCGCTTCATCGCGCGCGGCGGCATGGGCGAGGTGTTCGAGGGCTTCAACGTCCACCATCCGGAAGAGCGGGTGGCGGTCAAGATCATGCTGCCCGAACTGGCGCGCGACGAAGCGGGCGCCGCGATGTTCGCCAAGGAGGCGAGCACGCTGACGCGGCTGCAGCATGAATATCTGGTGCAATATCGCCTCGCGGCGCGCGACGCGCAGGGGCGGCCCTTCATCGTCACCGAATATATCGACGGGCCGAGCATCGAGGAGCAGCTCGGCAAGCGCAAGTTCGACGAAAAGCAGCTCGCCGACCTGTTCCGGCGCCTCGCCGCGGGACTCGGCGCGGCGCATCAACTCGGCGCGATCCACCGCGACATCGCGCCCGACAATATCCTGCTCGCGGGCGGCAAGCTCGACCGGCCGAAGATCATCGATTTCGGCATCGCCAAGGATCTCGACCGCAGCCGGCGCACGATCGTCGGCGACGGCTTTGCCGGGAAGCTCAAATATGTCGCGCCCGAGCAGCTCGGCGCCTTCGATCGCGAGATCGGGGCGTGGACGGACATCTACAGCCTGGCGCTGGTGATGCTGGCGGCGGCGAGCGGCAAGCATGCCGACATGGGCGGATCGATCGCCGACGCGGTGGTCAAGCGCAACGCCATTCCCGACCTGTCGGCGGTTCCCGAGCGGCTGCGTCCGGTGTTCGCCGCGTCGCTCGCCCCCGATCCCGCCAACCGGCCGCGCGACATGGCCGAGCTGGTCCAGCTGATCGATCGCGCGATGGGCGCGAAGCCCGGCGCGGCGCGCGCCGCCGGCAGCGTGGCGGCCGGAGGACCGAAGACCGAAGCCGGACCGGGCGCAAAGCCGGGCGCCGCCGGGTGGCTGGACAGGCTCAGGATGCGGCCGGACGGCGGCCCGAACTGGTTGCTGATCGGCGGCGGCGGGGCGGCTGGCCTGTTGCTGTTCGTTGTGGCGGTGGTGGTGCTGAGCGGGGGCTTCGGCGGCGGTTCGGATAGCCCGCCCGTCGCAACAAAAGCGGCGCCCGCGCCGCCGCCGCCGGTGGTGGCGATCGATGCGGCGGCGACCGCCGCTGCGAAACAGGCGGCCTGCTCGTGGCTGACGTTGACCGGCGCGGACGGAAAGATGCTGCGCTTTGCCGGCGGATCGGGAAGTCCGGTCCCGGCGCAGAACGATATCGCAGCGGCGATGGAAGCACAGGGCATTCGCGGCGTGTCGCTGGACATGACGAAAGTTCTGGAATTTCCTCCGCTGGTCTGTTCCGCCCTTGAAGCGTTCCGGAGCGTCCGGTCTGACCAGCCGCTCCTGAATTCGCCGCAGACGGAATATGAGATGGAGATGCGAACCGCAAACAACCGGTCGGAAGCCGAGCTTTTGGCCAAGGTGGTTGTGCGCGCGGTCAATCTCAAGACCGACGAGAATATCGCTTTGCTCGAGATCGGGTCAAAGGGAGAACTCTACTATTTGGGCAACAGTCGGAAGGCCGTGGAAGAATTTGTCAGGAGAGAAGAAGGCAGGGTCACGTCCGATGGTTTTAGCTTGGCATGGGACGCCAGCGCGGTGGGCCGGTCCGCCTTCGTGATCGTTGCCGGGAATGGGGATTTTCCTACAAGTCTTTTCCCATCTTCGGACGATGCGATCAATGTCGACGCACGATGGTTACGGCAATTTGAGGAACGCGCGCGCGCGCAACAGTGGCGAACCGATATATTATGGATCGAGGTCAAGGACGATATCCCCGGCTGATCAACCGCCGCGCGAGGCCTCGTCATAGGCCTTGCGGAATTCCCTGGCGAAGATTTCGAGGAAGGCTTCAGCCGAACCCTGCGCGACGCCGCTGAACTCCTTCTGATAGGCTTTCCACAGCGCGG
>CALMYE010000330.1 GCA_937873425.1 uncultured Sphingopyxis sp. | reverse complement strand
CGAGCTGGATCGCCTGCTGGGTCAGCGAGAAGGCGCCGGTGATCACCGCCTGGCTGGCGATGATCGCGGCGAGCAGCGCCAGCACCACCACCGGAATCCGCCACGCGTCGGGCATCATCAGGAAGAAGGGGTCGCTGATCAGCTGCGCCGCATCGCCCGGCTCCGCCGCCAGCACCATCGCCCCCTGCCCCATATAGTTGAGCATCAGCGCAGGCAGCACGAAAAACATCCACGACAGGCCGATCGGGCCGCGGCCGAAATGGCCCATGTCGGTATAGAGCGCCTCCGCCCCCGTCACCGCCAGCACCACCGCGCCCAATGCGATGAAGGCGGTGAAGCCGTCGGTGATGAAGAAGCGCAGCGCGTTCACCGGATTGAGCGTCTCGGCGATGATCCACGGATTGCCCGCGATATGGATCAGGCCGAGCACCGCGAGCATGACGAAATAGGCGAGCATGATCGGCCCGAACAGCGCGCCGACCCTGGCCGTCCCGCGCGACTGGATCGCGAACAGGCCGATCAGGATCGTCAGCGCGATGGGGATGATCCACGGTTCGAAGCCGCGCTGGATATGGCCGAGCCCCTCGGTCGCCGAAAGCACCGACATCGCCGGGGTGATCATGCTGTCGCCATAGAAAAGCGCGGTCGCGAACACGCCGAGCAATATTATCGGCCAGGTCCAGCGCTTGCCCTCCGACTGGCGGCTGATCAGCGCGAGCAGCGCCAGGCTGCCGCCCTCGCCCTTGTTGTCGGCCTTCATGATCGTCAGCACATATTTGATCGTGACGACCAGCATCATCGACCAGAAGACCAGGCTCAGCACGCCGTGGATGTGCAGCCGGTCGGCCTCGATGCCGTAATGGCCCGAAAAGGTCTCGCGGAACGCATAGAGCGGGCTGGTGCCGATGTCGCCGAACACGACGCCGATCGCGCCGACCGCAAGCTTCAGCTTGCCATCCCCATGCGGGCCGTGGCCCGAATGGCCGCTGTCGGCGGCGCCGTCGGCCTGTTGCGACTCGGCAGTCATTCGCGCGCCTTTACCCGAGCCCGCGGCGGCCGGATAGCGGGATTATTCCGAGTCCGCAGGGGCTTGCGGCGGCGGCGGCCCGCCGAGCGCCCGGCGCAGCTGCGCGAGCCGCATCTCCAGGTCCGCCCGCCACGGCGCGTCCTCGGGGCTGCGTTCGAGCAGCTGGCTCCACACCGCCTCCGTGCCCCTCAGGTCGCCGCCCTGCGCAAGCGCGAGCCCCGCGAAAAAGGGCGGCGCGGGGTGCGTCGGGTCGCGCTTCGCCGCCTCGTCGAAGGCGAGCGCCGCGGCGGGCGACATCATCCCGCCGCCGTGCGCGGCGAGCGCATTGCCGAGGCCGACCCACAGATCGACATTGTCGGGATATTTCTCCAGCCCCTTTTCCAGTGTCTGCGCCGCGAGCCCGGTCTTGCCCGTGCGCATGAAGCCGTCCGACATGCCGAGCCATTGCGCCGCCGGGCCGAAGCGGTCGGCCATCCCCTGCCGCGGGTCGGTGAGGACATCGCCGAAGCCGTCGGGTTCGCGGACCTTCTCCACCGGCTTGCCGGGCAGCGCCGGATTGCCCTGCAGCGCATAGCCAGCGAGCCCCAGCATCACCGCCGCCCCAGCCAGCGGCCGCGCGGCGGCGGGCAGCCGCCCGAGCCAGAATAGGCCGCCGGCCGTCACCGCCGCGGCGAGCAGGAGCCACAGCCAGATCATGCCCCGCCCTCCGCATCGTCCGCGCCGCGCCGGAAGCGCCCGAAGGCGAGCCAGCCGCCGCGCGCGAGAAGGGCGAGGGCCCCCAGCCCGAGAAAGGCGGCCGCCGCATCGACCGGGGCGTCATAGGTCCCCCAATTGCCATAGCGCGCGACGAGCCATGTCTTGATCGCTTCGGGGCTTTCGCCCGCCGCGATCTTGCTGCGCACCTCGTGCCGCATGTCACCCGCCAGCGGCGCGTCGCTGTCGGCGATCGACTGGCCCTGACAGACGAGGCAGCGCAATTCCTCCATCAACGCCTTCGCCTGCGCCTCCTTCGCGGGATCGCGAAGCTGCTCATAGGCATAGGGCGCGGGCGGCAGCCGGTCCTGCGCGGCGGCGGACAGCGGGAGCGCGAGGAAAAAGGCCGCGAGCCAAAACACCCACGCGCCCCTGCGCAGGCAGGGGCCCATCTCCTGCCCGAGCGTTCCGGAACGGCCGGCTGTTTGATGACGCGCCGGCCGGAGATGGGCCCCTGCCTTCGCAGGGGCACGATGAAAAGAGGCTCCGATCACTTCATCGCCTCCAGCCTGGCGATAATCTCCGGCACATGCTCGGCCAGGATCACCCCCTGGATCTGCTCGCGGATGATCCCCTTGCCATCGATCAGGAAGGTTTCGGGGACGCCCGACGACCCGAGCGCGATCTGCACGCTCGACTGCATGTCGGCGCCGATGCGGTCGAAGGGATTGCCATATTCGCGCAGGAACATCGCCACATCGTCGGGCCGGTCGCGGATCGCGATGCCGTCGATCGGCACCCCCGCCGCCTTCAGTGCCTCGAGCTGCGGCGCCTCGGCGCGGCACGGGATGCACCAGCTGGCAAAGACATTGACCAGCCGCGGCCGCCCGTCGGCGAGCTGGCTGCTCTTCAGCCCTTCGACCCCGGCGGTCGCGGGGGGCAGGTCGAACAAAGGCATCGGCTTGTCGATCCACTGCGAGCGGATCAGCGTCTCGGGCGGCGTCACCAGCCGATAGATGAAGGCGCCGAACAGCAGCCCCATGATCGCCAGCGGCACGAACAGGACCCAGCGGTTCTTCATGGCGCGAAACGCTCCTGCGACTTGCGATGGCGCCGCGCGCGCCAGATCGCCAGCAACTGCGCGCGCCCGAGCAGCGACAGCGTCGCGCCGAGCGCGATCAGCCCGCCGCCGAGCCATATCCACCACACCAGCGGCTTCCACCACAAACGCAGCTGATAGCGGTCGGCGCCGTCCACACCGACCACCGGCTGGCCCAGCACGGCATAAAGCTGCCCGCCCGGCCGCGTCAGCAGCGCCGCCTCGTTGGTCTCGGTCGGCGCGGTGCCGAGCAGCCCCGGAAACATGCGCGATTCGGGGTGCAGGGTGAAGCTGCCGCCGCCCGGCGTCGCCGCGATCAGCGTCGCCTTCAGCGCGGTATAGTTCGGCCCCGCGACCGGCTTGACGCCCT
>CALMYE010000329.1 GCA_937873425.1 uncultured Sphingopyxis sp. | reverse complement strand
GCAAAGCGCGCCATTTCATTATCCCCTGTTGAAATTATGCTGCGACCATATGGCTTCGCGCCGCGAGTGCAAGCGCGGGGTTTCGACGAAGGCGCTGGCGGGCTCGACGGGCGGCTGCTAGCTCGCACGAAAAAGGGAGGGATTTTCATGCCATTGTCCGGCATCCGCGTGCTCGACTTCGGGCGCTATATCGCCGGCCCCTATGTCGGCGCGCTGCTCGCCGACTATGGCGCCGACGTGATCCGTATCGAGGCGCCGGGCGGCAACGAGGACCGCTTTTCGGTGCCGGTAGCCGGGGACGGGTCGGGCGCGATGTTCCTGCAGATGAATCGCGGCAAGCGCTGTCTGACGCTGAAGCCGGGGAGCGATGCCGGACGCGAGGTCGTGCGACGGCTGGTCCGCACGGCCGATATCGTCATCGCCAACATGCCCGACGACGCGCTGACCAGGCTGGGGCTCGATTATGAGACGCTGGCGGCGCTCGACCCGCGCATCATTCTCGTCACCGCGTCGGCCTTCGGCAGCGAGGGACCGCTGGCGCAGCATGTCGGCTTCGACGCGGTGGGGCAGGCGATGTCGGGCGCGGTGCATATCGCGGGCCATCACGGCCAGCCGGCGCGCGCGCAGGTCAATTACGTCGATTTCGCGACCGCGCTGCACTGCGCCTTCGGCGTGATGCTGGCGCTGCGCGAACGCGAGCGGACGGGCCGCGGACAGCGCGTCTCCGCCTCCCTGCTCGGCAGCGCGCTCGCCATCTCGAACGGGCTGACCATCGACTACGCGCTCAACGGCATAGCCCGCGGCATGATCGGCAACCGCGCGTTCAGTTCCGCGCCGACCGATATTTTCGCGACGCAGGACGGCTGGATCATGACGCAGGTCGTCGGCAATCCGATCTTCGCGCGCTGGGCGCGCCTCGTCGGGCGCCCCGACCTCATCGACGACGTGCGCCACTCCAGCGACATATCGCGCGGCGATCATGGCGAGGAACTGGGCGCGATCATGCGCGAATGGTGCGCCACGCGGACGACCGTGGCGGCGCTCGCCGAACTCGGCGAGGCGAAGGTGCCGGCGGGGCCGGTGCTGAAACCGTCGGAGGCGCTCGCGCATCCGCAGGTCGCAGCGGCGGGCCTGGTCGATCCGATGGACTATCCCGGCGCCTTCGCCCCGGCGCCGGTCGTGCGCGCGCCGGTCGCGCTGTCGGCAAGCGGCAAGGCCGCGCCCGCCGCGGCGCCCCGTGTCGGCGAACATAGCGACGCGATCCTTTCAGAACTCGGCTATTCGACCGATGAAATCGCGCTACTGCGCGCCCAAGCGATTATTTGACCCGTCGCCGGTTGCCGGCCCCGCCGTGCCTTCTTACGTTGCGGAGTGCTACCCATTGTCCAGCAGGAGTGATCCGATGAGCGACGCGACCGACTATGTTCCGCCGAAAGTCTGGACCTGGGACAAGGAAAGTGGCGGCCGCTTCGCCAATATCAACCGCCCGATTGCCGGCCCGACGCACGACAAGGAACTGCCGGCCGGCAAGCATCCGCTCCAACTCTATTCGCTCGCGACGCCCAATGGGGTGAAGGTGACGGTGATGCTCGAGGAACTGCTCGCGCTCGGCCATGAAGGCGCCGAATATGACGCTTGGCTGATCCGCATCAACGAGGGCGATCAATTCTCGAGCGGCTTCGTCGCCGCCAATCCGAACAGCAAGATCCCGGCGCTCGTCGACCGCAGCGGCCCGGAGCCGATTCGGGTCTTCGAGTCGGGCGCGATCCTGATCCATCTGGCCGAGAAGTTCGGCGCCTTCCTGCCCACCGATACGGCGAAGCGGGCGGAGACGCTGTCGTGGCTGATGTGGCAGATGGGCAGCGCGCCCTTCCTCGGCGGCGGCTTCGGTCATTTCTATGCCTATGCGCCGACGAAGCAGGAATATCCGATCGACCGCTACGCGATGGAGGTGAAGCGGCAGATGGACGTGCTCGACCGGCGGCTGGCGGAGAGCGAATATGTCGCGGGCGACGACTATACGATCGCCGACATGGCGATCTGGCCCTGGTACGGCGCGCTCGCCAAGGGGCTGATCTATGAGGCGGGGGAGTTTCTGCAGGTGCAGGACTATAAACATGTCCAGCGCTGGACCGACCGGATCGCGGCGCGCCCCGCGGTGAAGCGCGGGCGGATGGTCAACCGGGCGGTGGGCGATCCGGCGAGCCAGCTTCACGAGCGGCACGACGCGAGCGACTTCGACACGAAGACGCAGGACAAGCTGGCGGCGGCGGGCTGATTCCCAAAGAAAATTTGGGGTCGCCGATGGCCGGTTGCGACGGACGTCACGCAGCCCGGCCGGAGTCCCGACTCGCGCTTTCTGCGGGGCGCGAGGTCCCGGCGCAGGGAACCGATTTCCCCCGCGCTAAGAATTTGACTTTGGTTAAAAAAGGATTAGTTTTCCGGCAGACTATTCGGGCAGGGGGGCTAAGCGATGGCATTCGCGCGCAAATCGCATCTGTATCTTTCCGCGGCAGCCGTATTTGCGGGCGGAATCGGGATATCGGGCACCGCTTCGGCGCAGGATTGGTATCTCGGCGAATTGATGAAGGTGCCCTATAATTTCTGCCCGCGCGGTACGCTCGAGGCCAACGGCCAGTTGCTGTCCATCGCGCAGAATGCGGCGCTCTTCGCGCTCTATGGCACGACCTATGGCGGCGACGGCATAACGACCTTTGCGGTCCCCGACCTGCGCGGTCGCTATTCGATGCACCCCGGGCAGGGGCCGGGCCTCTCCCCGCGCACACAGGGCGAAGCGGGCGGCACCGAAACCACGACGCTGACCGAAAATCAGATGCCGCGGCACAAGCATAGCGGCCTCGTCCGTACGACGAGCGCAGCGGGCAATTCACAGCAGCCGTTCCGCGCGATCTTTGCGTCCACGCCGACCAACAAATATGCGTCGGGCGTCGCGCCCTATGCTCAGCTGTTGAACCGCGAGACGGTGTTCATCCGGAACACGGGCGACAACACGCCTTACAATCATCTGCCGCCCTATCTGGCCATTCGCTATTGCGTGATCAGCGAGGGCATTTTCCCGTCGCGGAACTAGAGGCGGAAGGCCGCGCGCGGCGACATGGGGCTTTGAGGGGAGTTTGAGACATGCGGCATGTGAAAGCAGCGATGTTGGCGACAGCAGGCACCGTCGCGATGTGCGCCATCACGCCGGCGATGGCGCAGGAATATTATCTCGGTCAGCTGATCGAGGTCGGCAATAATTTCTGCCCGGCCGGCTGGATTGAAACCAATGGCCAGTTGCTGGCGATCAACACGAATACGGCGCTCTTCTCGTTGCTCGGCACGACCTATGGCGGCAACGGGCAGACGACCTTCGCCTTGCCCGACCTGCGCGGGCGGATGCTGATCGGGCAGGGGCAGGGGCCGGGGCTGCCGTCCTATGTCATAGGTCAGACCGGCGGCGTCGAAAGCCAGACACTGACGCTGAACCAGCTCGCGTCGCACAGCCATGAGGCACTTATCCTGTCGGTCGGCACCCAGACGGCAAACAGCAGGACGGCCTTCCGGAACGCCATTTCGACGACGCCGAATCCGCAATATTCGACGACGATCCAGTTCGACGGGGCGCTGCATCCGGACTCGCTGCACATGCAGAATACGGGCGGATCGGACGCGGTGCCGAACATGTCGCCGTTCCTCGTCAATCGCTATTGCATTGCACGTCAGGGAATTTTTCCGTCGCGCAACTGACCCGCGGGCCGGATGCTGGAATGGAACAGGATAGAGTTGGAGGCGGGATATGACAAGCAAGCGGGCAATGGCAAAACTCTCGGTCGCGGCGATGACCGGGGCGTCGGCGCTGGCGATGGCGACGCCGGCATCGGCGCAGATCGAACCCTATCTCGGACAGATGATGCAGGCGGGCTTCAACTTCTGCCCGCGCGGCTGGGTGTCCGCATCGGGACAGCTCCTGTCGATCGCCCAGAATACGGCGCTCTTCGCGCTACTCGGGACGACCTATGGCGGCAACGGACAGACGACCTTCGCGCTGCCCGATCTGCGCGGACGCGTCGCCGTCAATCAGGGGCAGGGGCCGGGTCTGTCTCCCTATTCTCTCGGTCAGGTGGGCGGCGCCGAGACGGTGACGCTGTTGTCCACGAACTTGCCCAAGCACAACCATACCGGCGGCATCCAGACCATCGCCAGCGGAGCCAACAGCACGTCGCCGAACGGCAATGCGTTCGCCCTCGCGGCGACCAACAGCTATCTGACCGGCGTCGATCCGACCGCCAACACGATGGAACGCTCGTCGGTCCAGGTCGCGCCGGCGGGCGGTTCGCAGCCGATCTCGAACCGGCCGCCCTATTTGACGATGAACTGGTGCATCGCGCTCGTGGGGATCTTCCCGTCGCGTAACTGAAGCGCTGGCATCCCGGCGGGGATGCTGACTCCTGATCGAAGAGCCGCGCCGCCGGAAACGGGGCGCGGCTTTTTCGGTTTTGCGCGCAGGGCTTTACCTTTCTTCTCAATCCGGCAGAAGCAGGGTCCGAAGCGGCGCTGGACAAGCGCCGCGGTTCGGCGCAATCTTTTCGATGTTCACACATATGAAGGTTGCGACAAGCAACTTTCCGTTTACGTAAAGGTGAGCGCTTTCTATAAGAGCGCCGCAGCCCAGTGGGAGAATCACAGATGGACATGGAGTTCAGCCCGGAAGACCTCGCCTTCCAGCAGGAAGTGCGGACCTTCATCGCCGAAAATTATCCCGCCGAGCTGCGCGGCAAGCAGGACGAGGGCGACGAACTCGGCAAGGAGGATTTCCTCGCCTGGCACCGCATCCTCTACAAGAAAGGCTGGGTCGCGCCCGCCTGGCCGGTCGAATATGGCGGCACTGGCTGGACCCCGACGCAGCGCTTCATCTTTTCCGAGGAAACCGCGCGCGCCGACTGCATCCGCCTTATGCCCTTCGGCCTCGCGATGGTCGGTCCGGTGATCTACACCTTCGGCACGCCCGAGCAGAAGGCCTACTTTCTTCCCCGCATCCTCTCGGGCGAGGATTGGTGGTGCCAGGGCTATTCGGAACCCGGTGCGGGCAGCGACCTCGCCAGCCTGCGCACGACGGCGGTGCCGGACGGCGACGATTACATCGTCAACGGGCAGAAGACCTGGACGACGATGGCGCAGCACGCCGACTGGGGCTTCTTCCTCGTCCGCACCGACAAGGATGCGAAGCAGCAGGAGGGCATTTCCTTCCTCCTCATCGACATGAAGTCGCCCGGCGTCACGGTGCGCCCGATCATCACGCTGGGCGGCGAGCATGAGGTGAACGAGGTGTGGCTGGAGGATGTCCGCGTCCCGCAGTCGCAGCGCGTCTATGAGGAAAACAAGGGCTGGACCTGCGCCAAGTTCCTGCTCGCGCACGAACGCACCGGCATCGCCGGGGTCGCGGCATCGAAGCGCGGGGTCGAGAAGGTGAAGGCCATCGCCCGCACCGAGCTCGACGGGGACGCATCTTTGCTGTCCAACCCCTTCTTCAAGCGTAAGATTGCCGAGCTCGAGATCGACCTGACCGCACTCGAATTCACCGAGTTGCGCACGCTCGCGGGGCCGAATGCGGGCAAGGGGCCGGGCCCCGAATCGAGCCTGCTCAAGATCAAGGGCAGTGAGATTCAGCAGCGGCTGACCGAGCTGACGCTGGAAGCGGTCGGCCATTATGGCGCGCCCTATTTCCGCGGCTTCGGGGAAGGCGACAATGAGCATCCGATCGGCCCCGACTATGCCCATCGCGCCGCGCCGACCTATTTCAACATGCGCAAGACGACCATCTATGGTGGGTCGAACGAGATTCAGCGCAACATCATCGCGAAGATGGTTCTGGGGCTCTGACCCGAAACCACCCCGGACCTGATCCGGGTCTCCATCGGCCTTGAGGGCCGGTTGCGGCAATGGGCCCCGGCTTTCGCCGGGGAACAAGGAAAGAGACGACAATGGATTTCACCTACACCGAAACGCAGGACATGATCCGCGACACGCTGGCGCGCTTCCTCGGCGACACCTATGATTTCGAGACGCGCCAGAAGTTCATCGCCAGCGATGCGGGCCGCGATCCCGCCATCTGGACCGCGCTTGCGCAGGAACTGGGGATGCTCGGCGCTTCCTTCGCCGAGGAGCATGGCGGGCTCGGCGGCGGCGCGCTGGAAAATGCGATCGTGATGGAGGAACTGGGCAAGGTGCTGGGCATCGAGCCCTATCTGCCCACCGTCGTCATCGCGGGCGGCGCGCTGAAAGCCGTCGGCGGGGCGCAGGCCGATGCCCTGATTCCCGAGATCATCTCCGGCAACATGATCGTCGCCTTCGCCTATGCCGAGCCGCAGGGGCGCTACGACCTGGCGAACCTGAAGACGAGCGCGAAGAAGGACGGGGCGGGATATGTGCTGAACGGCCATAAGAGCGTCGTCCAGGCCGCGCCCTGGGCGACGCACCTGCTCGTCACCGCGCGCACCGGCGGCGGCCAGCGCGATGCCGACGGCGTGTCGCTGTTCCTGATCGACGCGAACCTGCCCGGCATCGTGCGCCGCGACTATCCGACCGTTGACGGCGGCCGCGCGTCGGAAATCTATTTCGAGAATGTAGCGATCCCCGGCGACGCGCTGCTCGGCAGCGAGGGCGCGGGCCTGCCGCTGATCGAACGGATTGTCGACGAGGCGATCGTCGCGGTCTGCGCCGAGGCGACCGGCGTCATGCAGAAGCTGCACGAAGGGACGCTGGAATATACGCAGCAGCGCAAGCAGTTCGGCATTCCGATCGCCAAGTTCCAGGTGCTGCAGCACCGCATGGTCGACATGTTCATGGAAGTCGAGCAGGCACGATCGATGACGATCATGGGGACGCTGAAGCTGGACCTGCCCGCGAATGAGCGCATGGCGGCGGTGTCGGCGGCGAAGAACAAGGTCGCCCGCGGCGCCAACTTCGTCGGCCAGAACGCGATCCAGACCCACGGCGGCATCGGCATCACGCAGGAACTCGCCATCGGCCATTATTTCAAGCGCGCGACGATGATCGAGAGCCAGTTCGGCAGCGCCGATCATCATATGGCGCGGTATGAGCGGCTGGCGCTAAAGGTATGATATTTGGTAAATACTTGCTTTGCGGATGAACGAGTTTGGAAAATAAATAGCTGCTTTTGACCGATTTCTAATACTCGATTGTCGTGGGGCAAGCTTATGCTATTAACTGCTCTTGCTTAGGTTCTAATGGCTCGTATTTTTCTTCTTTATACGCTGGTGATCGCATTGGCCGGATGCAGTTCTTCGGATAATCCCCATCGGAATCTGTTCGCAACAATCGAAGCAAGTGTCAAATTGCCCGCCGAGGCATTTCCGCTGAGTTCCTATTCCCGATATTATGCAAATGCTGAGGATGGTTCGATCTCCGCGGCATATGTTGTTCATTCGGAAGGATGGCTCGAATCCACGGCTCAAGCTTGCCGTGAATTCGAAGGGGATGAAAAGCCTCATCCTTGCCCAGTTGGTGGCGGCAGTCTGCGCTTAGTGAAACCGGGAAACAGTCTCTGGGTGAGAGATGAAATAAACCTTCCCACCATGGCGGGCGGAGGATGCAATCTGGTAACTTTCAAATATCACGTGGACCGCGAGAAATTCTCTCAGATGGAATGTAACGGGCCTTACTAGCGGGTGCCAAATTCATACGTCCCTTTTGCTTTTGCTCCACATCAATAGGCCACGTCTACGCCGAGCCGCAGCGTCCTCGGGCGCAGCGGGGTGAGGTAGCCCGCACCGCCCTCGACGAACGGCGTCCCCAGCGCGAAGCGGTTGCCGCGCGCGTCGAAGATATTGGTCAGCGTGAGCGACAGGCCGCGCCGCGGATTGCCGATCCGCATCGCGAGGCCGGTGTCGACATAGTCGCCCTGGCCTTCGCCGAGTACCGGGCCGATGCCGAGCCGTGACGGGCCGATATAATTGGCCCAGCCGCTGGCGCGCATTTCTTCGTCGCCGAGGAAGGTCGCATAATTAACCGCGCCGCGCAGCGCGTGGCTCGCGACATTGGGAATGCGGCCGAGGCGCTCCTCCGGATTGAAGAAATAGGGCGGCAGCGGCGAGGGGGCCGGTCCGCCCATCGCAGCGTTGGCGGCGCGGAAAATCTCGACGATTGCGGGTGCGAGGCGGTCGACGCGGCTGTGGTTGTAGACCGCGCCGAGTTCGAACGACAATTCGCGCGTCGGCCGCACCGCGATCGCGCCCGCGATGCTGGTGATGCGCCCGTCGCCGATGTTGGCGGTGGTCGGAAAGCCGTCGCCGTCGATGAAGTCGGCCTGGATGTCGCGCCAGCGCGTGTGCGAGACCGACAGGCTGGCGTCGAACGGCGTCTTGCCCTTTTGCCCGAACCGTACGCCGCCTTCCCACGTCCGCGTCTGGTCGTTGCGGAAGCGGCGCACGAAATTGCGCTCGACCGCGAGACCGCCGGGGCGGAAGCCTTCCTGATAGCGGGCATAGAGGGTGATGTCCTCGCCCGGCGCCCAGAGCAGCGAAGCCGAAGGCAGCAGGTCGGTTTCGGTGCGGTGCGCGGTGATCGCACGCCCCGCCAGCGCGACCGCGAACGGCACATCCTCGCCGCTGCCCCCGAGCCGGGCGTGCGAGAGGCGCACGCCGCCCGAGGCGATCAGGCGCGGGAGCAACTCGGCGGTCGCTTCGGCATAGCCGGTGAATTCGGTGATGCTGTTGGTGACCCCGGTCAGCGCCATGCGCGAGACCGAGCCGCTCAGTTCGCGGCTCTGGCGCGTGCGGTTGTCGAGCAGGCTGACCCCGACGACCCAGCCGAGCCCGTCGTGGAACGGCCGCGACAGGCGCGTCTCGTTGGCGAGCATGCGCGTTTCGTTGCGCTGGTCGAGGATGCGGGGCGGCTGGTTCGGCCGCGTCGCATCGAACCGCTCGAACAGCCGGTGGTCGATCCAGGCGCTCGACGACTGGAAATAGAGCCCGTCCCACGCCTTCATCACGACGATGGTGCCGAGGCCGTATTTCGCCTTCGCATTCTGCTCGACCAGCGAATTGCGCACCAGCGGCGGCGCGTCCTTGTCGGCATATTGCGCGTCGTCGGAGACGATGGACTGATAGACGCCGCCGAGATCGACCACCCAGTTATCGCCCGCGTCGAAGCGGAATGTCGTGCGGCCGCCGCGCACATGGGTGCGGTTGACGTCCTTTTGCCCCAGCAGCTCATTGTCGATATAGCCGCCGTCGCTCAGCATATAGCCGACGAGGCGGAGCGCATGGCCGTCATTTCCGATCGGCAGGTTGGCGATCGCACCGATGTCGCCGCCGGGGTCGCCATGCTGGGTCAAGGAAACGCCGGCGATCGCCTGAACCGAGCGGAAGTCGGGATCGGGCGCGTTGGGAACGACGCGGATGATGCCGCCGAGCGAGCCGGCGCCATAGAGCGTGCCCTGCGGCCCTTCGAGAATCTCGACATTTTCTATGTCGTAGAGGCGCAGGTCCGGGTCGGGCGCATTGTAGCTGAGGCGGATGTCGCCGAGATACTGGCCGACCGTCGCCTGCGTCGGCCCGGTGAAGCTCGAATCGGCGATGCCGCGGATGAACAGCTTGTTGCGCCCCGAGCCGAGATGGGTCGAGGAGACCGTCGCCACCTGCGACAGGATCGAATCGGTCCCCCGCTCGCCGCCAAACGCCAAATCGCCGCCATTGAGGATCGTGGCGACGCCCGCAAAATGCGCGTGGGGAATATCGGCTTTCGAGGCGGTGACGATGATCTCGTCGCCGGGCGCGGCGACCAGATCGTCGGGTTCCCGGGCCCTCGGTTGTGGGGGCGGCTGCGGCGGCGAGGTCGCCCGGCGCGCGACGCGGACCGGCGGCGCGGGGCGGCGCTCGATGCGCCAGCTCGTCGCGCTCACCCGCACCGCATGGGCGTCGGACCCGGCGAGCAGGCGGCGGATCGCTTCGTCGATGCTCATGCGGCCGCGCACCGGCTTGACGCGGCTTTGCCACAGCGCGGCGTCGGCGACGCTGATGCTGACGCCGCCCTGCCGGCTGATCAGCGGCAGCGCCTTCGACAGGCTGCCTCTCGGGATGTCGAACGCCTTTTCCTCGGCCGCTTGCGCGATGGCGGGCGGCGGCAGCAGCACGGCGGCGGCGAGGAAGGGGAGGGCGCGCTGCATCGTCAGCGGGTCAGCACCCAGCCGTCGCCGCGCCGCTCGGCCCTCGTGCCCGACAGGGCGGCGAGGTCGACGACGGCGCGATTTCTGTCGTCACCGACGACCAGCGCGCCGTGGAAGGGGCGGTCGGCGGCCTCGGGCGCGACGCGGACCGTGATGCCGGCGGTGCGCCCCAAATCCTCCGCGACGGCGGACAGCGGCGCCCCGGCATAGACGAGCTGACCGCTGCGCCAGCCGCCGATGCCGGCGATGTCGATGCTCCGCACCTGCGGCGCTTGCGCTTCGCCGTCGCGGGCTTCGATGCCCTGACCGGCGGTCATGCGGACATTGTCGTGCTCCGGATTGTAGACGACGACGCCTTCAGAAACCGCGACCGAGGTCGCGCGCGCGCGGCGCACGACGTTGAAGGCGGTGCCGAGATCGACGATGCGCACGCCGCCGGTTTCGACGACGAAGGGGTCGCCTTCGCGGTGGACGACATGGAACATCGCTTCGCCGCTTTCGAGCCGAACGAGGCGCGGGCGCTCCTCGTCGAGCACCACGACCGAGCCGCCGTTGATCGCGACCGTCGAACCGTCGGCGAGCGTGAGGGTGCGATGCTCGCCGGCGGCGGTCTCGATGCGGTTCGGGTCGACGAAGAGACCGAGATTGGGCAGCGCGATGGCAGCGACCAGCGCGGCGGCGAGTGCCCCGCCGAACCAGGCGCGGCGCGAGGGGCGGCGGCGCTGCGGTGTAGCGTCATGGATGACCACCGACGGCGCGGGCGCTTGCGGCAGCGCGTCAAGATCGGCGTCGAGTAAGGCGAGCGCGTCATAGGCGGTGGCGTGCGCCGGATCGGCGGCGAGCCAGTCGGCGAAGCCGTCCCAGTCGGCGAAGGCTGGGTCGCGCTGGCGGATCAGCCAGTCGGCGGCTCGCGCGTCGATATGGGTCGGGTCAGGGCGCATCGAACTGTCTCCGAACCGCGGCGAGCGCGGCATAGACCTTGCGCAGGTCGGCCTCGACGGTGCTGAGGCTGATCCCGAGTTCGGCGGCGATCTCGCGCTGGGCGACACCGTCGAAGCGGAAACGGCGAAAGATGCGCGCGGGGCGCTCGCCGGTCGCCACGATCGCCGCCTCGGCCTGAGCAAGCTGCTCGCGCGCGATCAGCGCGGCTTCGGCGGAAGGAGTCTCCACGGCGGCAGTTTCGCCCCACGCCTTGTCGCGCAATTCGCGCTGCCGCGCCGAGCGATAGCGGTCGAGCATCAGATTGTTCGCGGCACGCATGACATAGGACAGCGGGTCGGCGATCGGCCCGGCGGGCCGGTCGGTCAGCCGCATCCACAGATCCTGGAACAGGTCCTCGGCGCCCACGCCGGCGCCGCGCACCTCGAGAAAGCGGACGATGCGCGCGCGATTGGCGAGCAATATCGATTCGATGCCCTGTGCGTTGGGGCCCTGCGCGTTGGAGCCCTGTGCGGCCGGGCCTTGCGCGGATGGAGGTGCGTCGGTCGCCTGGGTCATGAATTGCCTGGTTCGGAATGCCATCTGCTGTTGATCGGCCCCTGCCCGGCCGATCCTCCACATCCCCCTGGCGGGGCCGTCATATAGCGCGACGCGCGGCCGGCGCAACCACGGCATCGCCCGAGCGCCTCTGGCAGGGCGGGCTGGTTGCGCGGGAAAGAGGGCGGTGGCGGCAATCATGATCCTCGTCGTTCGTTGAAAGAGCCGGTGCAAGGGGGAAGCGGAGGGTGGGGTGTTGGCTTCCCCCTTGCATGCGGGGCGGTCGGGGGGCTTAGAGACCGACCCGCAGGCTCGCACGGAAAGCCCAGGCCACATGGCCCTGCTGCTCTTCCGCGGAAAGTTCGCCGCCGACCTGGAAGGCCGAATTGCCGGCGATCCCGCGGATGCGGCCGACCCAGCCGCTCGTGCGATCATCGGGAACCAGGGTGAAGGGCGTGCCGTCCTTGAACGACGCCGTCGTCGTGCCGAGCGCGCCACCGACGATCTGGCGCCGGCCGCCCTCGATCTCGAAGCGCGTCCAGCCGTCATATTCGTCGCGGCCGCCGAAATCGAGGCCGATCGCGACGGTGCCGGACACCGCCAACTCGTCGCTGTCGCGGCCCAGCACGGTCAGGTCGAGCGCATCGCCGCCGCCGGTTTCGGTATAGCCCTTCTCGGTCAGCTTGTAATAGTCGACCGCGACCGCCGGGCGGAAGGAGAGGCCGCCGAGGCGCGTGTCATAGGCGACCCCGCCCGCGGCGGACCACAAGGTGCCGTTCCACTTGCCGCGGATCGTCTTTTCGATGTCCTCGGCGCCCGCCTCGGCCTGGAAGAGGCGCGTTCCTTTAAGGCTGATCGGCGCGCCCGAGACACGGGCGTGGGCGAGCAGGTTGTCCGAGCGCAGGCGCCAGTGCAGCGCGCCCTCGAACTGGCTCGACGACACTTCGTTGGCGTTGGCCTTGTTGCCGTCCTTGCCGCTGAGATAGCCGATCGAGCCGCCGAAATTGCCGGCGTCGGTCTTGATCTCGGCGCCGAGCGCGATGCCCCAGCCGGTGACGTCGTAACCCGCGGTGTCGCCGATGCTCTTCGAAGTTCCCCAGACCGCCTGATTGATCCAGTAACCCCATTTGCCCTCGTCCTGAAACGGTGCGTTGGGGTCCATCAGATAGCGGGCGAGGGCGCGCGAGCCCGAGGTGACGGTTTCGAACACGCCGCCCTCATGCTCGGGCAGCATCTGGCCGAGCTGGTTGCGGAAGTGCGCGCCGTCGGTGATGCCGAGGAAAACCTGCTCGATATCCTCGTCGGCGGAGAGCGCGTCGATCACCGCGTCGAAGGCGCTGGCCTCGGAGCGGTTGAGGCCGAGTTCGCTCGTCTCCTTGCGCGACACGTCGACGATCAGCTGGGTCGCGTTCGACGACAGAGTGCCCTTGTAGAGGAAGGGCAGCAGCGTCGAGGAGGCGGTGAGATTGTCCGCGCCGCTCAGCGTTCCTGCGGTCAGCACGACATGCTCGCCCTCGGCGTCGGCGAGGCTCGACAGCTTGAGGATCAGCCTGGAATCGGCCGCGAAGCTGGCGTTTCCGGTGACCTGGAGCGCCGTGCTGTCGCTGCCCAGCGTGACGCCGAGCGCGCCCTTGTCCGTCACCGCGAGCGAGGCGATGGTCGCCGCTCCGGTGACGTCGAACGTCCCGCCATTTACCGTGACGGCGAGGCCCTGCGCATTGGCGAGGCGGCCCGAGAAGACGGCGCTGCCCGCGATGCCGAGCGTGTCGCTGCCGCCGCCGAAGTCGGCAAGGCCGGTAAATATCGACGTTCCCGCCAGCGTCATGCTGTCGTTGCCGCCGCCGAAGAAGGCCGACCCGGCATAGGTCGCGTCGCCCGACAGCGCGAGGCGGTTGTCGCCCGCGCCGAAGAAGCTGTCGCCCTTCACCGCCCCATCGGCGATGTCGAAGACGTCGTCGCCCGCGCCGAAGCGGACGTCGCCGGTGATGCTGGGCGCCGTGACGCCCGCCGCGACCGCCGTCTGGCGCACCGTCGCGCCGCCGGCATTGGCCGACAGGTCGATCGCGATGTTGCGGCCCGAATCCGCCGCCGCGCCGCTCGCGGTGATCGTGCCGCTGTTCTCGACCTGATCGACATTGCCCGACAGGTCGACGATCGCGCGCGCCGTGCCGTCGCTGCCCGCCGCCTTGGCGCCGATCGTGCCGCTGTTGCGGATCAGGCCGACATCGCTACCCGCCTCGACCAGGATGCCGGTCGTGATCGCGCTCGCGGCATTGCCGCCCTGTGCGTCGATCTTGCCCGCGTTGCGGATCTCGGGGACCGTCGCGCCCGCGCCGACGCGGATCGCGGTCGCCGATGCGCCGTTCGAGATGGCGGTGACGGTGCCGCTGCTGCCGATCGCGAGGCCGCCCGCGATATCGACGTTGCCGCCGAGACCGCCGATCTGGATCGCGGTCGCATTGGTCCCGGCATAGACGCCGTTGCCGAGGATGGCGCCATCGACGATCACGCCGAAGCCGGTGCCGGTCCCCGCGACCGCGCCGATGCTGACGTCGCGCCCCGCCGCGCCGATGCGCACCGCCGGGGCCGAGCCATAGGAGCGGACCAGCGCCGATCCTTCCTTGTCGTCGGGGATGCCGTCCTTGTCCTCGTCATTGTCGTTCGCGTCATTGTCCTTCGGCGGCACGGCGAAGACGATGCCGCCGGTCACGTCGCCCTCGATCGACAGCGCCGGGCCGCCGAGCAGCAGGTCGTCGGCGTCGAGCTTCGAGGGATCGGCCGGCGCCGTGGTGAAGCGATAGCCGGTCGCGGTCAGCGTTCCCTGGACGACGAGCGCGCCGGTGATGTCGCCGCCGAGCCGCGCGGCGACGGCATCCTCGCCGACGGCGGTGATCGTCCCCGCAAGGCGGACATTGCCGGTCACGTCCTGGAGTCCGACACCGAGCGCGCGGTCGCCGAGCACCGAGATGGTCCCGTCATTCGTGAAATTGCCGGTCAGCGGCCCGCCGAGCCTTATGCCTGCCGAATCGTTGCCCTCAATGGTGATCTGGCCCGAATTGGTGATCGCGCCGGTGAAGGCGCCGCCCGTGGCGATGCCCGTGCGGCCGGTGCCGACCGCGAAGGGACCGTCGAGGTCGCCGTCATTGTCGATGTCGGTGGGCGCATAGGTTTCGTCGATGATGATCTTGCCGGTCGCCGAATTGACGATCGAGCCCGTCGTGCCCGCATTGGCCGAGATGCCGGTGGCGCCGTCGGCATTGGTGATCTGGATCGTGCCGTCGTTGGTGACCTTGTGATTACTGTCGATCGTGACCGCGGTGCCGCTCTCCGGCTTGACCGACCCGGCTTCGGCGATCTTGATATCGTCGGCCGCACCATTGTTCACCGTCGAGGTGCGGACGGGCGTGGTGATGGCGGTGCTGATCGTGGTTTCGGCATGAAGGGGGGCGGCGGCGACGGCCGCGAGGCAGGTGGACGCGAGCAGGATCTGGCGCATGGAGTTCCTCTTGAGAGCGTTGGGGAGATGTCCCGTACGTCCGCAAGACGGAGCCGGCGGGGCGCGGCCTTGGAAATAATCCGCGCCGCCCGCACAAAATTGTCGCAACTTGTCGCAATCGTAACCACAGCCATTGCGCCGAACCGCCCAATTTGCTGAATGAACGTCGATTTCGGCTTCCCCCAGCCCGCAAAGGTATTCTGGATGTTTTCTTACCGGCGGTCGATCATTCGGCTCGGCGCGACCCTTGCGGCAGCGGCTTCGCTCGCGGGCTGTTCGGGTGGCGAAGAAAAGGGCGGGGGCAGGCCCACGCCGCAGGTCGGCTATGTCGTCGCGCAGGTCACGACCGCTCCGGTGCCGATCGAACTCGGCGGGCGCACCGTCGCCTTCGAGACGAGCGAGGTGCGGCCGCAGGTGACGGGCATCATCCGCCGCCGCCTGTTCGAGCAGGGCGGCTATGTCCGCGCCGGCCAGCCATTGTTCCAGATCGATGCCAGCCTCTACAAGGCGGCCGTCGATCAGGCAGCGGCCAACCTCGCAAGCGCGCGCGCCAGCGCCGAGGCGGCAAAGGTCCGCGCCGACCGGTTCCGCCCGCTCGCCGAGATGGAGGCGATCTCCAGGCAGGATTACACCGATGCGGCGGCGCAGGCGCGCGTCGCCGATGCCGTCGTCGCGCAGAACGCCGCGGCGCTCGAAACCGCGCGGATCAACCTGCGCTACACGACGATCGCCGCGCCGATCAGCGGGCGGATCGGGCGCAGCCTGTTCACCGCGGG
>CALMYE010000328.1 GCA_937873425.1 uncultured Sphingopyxis sp. | reverse complement strand
CGCTATCTTCATCGTCGCCGCCATCATCTGGTGGGCTAATTGAGTCCCAACCCTAAAACGTGACGGAGCCCGGCGGCTGGGATCAGTGAAGCGCGCGGCCGCGCCCGTTGCTTTCCAGCGGAATCGCCGGCGGCAGCGCATCGCCGAGTTCGGCACCATCCGCCGGCGCGTCGCCGATGCCGGCATAGGGATCGACGCCGCCCTCGGCGGCCAGCCTGGCGGTCGCGGCCTGCGCCTCTTCGGCGGCGAGGCGGGCTTCGGCGCGTTCGGCCCATTTCTTGGTGATCCAGGCGGCGGCCACGGTCGCGGCGAACACCGCGTAGCGCTGCGGGAACAGGCGGCGCGCGGCGAACAGCGTTCCCGCGCCGATCACCGCGCCGGCGACCGGATGATTGCCCTTCTGGCTGCCGATGGCGCTGCCCAGAAGGCCGCCGACGATCCGACCGATCATGTCTTCTCTCCTTCCTTCGCTCAATCCCCGGAGGGGCGATCCGGTTCCGGCCCCAGCATCGCGCGCGGATCGACCACCCGGTCGAACGTCGCGGCATCGACATGGCCGAGGGCGAGCGCGGCCTCGCGCAGCGTCATGCCCGTCTCGTGCGCGTGCTTGGCGATCTTCGCCGCCTTGTCGTAGCCGATCTCGGGCGCGAGCGCGGTCACCAGCATCAGCGAGCGGTCGACCAGTTCGGCAATGCGCGCGCGATTGGGTTCGATACCCGCGACACAGCGTTCGGCGAAAGCGGTCATGCCGGTGCTGAGCAGGTCGATCGAGCGCAGGACATTGGCGCCGATCAGCGGCTTGAAGACGTTGAGCTCGAGATGCCCCTGCAATCCGCCGACGGTCACCGCCTGATGATTGCCGATCACCTGCGCCGCGACCATCGTCAGCATCTCGCACTGGGTCGGATTGACCTTGCCCGGCATGATCGAGCTGCCCGGTTCGTTCGCGGGCAGGTCGAGCTCGCCGAGCCCGGCCCGGGGTCCCGAACCGAGCAGGCGGATGTCGTTCGCGATCTTGGTCAGCGACACGGCGAGCGTGTTGAGCAGGCCCGAAAACTCGACGAGCGCGTCGTGGCTGGCCAGCGCCTCGAACTTGTTGCGCGCGCTTGTGAAGTCGCAGCCGGTGATTGCCGAGATTGCCGCCGCGAAATCCCCGGCAAAGCCCGGCGGCGTGTTGAGACCGGTGCCGACGGCGGTTCCGCCCTGCGCCAACTCATACAGATCGGTGCTCGCCATCGTCAGGCGCACATCGTTCGTGCGAAGCTGGGCGGCGTAACCGGAAAACTCCTGCCCCAGCGTCAGCGGCGTGGCGTCCTGCAAATGGGTGCGGCCGATCTTGACGATGCCGGCCCATGCCTCCTCTTTTTCGTCCAGCTGGCATTGCAGGGCGAAGATGGCCGGACGCAGGCGCCGTTCCACCGCGAGCGCCGCGGCGACGTGCATGGCGGTCGGAAAGCTGTCGTTCGACGACTGGCTCATGTTGACATGGTCGTTGGGATGGACCGGCGCCTTGCCGCCGCGCGTCCCGGCCAGCCGTTCGTTGGCGATGCCTGCGATCACCTCGTTGACGTTCATGTTCGTCTGGGTGCCGCTGCCGGTCTGCCAGATGGTCAACGGGAACTGGTCGTCATATCGGCCCGCCGCGACATCGGCGGCGGCGCCCTCGATCGCGTCGGCGAGCTCGGCGGCAAGCCCGTGGCGGCGGTTGACCCGTGCGGCGGCCTGCTTGACCAGCGCCAGCGCGTGGACGATCTCGATCGGCATGCGCTCGCGTGCGGCGAAGGGGAAATTCTCGATCGACCGCTGCGTCTGCGCGCCCCAATAGGCATCCGCCGGCACCGCGATCTCGCCGAGGCTGTCGCTTTCGATCCGATGTTTCACCGGACTTCGACCATCGTTTCGCCTTGTGCCAGCAGCGCCTCGATGCGCGTCCAGCGCAGGCCGAGCCACTCGAACAGTGCTGCCCTTGTGCTGTTGCCGCATCGCAGCCAGACAAAGGAGAAACCAAGCTGATGCTGCAGAATCCGGAAGTCGTCGTCCTTCGAGATGAGCACGGCGTCCTCTGCCAGCGCCGCCTCGGCGATCGCCGCATCGCTTGCCGCGCCCATGCCCCGGTCCACGACATGCTCGGCTTCATGTCCGCGCGCCGCCAGCCATCCGCAAAGGGCCGGCGGCAGCTGGGCATCGACAAGAAAGCGCATCAGGCAGCCAGAATGACGCTATGGTCCGTCATGGCGGCGGCATAGGCCAGGCAGGCGCGGATATCGGCGCTGACCAGATAAGGAAAATCGGCCAATATCGTCGACTCGTCGGCCCCCTGGCTCAACATTTCCAATATATCGCTGACCCGGACACGGGTTCCCGAAACGACCGGCCTGCCGCCGCATATCGCGGGATCGACCGAAATGCGGGGGAAGCCTTTGAGCGCCATGGCGCCTTGTCCCCCCTTTCGCGGCCAGCGTCAAGTAATCAGCCGGACGAGGAGGATCGCGCTGGCCCAGATCATCGCGACCAGCCCGAGCAGCTGCCAATAGCCGCGTTCCCCGACCCGGCGGCGCAGCCAGGCCGCGGCGAGCCAGGCGAGCAGCAGCGCAGGCGTCAGGACGAGCAGGCTGAAGCGCAGCAGCCCGTCGGCGACCTGCGACCGCGGCCGCGCGTTCTCGAACTGCGCATAGCCCTCGACGCCCCACCAGAAGGCGGCGGTCAGCACGATCATTCCGGCGATCGCCCAATATTGCCAGAAACGGCTGGGGGGCCATTGGGCGCCCACGCCGCTATCTTTTCTTGCCGAAGTCCACGGTCACCACGTTCGACCCGTCGTCGTCCGCCCCGTTCCCCGCAATGGCGTCGGGGCGGTCGTTGTCGGCCTCGTCGTGCGGCTCGGGCGCGTCGCCGTCGTCGCTGACCTGGAACTGCAGGCCGAAATCGACCGACGGATCGACGAAGGCGGTGATCGCCGCATAGGGGATGACGAGCGTCGAGGGCGTCTGGTTGAACGACAGGCCGACGCTGAAATGATCGTCGGCGACGGTCAGGTCCCAGAAGCGGTTCTGGAGCACGATCGTCATCTCGTCGGGGAATTTGGCGATCAGATGCGCGGGGATCGACACCCCCGGCGCCTGTGTCTTGAAGGTGATGTAGAAATGATGCTCGCCGGGCAGGCGGTCGCTGCCCTCGATCTGCGACAGCACGCGGCCGACCACCGCGCGCAGCGCGTCCTGCACGATTTCGTCGTAGGGAATCAGGCTGTCGCGGACATCGTCACTCATGGGCAGGGGGGATGGACGGGGAGAGGGCGGCGGTCAAGAGGCGTCGAGAAGGCAGAGTCGCCTTGCGCCGCGAAAAGCGGGTGCTATGGGGGCGCCATGCGAACCGCCACCGTCCAGCGCACGACCAAGGAAACGGATATCGCGATCACCGTCGATCTCGACGGCACGGGCGAATATTCGGTGTCCACCGGCATCGGCTTCCTCGACCATATGGTCGAGCAATTGTCGCGCCACTCGCTGATCGACATTGCGATGACCGTGAAGGGCGACCTCCACATCGACCAGCATCACACGGTCGAGGATTCGGCGCTCGCATTGGGCGAGGCAGTGGCGAAGGCGCTCGGTGACAAGCGCGGCATCGCGCGCTACGGCGAGGCGCATGCGCCGATGGACGAGACGCTGACGCGCTGCGTACTCGACATTTCGGGGCGGCCGCACTGCGTGTGGAAATCGGGCTTCTCGCAGCCGCGGCTGGGCGAGATGGACACCGAGCTGTTTCCGCACTGGTTCCATAGCTTTGCGCAGACCGCCGGGATCACGCTGCACATCGAGACGCTCTACGGCGAGAACAACCATCATATCGCCGA
>CALMYE010000327.1 GCA_937873425.1 uncultured Sphingopyxis sp. | reverse complement strand
CGCTCCTCGCCCTCGCCGCGTGCGACACCGGCCCCAAGGGCAGCACGACGACCAAGCTCGACGCAGTCGAGGTGCAGCCCGGCACGATCAGCGATTCGATGATCATCCTCGACGATGCCGCGGCCGACGGCACCGCGATCGACACCAGCGTTCCCGCCAGCGGCGCCGCCAAAACGGCGGCCAAGCAGGAGGAAGCCGACGACGACGCGCCGGGCGAGGACGGCGGCGAAGGCGAAGCGCTTTCCGCTCCGGTTGCGAAAAAGGCGGATACGCCGGCGCCCGCGAAGAAGGCGGGCGAATAGGGCCTCAGCGCAACCCCAGGCTCTTGTGCGTCTGAAGCGACAGGCGCCAGCGCGGATCGGCCATCACCAGATCGATGCACGCCTGCACATTGTCGGCGGCATGCGGATCGTCGAGCGGCTGGACCAGCCGGTGTGTGAAATCGAGCTGCGCCAGCGCCGCGACGTCGCTGCCCGGCTGCGGCCAGACCAGCTTCAGTTCGTCGCCGCTGGTCTGCACGAGCGTGCTGCCCGCCTTGGGGCTGACACAGATCCAATCGATGCTGCGCGGGATCGGCAGCGTCCCGTTGCTCTCGATCGCGATGGTGAAGCCCTGCGCGTGCAGCGCGTCGATCAGCGCCGCATCGACCTGCAGCATCGGCTCGCCTCCGGTGAGCACGACATAGCGATCGTCCCCGCCCTCGCCCCACGTCGCCGCGATCATTTCGGCCAGCGCCGCCGCGGCGCGATATTTGCCGCCGAGCGTGCCGTCGGTGCCGACGAAATCGGTGTCGCAGAATTTGCAGACTGCTTTCGCCCGGTCCTTTTCGCGGCCGGTCCACAGATTGCAGCCGGCGAAGCGGCAGAAGACCGCGCGGCGCCCCGCCTGCGCGCCCTCCCCCTGCAGCGTGAGGAAAATCTCTTTGACGGCGTAGGTCATCGGCTCAGGCGTAACGCGTCGGGTCGGCGAGCCCCGCGTCGGCGAAGCCCTTGGCGCGCAGCCGGCAGCTGTCGCACAGGCCGCAGTGCAGCCCGCCCGGCGCCGGATCATAGCAGGACCAGCTCATCCCCGCATCCATGCCGAGCCGCGCCGCTTCCGCGGCAATATCGGCCTTGGTCATATGCTGGAGCGGCGCGTGGATGCGAAAGGCCACGCCCTTGTCGCCGTCGCGCGTCGCGAGCCGCGCCAGCACCTCGAAGCCCGCGATGAACTCGGGCCGGCAGTCGGGATAGCCCGAATAGTCGAGCGCGTTGACGCCGATGACGATGTCCTGCGCGGCCCGCGCTTCTGCAAGCCCCAGCGTGAGCGACAGGAAGATCAGGTTGCGCGCGGGGACATAGGTGACGGGGATATCCGCCCCCACGCCCTCTTTCGGCACATCGATGTCGGCGGTCAGCGCCGAGCCGCCGAAGCGGCGCAGGTCGAGCGGCAGCATGATATGCTCGGCCGCGCCGACCGCCGCGGCGATACGCGCCGCCGATTCCAGTTCGACGCGGTGGCGCTGGTTGTAATCGACCGTCAGCGCGACGATCCGCGCACCCGCTTCGCGCGCGAGCCCCGCGCACACCATCGAGTCGAGCCCGCCCGACAGGAGGACGATCAGCGTTTTTCCGGCCAGATCCTGCATGTGCGCCCGATACGCCTGTGCGGAAAGGCGCGCAAGGCCTGCGATGTTGCAACGCACCAAAGAAAACGGGCCGCACCGTTGCCGGGCGGCCCAGGTCGGCATGAAAGCCGTTTAGGGAGAAGGACACACATCGGTGCGTCGTCCGTCCTCCCTAGCGGCCGATGGTTAACGCCGCGTTACACGGCGCGCAGAATATCGTCAGCGCCCGCCGCCGCCCGCGCAGGCGCCCGTCCGCCGCGCCTCGATCGCCTGCGAGAAGGGCTTGCCGTCGGCGATCCCCTGCGTGTCGATCTGGACGAGCCGGTTGGTTTCGGAGCGGATCGTGGTACGGCCGTGGCCGGCGCCGGGGCAGGTGTAGTGGACCGTCACCGACCGCGCGCCGTCCTCGATCACATAGCGCGAGCAGTTGGAACGCGGGTGATGGATCTGGATCATCCGCCGCGCATCGCCGACGCACATCGTCTGGACGATCGCCGTGCTGTCGCGCTCCTTCAGCTGCCATTGTCCCTTTTCGAGCTGGTCGAGCATCGCCAGCGACGGCGCCTGCGCCGGCACGGCGGTCGCGCCGGCGAGCAGGCCGGCGCCGAGAAGCAGTTTGGAAAGAGGAGAGAAGATCGCCATTCGAACCATCCACCGGTTGTCCCGTCGCCGGGAAAGATGCGACCCCGTTTCACCTAAAATAGCGATTCGGCTGCGTCATTTCAACCGTTTGGCGTCCGAATCCTTCGGTTCGTCGCCGGCGCGCTCAACCGGAGGCGGCGATTTCGGCCAGCGGAATGGGAAAGAGCCGCGAGCAGAAGGCGCAATCGACGACGATATTCCCGCTCTCGTCGGCCATGTCGGCGCGTTCGGTTGCGGGAAACTGGCGCAGCACGCCAGCGAAATAGCCGGTGCTGCAGCGGCAGCCGCGCGCGACGGTCGCGCCGGGTTCGATCCGCACCTCTTCCTCGTGGAACAACCGCCACGCCAGCGTCTCGAGCGAGGTCGCGGGATCGGTGAGTTCCTCGCCCTTCAGCGTCGCGGCGATCGTTTCGATATGCTGCCATTCGGGATGGTCGCCGCGCACATGCAGCCGGTCGCGCCCCTCCTCGCCCTCGGGCAGATGCTGGAGCAGCAGGCCGCCGGCGACGCACCCCGCGTCATCGTGGCGCGCGGCGAGGCGGATCAGGCTGGGGATCTGTTCCGACTGGTCGAAATAATGTTCGGCCGCCGCCGCGATCGACGATCCTTCGAGCGGGACGATGCCCTGATAGCGCTCGCCGGTCGCCGCCTGGTCGAAGGTGATGGCGAGGAACCCCTCGCCGAACAGCGCGAACAGCGTCGGATCGGCGCCGACCTCGGCCAGCCGCTCGGCATCGAACTTCAGATAGCCGCGCAGCTCGTTGCCGCGAAAATCGCAAACCAGCAGGTCGATCGGCCCGCCGCCGGTCTGCGCCTGCAGGGTCAGCTGGCTGTCGTCGTCCTTCAGCGTCGAGGCGAGCAGCACGGTCAGCACCAGCGCCTCCGCGAGCAGCTTTTCCGCAACGGGCGGATAGCGGTGCGCCGACATGATCGTGTTGAGCACCGGCCCCAGCCGCACCAGCCGCCCGCGCACGTCGCGTTCGGCGATGCTGAAGACCAGGGGCTGGTCGAACCAGGTTTCGCGGACTTCGCTCACAGTTTTTCGAGCGCCCACAGCAGGACCGACTTCTGGGCATGGACGCGGTTTTCCGCCTCGTCCCACACCCGCGACTGCGCGCCGTCGATCACCGCATCGACGACCTCCTCGCCGCGATGCGCGGGCAGGCAGTGGAGGAAGAGCGCATCGCCCTTCGCCGCGCCCATCAGCCGTTCGTCGACCTGATAGGGCGCCATCGCCGCGATCTTGTTGTGCGCATGCTCCTGCCCCATCGACACCCAGGTGTCGGTGACGACAAGGTCGGCGCCGGTCACCGCTTCGCGCGCGTCGCGGAGGATGTCGATGCGCGCACCCTTCGCGCGCGCCGCTTCGACGAAGGCCGCGTCGGGTTCATAGCCCTGTGGACAGCCCGCGCGGACGTTGAAGCCGAACAGCCCCGCCGCCTCGATCAGCGAGGACAGCACATTGTTGCCGTCGCCGAGCCACGCGAGTTCGAGGCCCGGCAG
Source organism: uncultured Sphingopyxis sp. (assembly GCA_937873425.1). GTDB lineage: Bacteria > Pseudomonadota > Alphaproteobacteria > Sphingomonadales > Sphingomonadaceae > Sphingopyxis. The sequence goes on along the minus strand of CALMYE010000327.1, from coordinate 3,224 downwards.
CGCCTTGCCGCTCTCGACGATGGTCAGCAGGTCGGCGACGATCTGGCACGGGTGCGACAGGTCGGTCAGACCGTTGATCACCGGAACGTCCGCATATGCGGCCAGTTCCTCGATCTTGTCGTGATGATCGGTGCGGATCATGATCGCGTCGGCGTATCGCGACAGGACGCGCGCGGTGTCGGCGATCGTTTCGCCGCGGCCGAGCTGGCTCGTCCCCGCGTCGAGGATCATCGGCACACCGCCGAGCTGGCGAATCGCAATGTCGAAAGAACAGCGCGTGCGCGTCGAATTCTTCTCGAACACCATCGCCAGCACATGGTCGACAAGCGGCTTGTCGGCGTCGGGCCTTGCCTTCGGCCAGCCCGCGCGCGCTGCCTTGCGGGCAATCGCATCGGACAGCATCGCCGCGACGGCATCGCCGCCCGCGTCGGACAGGTTCAGGAAATGCCGGGTCATGCGTCCGGCGGCGTATAGCTCGCCGCTCCCGCCGACAGTTTCTCGATGCACTCGTCGATATGGCCCTGCCCGATGTTGAGCGGCGGCAGGATGCGCACGACATTGTCGCCCGCCGCCACCGTCAGCAGCCCGTGATTGTCGCGCAGATGCGCGACAAAGGCGCGGCTGTCGCTCTTGAGCTTGAGGCCGAGCATCAGGCCGAGCCCGCGCACGCTGTCGAACAGATGGTCGTGATTGGGGATCAACTGTTCGAGCGCGCCGCGCAGCCGGTCGCCGGTGGCCTGCACGCCTTCGAGGAAGCCTTCCTCCAGCACCACGTCGAGCACCGCCTGCCCGGCCGCGCAGGCCAGCGGATTGCCGCCATAGGTCGATCCGTGCGTGCCGATCACCATGCCGCGCGCGGCCTTTTCGGTCGCGAGGCAGGCGCCCATCGGAAAGCCGCCGCCGATGCCCTTGGCGCTCGCCATGATGTCGGGGGTCACGCCATAATGTTCATGGGCATAGAGCTTGCCGGTGCGCGCGACACCGCACTGCACCTCGTCGAACACCAGCATCAGGTCGCGCTGGTCGCAGATGTCGCGCAGCGCCTGAAGGAAGGGCTGCGACGCCGGGCGGATGCCGCCCTCGCCCTGCACCGGTTCGACCAGGAAGCCGGCCGTATTGTCGTCGACCAGATCGAGCGCCGCATTGACGTCGTCGAACGGCGCATAGGCGAAGCCCGGCAGCAGCGGGTCGAAGCCCTTGCGCAGCTTTTCCTGATTGGTCGCCGAAATCGTCCCGAGCGTCCGCCCGTGGAAGGCATTGTTGAAGGTGATGAGATTGTGCTTTTCGGCGTTGCCCGCGCTCGAATGATAGGCGCGCGCGGTCTTGATCGCGCACTCGACCGCCTCGGCGCCCGAATTGGTCAGGAAGACGGTATCGGCGAAGGTGTTTTCGACCAGCCGCGCGGCATAGGCCTCGCCCTGCGGGCTGCCGTAGAGGTTCGACACATGCATCAGTGTCGCGGCCTGATCCTGGATCGCTCTGGTCAAATGCGGATGGCCGTGGCCGAGCAGATTGACCGCGATGCCGCTCGCGAAATCGAGATAGCGCTCGCCGCGCTCGCCGATCAGATACGCCCCCTCGCCGCGCACCGGACGCACGCCGCACCGGGGGTAGACGGGCATCAGCGGCGTGATCGACATGGCACAGCACCTTTCCTGAAAAGACGAACAAACGACCAAAGCAAAAAGGCGACCCCATGCGGGCCGCCCTCGGTCGGGCCGCCCCTATACTGCCGTGGCAAGAGGCGCGTCAACACGGCGTCCCGCTGGAACGAGCGGACAAACATCAGCGCCAGTGATCAACCATCACTCCGGACAGGCCGAAGACATGACCGCACCCGAAACTCCCGCCCGCTACGCCATCTTCACACTTGATCGCAGGGCGCCGTCCAGACATGACAGGTGCAACAATCGGAGTCCTAAACCTAATTAGGGGTTGTTGCACCTGTCACCGTAATTCCACAAGCTGTTCATAACCACTAATCACTACGAAACCGTTCACCCCATTGGCACTTGGAAGTGAAAATGATCGCAGAAATTGACGGGCTGAAAATCCAATCTGAGGCCGATTTTCATAAGGAGATCGCGCAGGCTTTGAACTTTGGTCCCTACTACGGCAAGAATCTTAATGCGTTATGGGACGTTCTCAGCCGCGACGTGGAGCGACCCGTTTCACTCGTTTGGAAGAACGCGGACATCTCGCAAAAGAGTATGCCTGCTGAGTTCGAGAAAATCGTCGATCTTTTGCGAGATGTCGAAAAGGAGGACGCTGCTTACGGCACGAGTGAAAGGTTTGAACTGATAGTTCAGTAGCCGCAGAGAAGCCAATCATAGGTACGATTGGGAAGAACGGCGGAGTTTTGATAACCTGTCCCTTCCGAAAACTCATTTTTCGGCCTTCCGATAATAGCGGCGATGGAGCCCGCCGAGGACCGGCCGTGATCCGAGGGCGCCTTCGCGCTCGATGACGCGTCGCTGCGGCCCCAGGCCAGCCGCCCGCAAAAAGGGCTTTCCTAAAAAGCCCCGCCATGCTCCAAGCTTCCGGATGACCCGCGCCGCCCGACTCGCCCGCCGCCGCGCGGCCCTCCGGCACGGGGTCGTCATTGGGCTGAACTTCACTGAACTTTGACTTGTCGCGACGCTGAAGAATTACCGGGAAGAATTACCGGGACAGGTGCCACAACCCCTGAACTCCGTCGAGCGCCCGCACGCTGGTTCCGGAGTGAAGTTCGGCGGTTTTATGCTGTCCCTTCCGAAAACTCATTTTCCGGCCTTCCGATAATAGCGGCGATGGAGTCCGCCGAGGATCGGGCGTGACCGGAGGGCGTCTTCGCGCCCGACGGCGCGTCCCTGCGGCGCATCCTTGTCCCGCGCCAGATGCGTGCGGTCGTTGCTGCAATAATCGGCATAGGCCCGCAGCAGGCGCCGCATAATGTGTATCGACACGGGGCCTTCGTTCAATACCGTAGCCCTGAGCTTGTCGAAGGGCGCTTCTCGGATAGGCGCCCTTCGACAGGCTCAGGGCTACGGTTCGGCTGAGACACAGCTGTTCCTAAAGCGCCTTCGCCGCTTCCATCGTCAGCGCCAGCGAATGCTTGCGGGCCGCGTGGTCGTATATCGACGAGGCGACGATCACCTCGTCCACCCCGGTGCGCGCGACGAAGGCTTGGAGCCCCGCCGCCACGTCCTCGACCGTCCCGATCGCCGAGCATTGCAGCACATGGT
>CALMYE010000326.1 GCA_937873425.1 uncultured Sphingopyxis sp. | reverse complement strand
GTCGCGACCGCCTGTTGCCGGTACATGATGTCGGTCAGCAGCTTGCGCGAAATGCCCATGCGGATCAGGAAATCATTGTCCTCGCTCGCCAGCAGCGCCGAATCCTGCTCGATGCTGCCGATCAGCTCGCGCGTCGCCTCGGTCCCCATCGCGACGCTCATGTCGATCGCCGATCGGTCGCCGGTGCGCGTGAACATGTGAACGATGAACAGCCCGCCGGGATCGATGATGCGCGGCTGGCCGCCCATGAACACGAAATTGCAGGCGCTGAAACAGGCCCAGCCGCTGGGGATGCGCGTCGCCAGGCCGAAATTCGACCGGATCACACGCCCCGCGGCGTTGCCGGCGCGCGCGTCGCCGCCCGGCGAGCGCAGCCAGATCTCGCCGACGTCGGGATTCGCCTTCAACGCGGCGGCGAGCCGGTCGGGGAGTCCGGCATCGACCCGCCCTTCGGCCAGAATCACCTTCATCGCGCCGCGCTTTTCGACGGTCAGCTTCATCGTCGGATTGGCCGACCAGTTGGGATTGAGCGGACAGGTCGGGTTGACCGGGTCCACCTGCGCCGCCGCGGTCAGGCCGACGAAGGCGAGCGCCGCCAGCGTCAGGCGGGGAAGGTTACGCCAGCGCGTAGCGCGCATCGCCCGGCCCCTTGCACATGCGCTTGGTCACGCGCGTTTCTTCGCCATCGACGATGATGAAATCGTTGACGTTCATACATTTGCGGCCGCCGCCTTCTTCTTCGATGGCCGCGACCGTCGACGACCCGCTGACATTCTCGCGCGTTTCGCTGGTCCAGCTGGAGCTTGCACCGATTTCCTCGCCGCGCGTCACCTCGTCGGTCGCCGCGGCCGCCAGCTTCTGCTCTTCGGGATCGAGCCGACAGGCGATGGAATCGGTCAGCGTCCCGCTCACCTCCGCGATGGGAAGATAGCTATAGACGCCGGCCTTGCTCGCCGCGCCGCCCACCGTGTCACGGATGATGCCGCCCAATATCTTGCGGCCGGTGCCGTCGCCCTTCTTGCCCTTGGGACAGCCGCCCTTGTTACCGCTGTCGGGAACAGGGGTCGGCGCCGTGACCTTGCGCAACAGGCCGCCGAACTGCGCCTGCGCGGGTGCCGCGACCAGCATGCAGGCGGCCAGAATCGCCGGGGCTCCGAAAATCTTGCGCATCGAAATCGCTCCACAAAACGGGTCCGCGCCGGACCCTTCCGCGCCCCGTCTAGAACCATGTCATGCCACCTGCTGTGATTTTCATCAACTGCCCGCGGATATGTCAGCCAGACAGGTTGAATTAAGGCTGAATATGGATCAGTAACAGCGCCATGCTGTCGCAAAAGACCCGCTATACGATCCGCGCCTTCCAGCACCTCGCCGAATATTGGGGCAAGGGGCAGGTGCAGCTTGCCGACATCGCGGAGGCGCAGAATATCCCGCCCAAATTCCTGACCGTCATCCTGTCCGAAATGGCGCGCGAGGGGCTGCTCATCTCGCAGCGCGGGCGCGACGGCGGCTATCAGCTCGCGCTGCCGCCGGTCGACATCAGCTATGGCGATCTGGTGCGGCTGACGCGCGGTTCGCTCGCGCTCGTTCCCTGCGCGGCGAGGAACGCGCACGAAAGCTGCAAGAACTGCCTGCCCGAAATCGACTGCCGGCTGCGCAGCCTGATGCTGAAGGTCCGCGACGACACCGCCGCGATCCTCGACAAGATCACCCTCGCCGATCCCATCGAGATGCAGCCCTTGTTCGAAAAGGAAGAGCTGGCGCTTTAGGCGGTTCGCGATGGTTACCGCATCCTAACCTTTCCTCCCTAACCCGTCCCGGAGTGGAATCGGGAGCGGCGTGAGGGATGGCGCGACAGGACAGGTCCGCATGGCCCGCGGTGACGATCGGCATCGAGCCCGGCTTTCCTGCTGCAATCGACGCGGTGGCCGAGCGCGCGGGCGACGCCCGCTCCTTTCTTCGCGCGGCCTGGTATGCCGGCACGGCGGGCGGGACCGCAGGCGCCGCCACGCTCGTCGCGCGGCGGGCCGACGGAGCCCCTTTCGCCGCGATCCCTACGCTTCCGGCCGGTCCGCGGCTGCTCGGCGCGCGCAGCGTCCCCGGCAGCTACTGGCCGTTCCGCAGCTTTCCCGTCGCCGCCGATGCGTGCGAGGAAGAGATGGCGGCGCTGATCGCGCATCCGGAGGCGCGGCGGCTGATGGCGCCCTTCCTGCGCATCGGACCCGTCTATGCCGACGATCCTGCCGCTGGCGCCCTGCTTCGCGCGGCGGAGCGGGCGGGCTGGACGGTGCTGCGCCGGAATCTGGGGACCGCCTTCCGCATCGACATCGCCGAACGGCAGGCGGCGGGGCCGTGGCCGAGCAAATCGTCGCAGCGCCGGCTGCGGACCTATGAAAAGCAGCTGTCGGCGCTCGGCCCCGTCCGGGTCCGGCAGGTGGCGGGCGACGGCTGGACGCCGGACGTGCTTGACGATCTCGCGACGATCGAGGCGCAAAGCTGGGTCGGGCAGGACAGTGACCGCAGCGGCGCGAAATTCCTGACCGACGAAAAGCGCGCCGGATGGCTGCGCGCGGCGGCCGATCCGCTGCTTGCGGATATGCTGACCGCAACCATCCTCCATGTCGGCGACCGCCCCGCCGCCTTCACCTTCGACATGCTGTGCGGGCGCGTCCAGTATGGCATCGCCGGCAGCTACGACAAAGACTATGCCGCGCACAGTCCCGGCAAGTTCATCGCCTACCGCCAATATGACGTCGCGCTGGAACGCGGCGTTACGCTCGTCGATCTCGGCGCCGGCGACAGCGGCTACAAGCGGGCGCAAGGCGCCGAACCGGGACCCGCGATCCTCGACTGCCTGATCGTCCGCAACCGCGCGCTGGCGGCACTGCTGCGCCGCAAATGGAAAAAGGATACGGACGGCGGCACAGGCGCAAAGACCGTTCCGGCATAGTCCGGGAGATTGTAGAGGAAAATGGTGGAGCTTGGCGGGATCGAACCGCCGACTTCTAATATGCCATGAGGAGCGCTCTATCGCGCCGGCGCTTGAAATGGTGGAGCCTAGCGGGATCGAACCGCTGACCTCTACAATGCCATTGTAGCGCTCTCCCAGCTGAGCTAAGGCCCCGTGCCATTTTGCGGGTCGCCCTGGGTGGTGCGACCGGGACGCCGCCTTTAGCAGCGCGGGCGTCCGATGCAAGGGGCCAAATTGCCTTTTTTGGCCCCCGGCAGAGTCAAACGCCCGAAAAAATCAGCTTTCGTCGTCGGCGTCGTCGCCGGTCGCGACGCCCAGATCGTCGTCGCCGCCGAGATCGACGTCGTTGTCGGGCGAATCGCTGTCCTCGTCGACATCGACGTCCAGATCCAGATCGTCCTCGGCCTCGGGCTCGGCCGCCGCCTTGCCGGGCTTCTCGGCTTCCTCGAAGGGCATCGGCTGCTTCGATTTCAGCACCGATTCCGGTATCCAGGCATAGCCGCAATTGATGCAGGCGACCGGATCATCCTTGGTCAGATCATAGAATCGGGTGGCGCATTTCGGGCAGCTGCGTTTCGTGCCCCATTCAGCCTTTACCATATAAGCCTCATAATCCCTTGGAAACAGGATAGAAATATCGGAAGAGCGACGGCGGCGGAAGTGCTATCCGTCAAATCGGCGTGCGCCTTGCCAGATTGCGGGGCCGCTGTCAAAAGCCGCACGTCATGACCGATCAGAGCGTCCCATCCCGCAGCTTTTCCGCCTCCGCCCCGCTCCGCGGCCGGGTCGCGATTCCGGGCGACAAGAGTATCTCGCACCGGTCGCTGATGCTGTCGGCGCTGGCGGTGGGCGAGAGCCGCGTCACCGGGCTGCTCGAAGGGCATGACGTGCTCGCCACCGCCGCCGCGATGCGCGCGATGGGCGCGAGCATCGAGCGGCAGGGCGACGGCGAATGGCGCATCCGCGGCGTCGGGGTCGGCGGGCTGCTCCAGCCACGCGAAGCGCTCGACATGGGCAACAGCGGCACCTCGACGCGCCTGCTGATGGGCCTCGTCGCGAGCCACCCGATCACCGCGACTTTCGTGGGCGACGCCAGCCTCTCGGGCCGCCCGATGGGCCGCGTCATCGACCCGCTGTCGGCGATGGGCGCCGACATATCGGCCTCGCCCGGAGGGCGGCTGCCGCTGATGGTGCGCGGCCTGTCGCCCGCCATCCCCCTCGCCTACCGCCTGCCGATGGCGTCGGCTCAGGTGAAGAGCGCGGTGCTGCTCGCAGGGCTCAACACGCCCGGCATCACCGAGGTGATCGAACCGGTGCCGACGCGCGACCATAGCGAGCGGATGCTGCGCGGCTTCGGCGCCGACCTGACCGTCGAGACCGGCCCCGACGGCACCCGCCATATCCGCATCCGCGGCGAGGCCGAGCTGAAGCCGCAGACGATCGCCGTCCCCGGCGACCCCTCGTCGGCGGCCTTCTTCATCGTCGCGGCGCTGCTCGTCCCCGGATCGGACGTCGTCATCGCCAATGTCGGCCTCAACCCCACGCGCGCGGGGCTGATCGAGGTGCTGCGGGCGATGGGCGGCGACATCGAACTCCTCGATATGCGCGAAGTCGGCGGCGAGCCCGTCGCCGACCTGCGCGTCCGCCACAGCGCCCTGAAGGGCATCGCGGTCGATCCCGCCGTCGCGCCGAGCATGATCGACGAATTCCCCATCCTCTTCGTCGCCGCCGCGCTCGCCAAAGGCCGCACGGTAACGACCGGCCTCGACGAACTGCGCGTCAAGGAAAGCGACCGCCTGTCGGTGATGGCGGCGGGCCTCGCCGCGATCGGCGCCCGCGTCGAGGAATGCGAAGACGGCCTCGTCATCGACGGCACCGGCGGCGACCCGCTGTCCGGCGGCGCGACCATTGCAGGCCACCTCGACCATCGCATCTGCATGAGCTTCGCCATCGCGGGGCTGGTCAGCAAGGCTCCGGTGACGATCGACGACATGGCGCCGGTGGCGACGAGCTTTCCGGGTTTCGAGGCGCTGCTGGAAGGTTTGCAAGGGTGATCATAGCCGTCGACGGACCCACCGCATCAGGCAAGGGCACCATCGCGCGCGCGCTCGCGGCGCATTTCGGGCTGCCGGCGCTCGACACCGGGCTGCTCTATCGCGCCGTGGGCTATCAGACGCAGCTCGATCATGGCGATCCCGACAACGCCGCCGACGCGCTCGCCGCCTGCGCCTTTGCGGACAGCCTGCTCGCCGATCCCGCGCTGCGCTACGAAAGCACGGGCAGCCTTGCGAGCCGGGTGTCGGTCCATCCGCAGGTGCGCAAGGCGCTGTTCCAGCGGCAGGTCGATTTCGCGAACCAGCCGGGCGGCGCGGTGCTCGACGGGCGCGACATCGGCACGGTCATCGCGCCGCATGCCGACGCCAAGCTGTTCGTCACAGCCAGCCCCGAGGAACGCGCGCGCCGCCGCCATGCCGAAATGGCCGCGCGCGGCGTCGATGTGACCTATGAGGCGGTGCTCGCCGACATTCACGCCCGCGACGCGCGCGACACCGGCCGCGCCGACGCGCCGCTGCTGCGCGCCGCCGACGCGATGCTGCTCGACAATACGGGGCTCGGCGTGGAAGCGGCCGTCGCCGCGGCCATCGCCTTCGTCGAGCAAAGGGTCAGGCGACCCAGTTGATCTCGGGCAGCGGCTCCGCCGCCGGGACCGCCGGCGTCGCGTGGTAGACGCAGGTCTCGCCGACCCCCTTCAATATCTCGACATGCGGCGGCCCGAAGCTGGCGCGGTCCTTCGCGCGCAGCCAGCTGCTTTCCGAAATGGCGATGCCGTTGACCGGCGCCGTGCCCTCCAGCCGCGCCGCCATGTTCACCGTCTCGCCCCAATAGTCATAGGCCATGCGCGTCGCGCCGATCACCCCGCCGACCACCGGCCCGCTGTGGATGCCGACGCGCAGCCCGACGTCGGTCCCCGCCACCGCGCGCAGTTCGGGCACGCCCGCAAGCACGTCGCGCGCGAAGGCGATCGCCGTGTCGGCGCTGTTGCCGCTCGCCACATTGCCGCCGGCGATCGCCAGATAGGCATCGCCGATCGTCTTGACCTTTTCGACGCCATGTTCGGCGGCGCAGCGGTCGGCATGGTTGAAGAAGGCGTTGAGCAGCTCGACCAGATGCCCCGGCGACACGCGCTGCGCGAGCTTGGTGAAGCCGACCATGTCGATGAAGATGACGCTGGCGTCGGCATAGGAGTCGGCGACCATCCGCCCGTCGCGGATGCGCTCGACCGCCGCGGGGGGCAGCATGTTGTAGACCAGCTCCTCGCTCTTCGCACGCTCGGCCTCGAGCGCTTCCGAGAGGGCGAAGGCGCCGCGGCTCGACCGGTCGATCGCGACATTGATCGCGATCATCACCAGCGCGCCGCTGACATAGCTGAGGATCGCATACCAGAAGCCCGCGCCATGATCCTGGATCGACATCACGGTCGCGAGGAACACGCCGCATTCGAGCGCCAGCCACAGCAGGAACAGCCGCGGCCGTCCCGCGAGCGCGACCGCGGCGAAGGCGGTGATCGCCAGCCGGTTGATCGTGCCGACCGCGTGCAGATCGTCGTCGAGCTCGATCAGCTCGTCGAGAAGAATCAGATTGACGAGCCCGACGAGCAGCGAAATGCCGAGCAGCGCCGCGAAATCGAGCGCCGGCTGCTCGATATAGCGCGGCCAGAAGGTCACCGCGACATAGGCCCCGGCGAGCAGCAGCGCCGCGCCGAGCAGCACCGCGACCCGCGCCGAATCATGCGCGTGGAGGAACAGCGGATTGGCGATCGAATAAGCGAGCGCGACCAGCATGAAGAGCACGCCATAGACGCGCACGAAGGGCAGCCGCAGCCTGCGCGCGGTTTCATGAAAACGCGCCTCGACCGCCGGATCGGCGAATTTGCCGTGCGTCGTCGCCTGCATGGAGACCCCTCTCGATTGCGGAGGATAGCATAGACGCCAGGTCTTACCACGCGTTTAAGGCC
>CALMYE010000325.1 GCA_937873425.1 uncultured Sphingopyxis sp. | reverse complement strand
TGGACAATCTGACGCACAGCCTCGTCGGCGCCCTGCTCGGGCAGATGGGGCTCAAGAAGAAGACCGGCCTCGCGATGCCGACGCTGATCATCGCGGCGAACCTTCCCGATCTCGATGCGGCCTGCCTGCTGTGGCTCGAAGGGGTCGGGCATCTGGGCTTCCGGCGCGGGATCACGCATGGGCCGATCGCGATGATCCTGTTGCCGCTGGTCCTGTGGGGGCTGATGATCGCCTTCGACCGCTGGCAGGCGCGGCGCGGCAAGCGGCCGGCGAACCGCTTGCCGGTCCACAAGGGCTGGCTGCTCGCGCTCGCCTGCATCGGCTGTTTCAGCCATCCGGCGCTCGACTGGCTCAACAATTACGGCGTCCGGCTGCTCGAACCCTTTTCGTCGCAATGGTCCTATGGCGATTCGATCTTCATCATCGACCTGTGGATATGGATCGCACTCGCGCTGTCGCTCTGGCTGTCGCTGCGGCGCGAGCGGGTCGGGGTGGCGGCGTGGACGCGGCCCGCCTGGGTCGGCTTCGCCGCGGTGTGCGGCTATATCTTGTTCAACGGCGCGATCACCGGCGTCGCCGAGCGCGAGGTCGCGGCGGTGCTGCGTGGCGCGGGGCATCGGGATGCGCTCGTCGTCGCCAGCCCGCCACCGCTGATGTTCTGGAAACGCGACATCTTCTGGCGCACCGCGGACCGCTACGGCAGCGCGAGCTTCGATCTCGGCGAGGGCGGCGACGTCGACATCAGCGGCGCGCCGACGGGCATGGACGATCCGCGGCTCGAGAGCTGGGTGAAGGCCGACCCGGCGGCGCGCGCCTTTCTCTTCTGGTCGCGCATGCCGGTGGCGGAATCGGTCAGCGATGGAATCCGCCTGCGCGACCAGCGCTTCATGCACCCGCTCGCGCGCGACCGTTTCATGGTCCATCTGACTGCGCCCGACACCGCCAGCCATCCACCCGAATGACCGCGCCCGCCATCGTCTGGCTGCGCCGCGACCTGCGCCTGTCGGATCAGGCGGCGTTCGCCGCCGCGGCCACGGCGGGGCCGGTGATCCCCGTCTATATCCTCGACGACGAGACGCCCCGGCATCGCGCGATGGGGGCGGCGTCGCGCTGGTGGCTGCACCACAGCCTCGCCAACCTCGACGCAAGCCTGCGCGAAAAGGGATCGCGCCTGATTCTGCGGCGCGGCAAGTGTGACGAGCAACTGCTTCGGATCGCGGACGAAAGCGGGGCGGGGCAGGTCCATTGCCTGCACCATTACGAACCCTGGTGGCGCAATGCCGAGCGCGCGGTCGCGATGCGGCTGGACCTCGTCCGCCACGACGGCAATTATCTGGCGCCGCCCGGTTCCGTGACCACCGGCGGCGGTAGCCTCTACAAGATCTACACCCCTTTCTGGCGCGCGCTCAAGGAGCGGATGCCGCCGCCCGAACCCGCGAAGCGACCGCGCGAGATAGTGGCGCCTGTGAAATGGCCCGCGTCGGACAGGCTCGCCGACTGGACTCTGCTGCCGGCGAAACCCGATTGGGCGGCGGGCTTCGCCGGGGAATGGGAACCCGGCGAAGAGGGCGCCCGCAGGCGCCTCGCCGCCTTCCTCGACCGGGCGGCCGACTACGACCGCCGCCGCAATCTGCCGTCAGAGGAGGGAAGCGCGCGTCTGTCGCCGCACCTGCATTTCGGGGAGATTTCCCCTGCCGCCGTCTGGCACGGCGTCGCCGGCGCGGGTGGATCGGCCGACGTCTTTCTGTCGGAGGTCGGCTGGCGCGACTATGCGCAGAATGTCATCCTGCAATTCCCCGATTATGGCAGCCGCAACGCACGTGAGGTTTTCGACGCATTTCCGTGGCGTAGCGGCGAACAGGCCGATGCCGACCTCAGGGCATGGCAGCGGGGCCGCACCGGCTATCCGATCGTCGATGCCGGGATGCACCAGCTCTGGGCGACCGGCTGGATGCACAATCGCGTGCGGATGATCGCGGCGAGTTTCCTGATCAAGCATCTGCTGATCGACTGGCGCCGCGGCGAGCAATGGTTCTGGGACACGCTGGTCGATGCCGATTACGGCAACAACAGCGTCAACTGGCAATGGGTCGCCGGGACCGGTGTCGATTCGAATATGTTTCCGCGCATCATGGCGCCGCTGGTGCAGTCAGAGAAGTTCGATGCGGCCCGCTATATCCGCGAATGGGTGCCGGAGCTTGCCGGCCTCGACGATGCGGTCATCCACGATCCCGACGCGCATGGCGCCCGCCCGCCCGCCTATCCCGAAAAGATCGTCGGCCACCGCGAGGCGCGCGAGCGCGCGCTCGCCGCCTATGCGCGCATCAGGGCCTGACGCGCGAACGGCTGAGCGGAATGGCGATGGCCGCGGCGACGATGGGCAGCGCCACCGCGGCGATCACCATCCACGCCGGATGCGGGAACAGCGTCGTCGTATAGACGGCGAGCGCGACCATGATCGCGCCGATGACCCAGGCGAAGAGCGGCTTTTTTCCGATTTTCGCGGCGATCACGCCGCCGGCCAGCGCGCCGAGGAACCAGGCGACGACGACGGCGATCTTGGCGGCGGTTGGAATGACCGTCATCAGCCTTGCCTGATCCTCGGGCTTGGTGATGTCGAGGTCCGGCGGCGGCGGATAGAGCATGTGGCCGGCGGTTTCGAGCAGCGCGACGACCGCCATGGCAGCCAGCATGCCCGCGACGATGGCGACGGCACCGCGAACGACAGGATTTTGCATGATGCGACCCTCCCTGCGGGCAGGGTAATGCTCTCATCGCGGCGCGGCAATGGCATATGGCGGATTGCGCTTTAACCCTGCTTGCGCGACAAGATGGCTATGAACACGCATGTCAGCCGAAAACGGGGCGGCGAATTGCTCCAGGCCGACCGGGCGTTCCGCTCGGGCGGGCTGGCCGCGCGGCTGGCGGCGCATGCGCCGGCGGCCTTTTTCCACCGCCGGCTCGACCGCATCGACGCCGGGCTCGATCACGGCACGCTGGAGGGGCATCTGCCCGACGGCAGCGTCCGCATCCTCGGCGGCCGCGGCCGGGGGCCGGAGGCTGTAGTGCATGTCCATAGCTGGGCGGCGCTCGTCCGGCTCGCGCTGTCGGGGTCGGTCGGCTGGTATCGCGCCTGGGACAAGGGCGAATGGTCGTCGCCCGACCCGGTGCCGCTGTTCGACCTGTTCATGCGCAACGGCGAGGCGCT
>CALMYE010000324.1 GCA_937873425.1 uncultured Sphingopyxis sp. | reverse complement strand
CGAAGACGCTGGGCCTGATCGGCTGCGGCAATATCGGCAGCATCGTCGCCGAGCGGGCGCTGGGCCTGCGGATGAAGGTGATCGCCTTCGACCCCTTCCTGACGCCCGAACGCGCGATCGAGCTGGGCGTCGAGAAGGTCGATCTCGACGGCCTGCTCGCGCGCGCAGACTTCATCACCCTGCACACCCCGCTGACCGACCAGACGCGCAACATCCTGTCCAGGGAGAATCTGGCGAAGACCAAGAAGGGCATCCGCATCGTCAACTGCGCGCGCGGCGGGCTGATCGACGAGGCGGCGCTGAAGGAGGCGCTCGACAGCGGCCATGTCGCGGGCGCGGCGCTCGACGTGTTCGCGCAGGAGCCGCCGCCGGCCGACCATCCGCTGTTCGGCACGCCGAACTTCATCTGCACGCCGCACCTCGGCGCCTCGACCGACGAGGCGCAGGTCAATGTCGCCATTCAAGTGGCCGAGCAGATTTCCGACTATCTGCTCACCGGCGGCATCACCAATGCGCTCAACGTCCCGAGCCTGTCGGCGGAGGAAGCGCCGAAGCTGCGCCCCTATATGAGCCTGGCCGAAAAGCTCGGCAGCCTCGTCGGCCAGCTCGCGCACGACAATCTCGACAAGATCTCGGTCGAGGTCGAGGGCGCGGCGGCCGAACTCAACATCAAGCCGATTACCGCCGCGGTGCTGACCGGCCTGATGCGCCGCTATTCGGACAGCGTGAACATGGTCAACGCGCCGCATCTGGCGCGCGAGCGCGGACTCGACGTGCGCGAGGTGCGCCACGACCGCGAGGGCGATTACCATACGCTGGTGCGCGTCACCGTCGCCACCGAAGCGGGCGACCGCTCGGTCGCGGGGACGCTGTTCGGCAACAACGAACCACGCCTCGTCGAGATGTTCGGCATCAAGGTCGAGGCCGACCTCGACGGCGACATGCTCTATATCGTCAACGAGGACGCGCCGGGCTTCATCGGCCGCATCGGCACGACGCTGGGCGACGCGGGCCTCAACATCGGCACCTTCCACCTCGGCCGCCGCGCTGCGGGCGGCGAGGCGGTGCTGCTGCTCAGCCTCGACTCGGCAATGCCCGAACCGCTGCTGTGGCAAGTCTGCCAGCTTCCCGGCGTGAAGACGGTGAAGGGACTGAAGTTCTAGAGCCGATCAAACCCCTCCCCTTCAGGGGAGGGGCAGCGAGACTTGGGAGCTTGCTCCCTAGTCGCAGCGGGGTGGGGCTTGCGGGCCTTGCGCAAGGCTGATGGCCCCACCCCAACCCCTCCCCTGAAGGGGAGGGGCTTTCACTAGTGGCATTCGCCGCGTAGGAGAGCCCCGATGCCCAAAACCCCCGCCCTGCTGCCCGAAGGCCTCCGCGACCGCCTGCCCGCGCAGGCGGAGGCGGCGTCGCGCGTCACGCGGGCGCTGGTCGATGCGATGCGCGCGCACGGATACGGCCGCGTGTCGCCGCCGCTCGCCGAGTTCCGCGAGACGCTGGGCGGCGACGACGAGCGCTCGTCGCGCGACCTGCTGCGCTTCACCGACCCGGTGTCGCAGCGCACGCTGGCGCTGCGCCCCGACATCACGCGGCAGGTCGGGCGCATCGCCACCTCGCTGCTCGCCCATGCGCCGCGGCCCCTGCGCCTCTGCTACGCCGGGCAGGTGGTCAAGCTGCGCGCGAGCCAGCTCCGCCCGGCGCGCGAGATGCTGCAGGTCGGCGCCGAACTGATCGGCAGCGACAGCGTCGCCGCGGCGCGCGAGATCGTCACCGTCGCGATCGACGCGCTCGACGCCGCCGGAATCGGCCCCGTCACCATCGACTTCACCCTGCCCGATCTCGTCGATCTGCTCGCCGGGGCGCTGCCCGTCGCGGCGTCGCTCGACGAGCTGCGCGACGAGCTCGACGCCAAGGATGCGGGCGCGCTCGTCCGGATCGGCGCCGGCGCCTGGCTGCCGCTGCTGCGCGCGACCGGCCCGTTCGACCCCGCGCTCGCCGACCTGCGCGCCTTCGATGCCGGCGGCCTGCTGGCGAGCCGCCTCGACGCGCTCGAAGCGATCGCCGCGCCGGTGCGCGGCCGCGCGACGCTGACGCTCGATCCGACCGAACGCCACGGCTTCGCCTATCAGAGCTGGTTCGGCTTCCAGCTCTTCGTCCCCGGCCAGGGCGACGCGATCGGGCGCGGCGGCGCCTATGCGATCCCGGTCGGCGACGCGGTCGAGGAGGCCGCGGTGGGCTTTTCGCTCTACCCTGATCCGCTGATCGACGAGGGGCTGGGCGGCGAGGACGTCGCCGAGCGCCGCATCTTCCTCCCCCTCGGCCACGACCCGGCGCTCGCCGCGAACCTGCGCGCCGACGGCTGGCAGACGGTGGCGGCGCTGACCGATGCCGAGGATGCGGCTCGGCTCGGCTGCGGCTGGCGCCTCGGCCCCGACGGCCCGCAGAGCGCCGGGGACTGAGGCAAGCGCGGCTATTCCCTCTCGGTGGGGCAATCGACCTCGCCGGGAACGACGTCGAACTTGCGCGCGCCGTCCATGTTATCCGGCAACGGCTTTTCCTTGATCGAAACGAGCGCGAAGCACTCGCCGGCGGTCACGCGGTACAGATCATGACGCACGAACTCGATGCGATCGATCATGCGCCCCTGGAAGGCTTTCACCAGATCGTTGCTCGCCAGGATCGCTTTCAGTTCGGCAACGCGCTGCCATTCGGGCGGGAGCGCGGCCGATGTCGGCAGGGCAAGTGTTGCGGCAGCGACCGCAGCAAGCATGAACGGAAGCTTCATCCGATTTCTCCTGTTGAGTGAAGCACAAGCGGGGATCAGAAATCCGAAACGCCGAACCGCGGAATCCCCTGATTCACCCCCGGCGGGTCGAGGACCGACAGGTCCAGCTCGACCGGCGCGCCGATCCATTGCGCGAGGCTGCTATGGTCGGCGAGATCGTCGTCGGTCAGCGGGTGGACGAGCGCGCGCAGTCCCGCCGCCTCGATCGCCGCGACGACGGCGGGCCGGTGGCTGCTGCGGAAATGCACCTCATATTGCGCGACGGGATGCGGCCCGGCCGGACCGTCGGTCATCGCCCCGACGAACAGAATCGCCGGATCTCGGCCGAAGGCGCCGCGCAGCGCGGCCGCCACGGCGCGTTCGCCGGGGTCGTAGTAGATATGGGCGTGAAAGGGGGCTTGAGGATCGGTCATACATTCTCCATCCCTCCCCTTCAGGGGAGGGCAGCGAGACTTACGGACTTGTCCGTTAGTCGCAGCGGGTGGGGTCCATCGGCCTTGCGCAAGGGTTCGAAACCCCACCCCAACCCCTCCCCTAAAGGGGAGGGGCTCAAATCGCCAGTCATCTCCACATTTCCTGCCGTCGCCCTTGCCTCTCCGCCCAAATCCGCTAAGGCCGCGCCGGGCTTTTCCGGGCCGGGTTCAGCAGGACAGCATCATGGCAAATGTCACCGTCATCGGGTCGCAATGGGGCGACGAGGGCAAGGGCAAGATCGTCGACTGGCTCGCCAGCCGCGCCGACGCCGTCGTCCGTTTCCAGGGCGGCCACAATGCCGGCCATACGCTCGTCGTCGGCAACCAGACCTACAAGCTGTCGCTGCTCCCGTCGGGCATCGTCACCGGCACGCTGTCGATCATCGGCAACGGCGTCGTGCTCGATCCCTGGGCGCTCAAGGACGAGATCGCCAAGCTGCGCGGCCAGGGGGTCGAGATCACGTCCGACAATTTCGCCATCGCCGACAATTGCGCGCTGATCCTGCCCTTTCACCGCGACCTCGACGCGCTGCGCGAGACCGCGGCGGGCGCGGGCAAGATCGGCACCACCGGGCGCGGCATCGGCCCCGCCTATGAGGACAAGGTCGGCCGCCGCGCGATCCGCGTCTGCGACCTCGCCCACCTCGACCATCTCGAACCGCAGATCGACCGCCTGACCGCGCATCACGACGCGCTGCGCGCCGGTTTCGGCGAGCCGCCGATCGACCGCGAGCGCCTGCTCGCCGACCTCGGGGAGATCGCCGACTTCGTGCTCGAATATGCGCAGCCGGTGTGGAAGCGGCTCAAGAAGGTGCGCAAGGCCGGCGCGCGCATCTTGTTCGAGGGCGCGCAGGGCGTGCTGCTCGACATCGATCATGGCACCTATCCCTTCGTCACCAGCTCGAACACGGTCAGCGGCACCGCGGCGTCGGGCTCGGGCCTCGGCCCCTCGGCGGCGGGCTTCGTGCTCGGCATCGCCAAGGCCTATACGACGCGCGTCGGCAGCGGGCCTTTCCCGACCGAGCTCGAGGACGAAACCGGCCAGCGGCTCGGCGAACGCGGGCATGAATTCGGCACCGTCACCGGCCGCAAGCGCCGCTGCGGCTGGTTCGACGCGGTGCTGGTGCGCCAAAGCTGCGCGGTGTCGGGCGTCACCGGCATCGCGCTGACCAAGCTCGACGTGCTCGACGGGTTCGAGAAAGTGCGCATCTGCACCGGCTATCGCCTGCGCGGCAAGATCCTCGACTATTTCCCCGCCCACGCCGCGGACCAGGCGGCGGTCGAGCCGATCTACGAGGAGATGGACGGCTGGCACGAATCGACCGCCGGCGCGCGCAGCTATGCCGACCTGCCCGCGCAGGCGATCAAATATATCCAGCGCGTGCAGGAACTGATCGAAACCCCGATCGCGCTGGTGTCGACCAGCCCCGAACGCGACGACACGATCCTGATCCGCGATCCGTTCAGCGATTGATCTTTCTGTGTCCCCGCGAAGGCGGGGACCCATCTCCCGTGGGTCCGGCATAGCGCCGGCAGGAGATGGGCCCCTGCCTTCGCAGGGGCACACTGCCTCTTCAGCGATTGGCGTCCGCCGCCGCCACATCCCGGATCGCCTGCACGAACCCCGCCGGGTCATTTTCCTGAATGAAATGCCCGCCGTGCAGCGTGCGGTGCGCCATGCCGCGCGCGCCGGGAACGCGCTCGGTGAACAGCGCATCGCCGCCGCGCGTGATCGGGTCGCCGTCGGCGAAACAGCACAGGAAGGGCTTGTCGAACGCCTCCAGCGCCGCCCACGCGCGCTTCTGGTCGGGCACCGCGACATTGTCGCCCAGCGGCACAAAGGACGGGAATATCCGCGCCGCGACCTTCGACGCGCGCGTCGGAAAGGGCGCGTCATAGGCGGCGATCTCCGCCGGCGTCAGCAACCGCTTCGCCCCCGCATTGACGATGCGCCCGACCGGAAAGACCGGGCTGAGCCGCGAAAAGGCGCGCCAGATGGCGAAGGCGCGCGGGGCCGGCTGACCTTCGGGCAGCCCACCGTTCGACAGCGCCACCCCCGCGAAGCGTTCGGGCATTTCCGCCACCAGCCGCAGGCCGATCAGCGATCCCCAGTCCTGACAGGCGAGGACCATGTTCCGCAAATCAAGCGCCTCGATCCACTGCCGCATCCACGCGACCTGCCGCGCGTAGCTGTAGGCCGACGCGTCGAGCGGCTTGTCCGACCGCCCGAAGCCGATCAGATCGGGCGCGACGACGCGAAAGCCCGCGGCGACCGCCGGCCCGATCATCTTGCGATAAAGATAGGCCCAGGTCGGCTCGCCATGCAGCATCAGCACGGGCTGGGCATCGCCCGCGCCCTCATCGACATAATGGACGCGAAGGCCGTCCGCGATTTCCAGATACTGCGGCGCATAGGGCCAGTCGGGCAGCCCCTCGAACCGCTCGTCCGGTGTGCGATAGACGCGCATCTTCGTTCTCCCCTCCCTTTTTCGAAGATCAGCTTAGATCGGGGGAGCTCTCTTGCAAGGGCCGCTTGCACCCGGCTTGTGCGCGCGCATAATGGCGCTCATGCGCGCGATCCTTCTCTCCACGCTGCTGCTCGCCGCATGCGGATCGTCGTCTCCGACAGAACTGCCGGCCGGCGCACGCGCCGACCGGGTCGTTATCGTCAAGAGCGAGGGCTGGTTGACGCTCTATGCGGGCGAAGAAGAGCTGATCACCTATTTCGGGATCACGCTGGGCGATCAACCCATCGGCCCGAAACGCTTCGCCGGTGACGGTCGAACGCCCGAAGGCGATTATGTCATCGCAGACCGGACAACGGGCAAGGGCCACTACAGGTCGCTGCGCATCTCTTATCCCAACGCCGCAGACCGCACCTATGCCAGCGCGCGGGGCCTTGCGCCGGGCGAAAATATCGTCATCCATGATGGACGGGTCGCCTATCCGCGATCGTCTTTGCGTCACGAGCCGAATGACGGCAATATCCGCATAACAATGAGTCAGATGGACCAATTATGGTCCCTCGTTCCCGACGGCACCCCCATCACCATCCGCCCATAGGAGACCCCATGTCCCGCGCCATCCTCGTCTTCTATGGCAGCTACCGCCGCGACCGGCAGGGCATCAAACTCGCACGCTGGATCGTCGGGGCGCTGCGGGCGCGCGGCGACCAGGCCGAGCTCATCGACGCCAAGGCGATCGACCTGCCGATGCTCGACCGCCGTTTCAGCGACTATCCGAAGGGCGAGGCGCCGCCCGCGATGGCCGAGCTGGCGGCGAGGATCGTCGCCGTCGACGGCTTCGTCTTCGTGACCGGCGAATATAATGGCGGGCTGCAGCCGGGACTCAAGAATCTGACCGATCATTATCTGCCCGAGTTCGCTTGGCGCCCCGCCGCCATCGCCTCCTATTCGGCGGGTCCCTTCGCGGGTGTCCGTGCGGCGACGTCATGGCGCATCACGCTGGGCGCGATGGGAATGGTCGTCACCTCGACGCCGCTCTCGCTTGCCCGGATCGGCGGCGCCTTCGACGCCGACGGCCGGCCGACCGGCGAGGACGGCGCGCGGCTGGTCAAGGCGTTCCCGCGCTTCGCCGACGATCTCGGCTGGTGGATCGACGCCGCGGAGGCGCAGCGGGCGCGGACTGCGCCGCCCTTCTAACCCGACTTGAGTTCCGCCTTCAGCCGCAAACTCGCGCGCCAGAAGAAGAAGGCGGGGATCAGCCCGAGCCACGCCGCACCATAAAGGACATAGCGAACGCTTTCCTGACCATAGGTCGGCGCGAGCATGTCCGACAGCACTCCGAACAGGAAGGGTCCGAAGCCGAGGCCGATCAGATTCTGGCCGAACAGCATGATCGACGCCGCCACCGCGCGCGCCTGCGGCCGCACCAGCCCCTGCACACAGGCATAGGCAGGGCCGTAATAGGCCGAGTTGAGCACCGTCGGCACGATCAGCAGCGCGACCGCGACCAGCCAATTCTCCATATAATAGCCGAGGAACAGCACCGGCGCCGCGACCGCCATGCCATAGGCGGGGAAGGTCAGGATATGCTTCTTGTCGCGCGACCCGAAGATATCGGCCATCTTGCCGCCGAACCAGGTGCCGAACACCCCGGCGAGCCCCAGCACCACCGCCATCGCCAGCCCCGCCTCGGTCGTCGACAGGCCGTGGCTGCGGATGAAGAAACTGATCGTCCACAGCGCCTTGCCATAACCGAGGAAAGCGGTGACCGACGCCGCGATCAATATGTAGACGAAGGCGCGCGAGTTGAAGATTTCACGCATCGCCTCGCCCGTCGAAAGCTGCGCGGGCCGCGCCACGCCCGCCGCTTCGACGGGCTTCAGATGCCGCGGCTCGCGCAGCACGAACAGCACGATCAGCGCAAGCAGCAGCCCCGGCACGCCGACCAGCATCAGCGCGATGCGCCAGCCGTAGAGATCGTTGACGATGCCGCCGATGATCAGCCCGAGCAGCGAGCCGATCGGCACGCCCATGCCATAGAAGGCGATCGCCGAGGAACGCTTCTCGGGCTTCACGCTGTCGGTGATCAGCGAATGCGCCGCGGGCGTGCAGCCCGCCTCGCCGATGCCGACGCCGATGCGCGCGAGGAGCAGTTGCACGAAATTCTGCGCGAGCCCGCACACCGCGGTCATCGCCGACCAGATGGCGAGCGCGAGCGCGATCAGCCGCACGCGGTTCGTCCCGTCCTTGTCGGCATAGCGCGCGATCGGAATGCCGAGCACCGCATAGAAGACCGCGAAGGCCGGCCCCGCGAGCAGCCCGAGTTCGGTATCGCTCAGCCCCAGTTCGCCCTTGATCGGCTCGGCGAGGATATTGACGATCTGCCGATCGAGGAAATTGAAGATATAGACGATCAGCAGCACCCACAGCATCGTCCGCGCATTGGCGGCGGCACGGTCCGGGGGCGGCGCCCCGATGTCCGCGGCAAGGGCTGGTTTCTGGCTCATCTGTCTCTCCCGAACGGCAAGGGTGCAGAGCCCCGCCGACCGTGTCAACGCCGCTGCGGCGCGCCGAAAATCAGCGCTTGCAATTGCCGCTACGGCTGCCAGCCTTCTGTCCATGCGAAAAATTTTTGCCGCCGCCGCGCCCCTGCTCCTGATTGCCCCGGCCACCGCCGCGCCGCCGCCCGAAGTCGCGGGCAAGGACGCATCGGCGCTGCAGCTCGAGATGGAGGAGGGCCGCACCACCAGCGAGTCCATCACCGCCGCCTATCTCGAACGCATCCGGGCGATCGACGACGAGGGGCCGGCGCTGAACGCAGTGATCGCGACCCTTCCCGATGCGCTGGGCGAGGCGCGCCGGCTCGATGCCGAGCGCAAGGCGGGGCGGGTGCGCGGGCCGCTGCACGGCATTCCCGTGCTGCTCAAGGACAATATCGAGGCGGCGGGGCCTGTGCCGACCACCGCCGGCAGCCTCGCGCTCAAGGACAATGTGACGGGCCGCGATGCGCCGCTCGTCGCGCGGCTGCGCGACGCGGGCGCGGTGATCCTGGGCAAGACCAATCTGTCCGAATGGGCGAACATCCGGTCGAACGGCTCGACCAGCGGCTGGAGCGCGGTCGGCGGCCTCACGAAGAACCCGCACGCGCTCGACCGCAATACATGCGGCTCCTCATCGGGCAGCGGCGCGGCGATGGCGGCGAGCCTCGCCGCGCTGACCGTCGGCACCGAAACCGACGGCTCGATCATCTGCCCCGCGGGCGTCAACGGCGTGGTCGGCTTCAAGCCGACCGTCGGCCTCGTCAGCCGCACCTATATCGTGCCGATCAGCTACAGCCAGGACACGGCGGGGCCAATGACGCTGACCGTGCGCGACGCGGCCAACCTGCTGACCGCCATGGCGGGCAGCGACCCCGCCGATCCTGCGACGGCGGAGGCCGATGCCCGCAAGGCCGATTACAGCGCCGGGCTGCGCGCGACAGGGCTGCAAGGCAAGCGCATCGGCGTGCTGCGCGACCGCATCGGCGGCCGCGCCGATATCGCCGCGCTGTTCGACGCCGCGCTGGCGCAGATGGCCGATCTCGGCGCGACGATCGTCGAGATAAAGGACAGCCGCAAGGGGCTGGAGGAACTGGGCGCCGCCGAGTTCGAGATATTGCTGACCGAGCTCAAGACCGACATGGCCGCCTATCTCGCGGGGCTGCCCGCGGCGGACGGCCCGAAGACGCTCGCCGACCTCATCGCCTTCAACAAGGCAGACCCGGAGGAACTGCGCTGGTTCGACCAGTCGCTGTTCGAACTGGCCGAGAGCAAGGGCGGGCTCGACAGCCCCGCCTATATCGAAGCGAAGGCGAAGGCGGCGCGCCTCGCGGGGCCGGAGGGGATCGACCGGCTGCTCGGGGATCATGGCGTGGATCTGCTCGTCGGCGTGTCCAACGGACCCGCCTGGACGAGCGACCTCGTCAACGGCGATCATTATTCGGGGCCGGGCGCGAGCCAGCTTCCCGCCGTCGCCGGCTATCCACACCTGACGGTGCCGATGGGCGCGATCGAAGGGCTGCCCATCGGGATCAGCTTCATCGGCCCGAAATGGGCCGACGCCGAGGTGCTGACTGCCGGCTATGCCTATGAGCAGGCGAGCCGGAAGCGGGCGGCGCCGACCTATCGGGAAAGCGTGGCGCCCTGACCGATGCGTCATCCCGGCGAAAGCCGGGATCGCTGGCATTCCCCCACACCGGCCCCGGCTTTCGCCGGGACGACGGGATTCTCACCCCCGCCCCTGCCGCTTGCGCCAGCCCATCTCCTCCAGCTCGAGCAATTCCAGCGGCACATGGATGGTGCGGATCGCCATCCGCACCTCGATCAGGAACAGGACGAGCGACAGCAGGAGCAGCAGCATCGCCAACGCGAACACCCAGGCCGCCGCGATCCCCAGGTTGAATCCCGCGAACGCCTGGGCGAACAGCAGCGCGACGAGCAGGCACACGACGATCCCGCACGCCACCGCCGCCGCGATCGAATTGTTGATCACGTCCATCCGCCGGTCGACCGCGCGCAGTTCGGCGACGACGCGGTCATGTTCGTGCCCTTCGGTCGTGGCCCAGCGGTCGATCAGGTCGCGCGAACGATCGACGACGCGCGCCAGCCGCCCGGTCAGGACGTTGAGCAGCGCGCCCGTCGCGACGAGCAGGAACACCGGCGTGACCGACAGCTGGATCGTCTCGGCGATCGCGCCGAGGCCTGCTCCCGTCACCCGGCCGCGACCGACGGCGTATTCACCCCGTGCATCTGCAGGAACTTCTTGATGTTGCGCGCGGCCTGCCGGATGCGCTGCTCATTCTCGACCATCGCGATGCGGACAAAGCCCTCGCCGTCCTCGCCGTAACCGACACCCGGCGCGACCGCGACCTTGGCGTGCGTCAACAGCTGCTTCGAGAATTCGAGGCTGCCCATCTCCCTGAGCGCGGGCGGCAGCGGCGCCCAGGCGAACATCGACGCGGGCGGGCTCGGAATATCCCATCCCGCGCGGCCGAAGCTTTCGACCATCACGTCGCGGCGTTTCTGATACAGTTCGCGGTTCTTCGCGACGATGTCCTGCGGCCCGTTGAGCGCGGCGCAGGCCGCGGCCTGGATCGGCGTGAAGGCGCCATAGTCGAGATAGGACTTCACTCGCGTCATCGCCGCGATCAGGCGCTTGTTGCCGACCGCAAAGCCCATGCGCCACCCCGCCATCGAATAGGTCTTGGACATGGAGGTGAACTCGATCGCGACGTCCTTGGCGCCCGGCACCTGCAGGATCGAGGGTGTCGGATTGCCGTCGTAGTAAAGCTCCGAATAGGCGAGATCCGACAGCACCCAGACCTTGTTCTCCTTCGCCCAGGCGACGAGCCGCTCGTAGAAGGCGAGATCGACCGCCTCCGCCGTGGGGTTCGACGGATAATTGACCACCAGGATCGACGGGCGCGGCACGGTGAAGGCCATCGCGCGGTCGAGCGCGCGCCAGTAAT
>CALMYE010000323.1 GCA_937873425.1 uncultured Sphingopyxis sp. | reverse complement strand
CCACAGAAAAGCGCATGACCGACTTCGCGCCCCGCTCGCTGCTCTATGTCCCCGGCTCCAACGCCCGCGCGCTCGAAAAGGCGCAGGGGCTCGCCGCCGACCTGCTGATCGTCGATCTGGAGGATGCGGTGCCCGCCGAGCGCAAGGCTGAGGCGCGCGCCGCGATGCGCGAGGCGGTGACGGCGGGCTTTCCCGGCAAGCGCGTCGCGGTGCGGATCAACGGCACGGGCAGCGCCGAGCAGCCGGCGGACCTGGACGCCGTGGCGGGCCTGCCGCTCGACGCCATGGTGCTGCCCAAGGTCGATGCCCCCGCCGACCTCGATCCCGCCCGCGCGCTCGGTGTGCCGCTGTTCGCGATGATCGAGACGCCCGCCGCCATCTATGCCGCGCAGGGCATCGCCGCCGACCCTGCGGTCGCGGGGCTGATCGCCGGGCTCAACGACCTCGCGCACGAACTGAAGCTGCCCGACGGCATGGATCGCGGCGCGATGAGCCATGCGATCCAGGCGATCATACTCGCCGCGCGCGCGGGCGGCGTCTGGGCGTTCGACGGCGTCTACAATGCCATCGACGATGCGACGGGTTTCGCCGCCGAAGCCGCCGAGGGGCGCCGGCTCGGCTTCGACGGCAAGACGCTGATCCATCCGACGCAGGTCGATCCGTGCAACGCCGCCTTCGCCCCCTCGGCGCGGGAGATCGCGGAGGCCGAGGCGCTCGTCGCCGCCGCCACCGGCGGGGCGCAGCGCCACGAAGGGCGGATGATCGAGGACATGCACGTTGCGGCGGCCCGGGCGCTGCTGGAGCGTGCGGGGCGATAGGAGATCAAACCCCTCCCCTTCAGGAGTGTCGGGTCGGCCATGCCCCCGGCATGGCCTGAACAGTCCGGGGGACTGTTCACCCGACACTGGGCAGCGAGACTTGGTCCGGCGCAGCCGGACCTATGTCGCAGCGGGGTGGGCCATTCGGCCTCGCACTACCCCGCAGGCCCCCACCCCAACCCCTCCCCTGAAGGGGAGGGGCTTTCAGGGGCCACCAACGCCCCGTCCGCTTCGACGAACGCGCCTTGCCCGCGCGGCGCGAACATGCGATGCGGCGCGCCCATGCACGCAATAAAGTTTCGCGCCGCGATCGCGGCCGTCGCCCTGTCGGTTCTCGCCGTCCCCGTCCTCCACGCCCGGCCGGTTGATGCCCCCGTCGCCGAGGCCGACCTTGCGGCGCATATGCGCATCCTCGCGAGCGACGCTTTCGAGGGCCGCGCGCCGGGGACCGAGGGCGAGGACCGCACCATCGCCTATATCGTCGGCGAATGGGCGAAGGCCGGGCTCGAACCCGTGCCGGGCAGCGCCACGCCCTGGCTCCAGCCGGTGCCGCTGGTCGAAAGCCGGGCGGTGTCGGGCGAGGTGAGGTTCAAGGTCCAGGGGCGCGACTTCGCGCTCGAAGCGGACAGCCTGATCCTCACCGGCCGCGATCCGGCCCTGTCGCTCGCCGATGTGCCGGTCGTCTTCGTCGGCTATGGCCTCGACGGCGAGGGCAAATTGAATGCCGACGTCGCGGGCAAGCTCGCGATCATGCTCTTCGACAATCCGCCCTTCGGCGACAAGCTGCCGCGCTATCGCGAACGGCGCCAGATGCTCGCCGACGCCGGTGCGGCGGGGGTGTTGGTCGTCGCGCCGGATGCGCTGCCCTGGGCCGACCTGCGCGGCTCGCTCGGCGGCGCGGCGGTGCGCCTGGCGAGCGCGAAGCCGGGCGCGCAGGCGAGCGGCTTCATCTCGCTCCCCGCGACCGAGGCGGTGCTGGCCCGCGCCGGTCACAAGGCAGAGGAGGTCATGGCGGCGGCCATGGACGCCGGCTATCGCGGCCTCGCGCTGCCGGTGACCGCCGATATCGACACGAAAACCGCCGTGCGCGCCTTCGCCAGCAACAATATCGTCGCGAAGCTGCCGGGCGCGAAGCCCGACGGCAAGGCGTTGCTCTTCCTCGGCCACTGGGACCATCTCGGCATCTGCGGCGAGGAGGGCGACGCCGACCGCATCTGCAACGGCGCGGTCGACAATGCGAGCGGCATCGCGGTGCTGATCGAGGTCGCGAAGCGCCTCGCGGGCGGTCCGCGCCCCGACCGCGACATCTATTTCCTCGCGACGACCGCGGAGGAGAAGGGGCTGCTCGGCGCCTGGCATTTCGCCGACCATCCGGTGGTGCCGCTCGGCGACATCACCGTCGCGCTCAACATTGACACCATCGCCATCTCGCCGCGCGGCACGCCGGTCGCGACGATCGGCCGCGGGCGGCCCGCCTATGACGCGGTGGTGCGCGACGTCGCGACGCGGCTCGGCCGCAAGATCGACGACGACGGCGAGGCCGACGCCTTCGTTCAGCGGCAGGACGGCTGGGCGCTCGGCGCGAAGGGCGTGCCGTCGCTGATGGTCGGCGGCAGCTTTTCCGACATGGACCTGCTGCAGGCGTTTCTCGCCGGCGACTATCACAAGGCGGGCGACAATTTCACCGACGCGATTCCCTTGGGCGGCGCGGCGGAGGACGCCGACCTGCACGTCGCGCTGGGGCGGGTGTTCGCCGACACGCAGGCGTGGAGCGGCACGGAAAAATAGCTTCGTTCCCTTACCCCAAATCCGCTTCCCCGAGCGAAGACGAGGGGCGCGTTCGAGCGGAGCGAGAACCTCGGGCGTCGCGGCCTCGACTTCGCTCGGCTTGGCCCCTCGTCTTCGCTCGGGGAACGGAACTTGATAGGGTATCTTCGCTTTACGCCGCCTGCTTCGCCCGCTCGGCCATTTCCTGGTTGAGCATCTCCGCGAGCAGAAAGGCCAGCTCCAGCGACTGCCCCGCGTTGAGGCGCGGGTCGCAGTGGGTGTGATAGC
>CALMYE010000322.1 GCA_937873425.1 uncultured Sphingopyxis sp. | reverse complement strand
TCATGCTGCGCTACACGCGCGTCGAGCCGCCGGAGCGGCGGCTGGCGCAGGCGGTGGACGACTACAAAGCCTTCTTCGGCGGGCGTGCGAAAAGCATCGAGACGGCGCTGGCCGACGGACGCGAATGGCTGGTCGCGGGGCGCTTCACCATCGCCGATATCGCCATCGGCTATGCGGCGTTCCTCGCGACGTCGTTGCGCGCGGACGATATGCTGGGCGAGGCGACGAAGGACTGGCTCGCACGGTGCATGGCGCGCGAGGGGTTCGTGCGGGCGCGCGAGCGGCAGAAGGTGGGCTGAGATGGACCTGGGGCTGGCCGGCGAGCCGATCGTCATCGTCGGCGGGACGCAGGGCATGGGCTATGCGACCGCCGGGCAGCTCGCGAAGGAAGGCGCGCGCATCGCGCTGATCGCGCGAGACATGACGCGCGGCGAGGCCAAGGCGGCGGTGCTGCGCGAGAGCGGCGCCGAAGTGATCGTGCGCGGCGCCGACGCGACCGAAGCGGGCGAGGTCGAAGCGGCGATCGCGTCCGCCGCCGAGCATTTCGGCGGCCTCTATGGGCTGGCGGTCACCGCGGGGCCGGTGACGAGCCACGGCGGTTTCGAGGAAGAGGATGACGCGGCATGGGCCGCGAGCTTCGACGCCGTACTGATGACGAGCGTGCGCGCGTGCCGCGCGGCGCTGCCGGTGATCGCGGCAAGCGGCGGCGGGGCGGTGGTGCTTACCGCCTCCTACTCGACGCGCGCGGCGGCGGCGCATCTCTATCCCTATGTCGCGATGAAATCGGGCATCGCGGCGCTGTCGAAGAATCTGGCGATGGCCTATGGCCCCAGGGGCGTGCGCGTGAACTGCGTCGCGCCGGGCGCGGTGGCGACCGAGGCGCTGGCGGGCGCGGCCGAACAGGCAGTGGCGGCTTATGGCGGCGATCCCGACGAAGCGCTCGACCGCTGGATGCGCGAGCAATGGGGGATGAAGGTCGCGCTGGGCCGCGTCGGACGACCGCACGAACTGGCCGACCTCTTCACCTTCCTGCTGTCGAAGCGCGCGGGTTACATGACCGGGGCGATCATCAACCAGGACGGCGGGACGCAGTTTTTCTGAGGACCGAAATGGACCAAGCCATCACAATTTGGCATTTGCACAATGCGGAGAGACATCTTATCTTCCACAAGCACAATTGGAATCCATGATGTCAAAAAGCGTCAGAAAGAAACAGCCTGTGGCGAAGCGCGGTTGGGTGGTTCGCTCCACCCATGATGGCAAATTGACGGCGCAAACACCCACAAAGACGGAAGCAGTAGCGCGTGCGCGGTTCCTTGCAGTTGCGAGCCTCAACGCCGTACCGAAAAAGTCCAAGCTGACGCAAGCTCAGGCTAAAAAGATTGTGAGTAAAATTTTCGAAGCGCAATCTGTCCCGGCCAACGAGACTTAATCTAGCGCATGGCTGCTGGCCAGACCAACCCTCAAGATGTCTTCATAAATTGTCGATTCGACCCGGAATGGACGGACAATTTTGAGGCACTTGCCTTTGCGGTCATTGGCTGCGGCTTTCGAGTCCGTTGCGCGAGGGAGTTGGATGATGCGACCGGCACCAGGATCGATAAATTGTACAGAATCATCGGGGAAAGTCGTTACGGTATCCACGATCTATCATGCGTTGATCCCGACCCGGTAAATAATCTGCCCCGCTTCAACATGCCTTTGGAGCTAGGCTTTTTTCTAGCTGCCAAGCAATATGGCGGCACTCATCAAAAAGAAAAACGTTGCCTCATTCTGGAAAGCGAACCGTATCGCTATCAGATATTTGTTTCTGATCTGAATGGCATGGACATTAACCCGCACCAAAATGACGCACGCACAATGGTACGCCGAGTCCGAGACTTTCTGTTCACTGCCTCACGTCGCAAGACGATTCCTACGGGACCAAATTTGGTCAACAGCTACGATGCTTTCGTAAATTCCAGACTCCAACTCCTCGCCGATGCCGGCTTGGATGCTGACGAGTTGCTCTTCGCCGACTATGAGAAGCTTGCGATCGAATGGATCAAAGCAGATGCTTCGCTTGGTTCTCATGTTCAGCATTGAGACGACAAGAGAACCAATGCATCTTTGCGTCCCGGCTCAATTCACCATCCGCTCGCGCCCTTCCCAATAGGGCGCGCGCAAATCCTTGCGCAAAATCTTGCCGCTGGCGTTCCTCGGCAGCGCGTCGATCACGTCGATGCTGCGCGGCGCCTTGAAGGGCGCGATCCGCTCGCGCGCCCAGGCAATGATGTCGGCTTCCTCGACCGTCTCGCCCGGCTTCGCGACCACCACGGCCTTCACCGTCTCGCCCCATTTGTCGTCGGGGATGCCGATCACCGCGACCTCCTGCACCGCGGGGTGGCCGTAGATCGCGCTTTCGACCTCGGCCGGATAGACATTCTCGCCGCCGGTGATGATCATGTCCTTCATCCGGTCGTGGATGAAGACATAGCCGTCCTCGTCGAGATAGCCGGCATCGCCGGTGTGAATCCAGGCGCCCTCCGTCATCGTCTTCGCGGTCGCATCGGGCAGGTTCCAGTAGCCGATCATGTTGTTCGACGAGCGGGTGACGATCTCCCCCACCTCGCCCGTCGGCAGCTCCTGCCCGTCCGGGCCGAGGATGCGGATCTCGACGCCGGGGAGCGGCTTGCCCGCCGAGCGCATGCGCTTGTTCCCCGCCGGGTCGTGATCTTCGGGCGGCAGCATGCAGATGGTGCCGGTCGTCTCGGTCATGCCATAGGCCTGGATGAACTGGGCGCCGAACATCTGGATGCACTGGCGCAGCAGTTCGAGCGGGATCGGCGCGGCGCCGTAGAGGATATATTTGAGCCGGCTGAAATCGACGCTCGCGCAGCGCGGGTTCATCAGCAGGAACTGCAGCGCGGCGGGAACCATGAAGAAGCGGGTCACGCCATGTTGCTCGACCGCGTCGAACACGCCGTCGGGATTGAATTCGGCCAGCACGACGCCGGGCAGCCCGGCGGCGAGCGCCATGATGCCGAGCCCTGTGCCGCCGATATGCGCGCAGGGCATGGCGACCAGCACCGCCTCGTCATCCTCCCATTTGGTGTAGGGCATGTCGAGCTCGCTCGAATGCTTGCGCAGCGCGAAGAGGTTGCGGTTCGACAGCACCGCGCCCTTGGGATTGCCGGTGGTGCCCGAGGTATAGAGCTGCAGCACCGCATCGTCGGTGCCGGCAGGGGCGAAGGAAATGCGCTCCGCCCCGCGAATCATCGCCCATGCGTCGGACGCGGTGACGATGCGCGGATCATGATCGAGCCTGCCCGTCAGCTGATCGGCGAGATCCTCGAAGCCGGGGCCGCCGACGACGATCTTGGCGCGCGTATCATTGACGATGAACGCCCATTCGGCGGGCGACAGGCGCCAGCCGACCGGCGCCATGACGATGCCCGCGCGCGCGGCGCCATAGAAGAGGATGAAATAAAGATCGCTGTTCTTGCCGATCCAGGCGATGCGGTCGCCCTTCGCGAGCCCGGCGGCGAGCAGCGCGCTGGC
>CALMYE010000321.1 GCA_937873425.1 uncultured Sphingopyxis sp. | reverse complement strand
TCCTCGACGACGCCGTTGAAGCTCGCGAACGGGCCTTCGAGCACCTTGACCTGGTCGCCGATCTCGTAATCGACGCGGATTTCGGTCTTGGGGCGCGCCGCGGCCTCTTCCTTGCTGTTGAGGATGCGCGCGGCTTCGGCCTCGCTAATCGCCTGCGGCTTGCCCGACGAGCCGAGGAAGCCCGTCACCTTCGGTGTGTTCTTGACGAGGTGATAGACGTCGTCGGTCATGGTGAGCTTCGCCAGCACATAGCCGGGGAAGAATTTGCGCTCGGCCTGCACCTTCTTGCCGCGCTTGACCTCGGTCACCGTCTCGGTCGGCACCTCGACCGCCTCGACGAGTTGGGTCAGCCCCATGCGCTCGGCCTCGGCGAGCACCGAATCGCGCACCTTGTTCTCGAAACCCGAATAGGCGTGAATGATGTACCAGCGCGCCATGTCTGTCCTGTCCTGTGAAAAACCGCCGCGATCAGCGCGCGAGCGACGTCAGCCAGCTGACGATGAAGTTGAAGACGGTATCGACGCCGAGGAAGAAGAGCGACAGCAGGGTCGCCATGATCAGCACGAGGATCGTCGTGCGCACCGTTTCCTGGCCGGTCGGCCACACGATCTTGCCGGCTTCGGCGCGCACCTGACGAATGAATTCACCGGGGCTGGTCTTGGCCATGTCGATCGTCCTGTCCTCGAAAAGCGTCAAAGTCATCGGCCAGATGGGTTGCCGCCCCCTGCGCGTCAAGCGCGCTTCGGGCAATAGTCCGCCCACCCTCCCCGAGCATGTCGGCGAAAGGCGGAAGGAGAACGGCGCATCTGTCCGAATGGGCGGCCTTTACCGGCGCGCGGTGGGGATTGCAAGTCAAAGGCGGCGCCAGGCGCACCGCCGCGGCGGGCGCGCCTCAGTCGCCCAGCCGCATCGCCACCGCCCAGCCCCAGTTGTTCAGTTCCGTCCGCTGCTCGGCGCGGGCGTCCTGAAAATGGCGCAGCAGCTTGAGCGCCCAGAGGCTGTCGTCGACGACCTCCCGCGGAGCGCTCTTTCCAGCGTGCAGGAGGAAGCGGAGCCGCGCCGCCTGCTCGGCGTTCAATCCGCTCGCAATCTCATCGGGGTCGAACATAGGGCCTGACTCCAGCACAATGGAGGCAGGTGCGAATTAACATGGATTGAGAATGGATGTCGCAAGATAGTGCGTCGGCGCGGCGGGGCCATCGCCCGTTCGTGTCCGGCCTGGCAGGGGCAGCAGGACTCGAACCCGCGACCCTCGGTTTTGGAGACCGATGCTCTACCAACTGAGCTATACCCCTAGGCCGGAGTGCGCCCTTAGCGGGACATGGGGGGCGGGGCAAGGGGGATGCGTCCGGACTTGCCCCCTTCCCCGCATGCCGGAGAGGAATTGCATAGCTTGCAAAGTATATCCGGGCTGATATGCGAAACCGCGCATGACCGCCCCCGCCGCCCTCGACCCGCCGCAGCACTATCTGGGCGGCATCGCGCTGCGGCTGCTCGCGATGCTCAGCCTGTCGCTGATGTTCGTGCTGGTCAAAACTATCGCCGAGGCGGGCATCCATATCGTCGAGAGCCTGTTCTGGCGCCAGGCGGTGGTGCTGCCGCTGCTGATCCTGTGGGCGCTGGCGCACGGCGGCCTGTCGATTTTCGCGACGAAGCGCCCCGGCGTCCACGCGCGGCGCGCGGCGATGGGGCTGACCGGCATGGCGCTCAATTTCGGCGGGATGATCTATCTGCCGATGGCGGAGGCGACGACGATCAACCTGTCGGTGCCGATCATCTGCGTCTTCCTCGCCGCCGCGCTGCTCGGCGAGCGCGTCGGCTGGGCACGGTGGAGCGCGGTAATCATCGGCTTCGTCGGGGTGCTGGTGGTGCTCAACCCGACGACGCTGCTGAGCCAGGGGTTCGAGGGCGATCATGGGCTGGGCACGCTGATCGCGCTGGGCGGCGCGGTGATGACCGCGCTGATCACCATCCAGGTCCGCGACCTGGGGCGCACCGAAAGCGCGCTGGCGATCGTCTTCTGGTTCAGCCTCATTTCGATGATCCCGCTGGGGATCGCCCTGCCCTTCGTCATGGTGCCGCACAGCATCGGCGAATGGGGGCTGCTCGTCGGGCTCGGGCTGCTCGGCGCGGTGGTGCAATTGTCGCTGACCGGCGCGCTGCGGCTCGCGCCGGTGTCGGTGGTGACGCCGATGGACTATTCGAGCCTGTTGTGGTCGATTGCCTGCGGCTGGTGGTTCTTCGGCACGCTGCCCGCCGAGACCACCTGGGTCGGCGCGCCGCTGATCGTCGTGAGCGGATTGTTTATCGCGTGGCGCGAGCACCGGCTGCATATCGAACGACAGAAGGATATCACGGCATGACGCGTCCGATCCTCTATCATTGCGCCGATGCGCGCTCGCTGCGCTGTCTTTGGGCGGTCGAGGAAGCGGGGATGGACGTCGATCTGCGCGTGCTCAAATTCCCGCCGCGCGCGTTCGAGCCCGACTATCGCGCGGTGAACCCGCTGATGACGGTGCCGGGCTGGGTCGAGGACGCGCGGCTGATGACCGAATCGGCGGCGATCTGCGAGCGGATCGCCGAGGGGACGGCGCTGGAGGTGACGCGGGACGAAGCGGATTATTGGGACTATCGCAACTGGCTGCACCGCAGCGACGCGACGCTGACCTTTCCGCTGGCGATCATGCTGCGCTACACGCGCGTCGAGCCGCCGGAGCGGCGGCTGGCGCAGGCGGT
>CALMYE010000320.1 GCA_937873425.1 uncultured Sphingopyxis sp. | reverse complement strand
CGCCGCCCGAAAAGCCGACGTTCACCGGCCGCTTGAGCATGTCCATGTCGAGCTTGAGCAGCCCCGCCTTCTCGCGCGCGAGCTTGAGGAACTCGCCGCCCGACAGCGGCTCCTCGCCCCGCGCCTTGCGCTGCGCGTTCAGGCTTTCGCGCAGGAACTGCACGTTCGACACGCCGGGAATCTCGACCGGATACTGGAAGCCGAGGAACAGGCCGGCGGCGGCGCGTTCGTGCGGTTCCATGTCGAGCAGGTCGGCGCCGTCGAACGTCACCGACCCCTCGGTCACTTCATAGCCGGGCCGCCCGCCGAGGACATAGGCTAGCGTCGACTTACCCGCGCCATTCGGCCCCATGATCGCATGAATCTCGCCCGCGTTGATGGCGAGCGACAGGCCCTTCAGGATCGGCTTGTCGGCGACGGTGGCGTGGAGGTTATTGATTTTGAGCATTTTCTTCTTTCGCATAGGATTCCGGGACGGCGGCGCGCGGTTTGGTGTGCGTCGGCCTGACGCCGCGATGTAGCGCGCCCTCGCCCGAGGGCGAGAAAGTCGCCGCCGTGGGCGGTGTCTCGTAAAAGGGTCGGGTGCGGCCTTCCGCAAACAATGCGCCGCGCGCGACATAATGAATGGTTATGTGCAACTCGACATCGGCCATTGCCTCGCCGTGCTTGTGGACCGCAGGCGATTTTTCCGCCCATTTCCGGATTTGCGGCGCGCATTGCTCGGCGGCATCGCGCCCGATCGCGAGCCGTGCGTCGATATCGTCGGTCGGGGCGCCGGCCCCGAGTTTCGCCTGCACCGCATCCCACACGCAGGTCTCGGTCGCGATACGCTCTGCCGACCGGTCGGGTTCGGGCGCGGCGGCCAGCGCTGCAGCGGGCGCCAGCAGCGGCACGACGAGCATCGGAAGCATGCACTTCAGGATCGGCTTGTCGGCGGCGGTGGCGTGGAGGTCTTCAATCTTGAGCATTAGAATCTTTCCCCAAGCGAAGCGCTGAGGCCGACTACGAACATGAATGTGATGAACAAGAACGGCCCCGCCATGAAAAACCAAACCAGCCAGAAGCGGGCGGGTGTTTCAGCGCGGACGGGTGGCCATGTTTTGCCATTCGCCTTGCGGCGCCAAAACCCGAATCGGCCCTTAATTGCCACCTGAATGAACATGTAGGTTACGATGATCCACCCGATTAGGAAGGCGGCTGTCCACACATAGCCAAGTATGTCGGAAAGCACCGTCACCCCACGCTCCCCTCAAGACTGATCCCCAGCAATTTCTGCGCTTCCACAGCAAACTCCATC
The DNA here is from genome assembly GCA_937873425.1 of uncultured Sphingopyxis sp. Classification (GTDB taxonomy): domain Bacteria; phylum Pseudomonadota; class Alphaproteobacteria; order Sphingomonadales; family Sphingomonadaceae; genus Sphingopyxis. Next base: position 16,373 of record CALMYE010000320.1, on the reverse strand, counting down.
GGCAGTTGCTGCAGCACTTCCTTCGCGAAGCCGTTCACGATCAGCGCCACCGCTTCCTCCTGCCCCAGCCCGCGCTGCATCGCGTAGAAAAGCTGGTCGTCGCTGATCTTGCTCGTCGTCGCTTCATGCTCGACGGTCGCGCTCGGGTTGCGGACTTCGATATACGGCACGGTGTGCGCGCCGCACTGGTCGCCCAAAAGCAGGCTGTCGCACTGGGTGAAGTTGCGCACACCCTCGGCGTTCGGCCCTACGCGCACCAGTCCGCGATAGGTGCCGTTCGACTTGCCCGCGCTGATCCCCTTGCTGACGATGGTCGAGCGGGTTCGCTTGCCGTTGTGGATCATCTTGGTGCCGGTGTCGGCCTGCTGCTGATTGTTCGTCACCGCGACCGAATAGAATTCGCCGACGCTGTCGTCGCCGTTCAGCACGCAGCTCGGATATTTCCAGGTGATCGCGCTGCCGGTTTCGACCTGCGTCCACGACACCTTGCTGCGCTTGCCCTGACACAGTGCGCGCTTGGTCACGAAATTATAGATGCCGCCCTTGCCCTCGGCGTCGCCCGGATACCAGTTCTGGACGGTCGAATATTTGATCTCGGCATCGTCGAGCGCGACCAGTTCGACCACTGCGGCGTGAAGCTGGTTCTCGTCGCGCATCGGCGCGGTGCAGCCTTCGAGGTAGGAGACATAGGCGCCCTTGTCGGCGACGATCAGGGTGCGCTCGAACTGGCCGGTGTTCTCGGCATTGATGCGGAAATAGGTGCTGAGCTCCATCGGGCAGCGCACACCCTCGGGCACATAGACGAACGTCCCGTCCGAAAAGACCGCGCAGTTGAGCGTCGCGAAATAATTGTCGTGCATCGGCACGACACGCCCAAGCCACTTTTTCACCAGCTCGGGATATTCGCGGATCGCCTCGCTGATCGACAGGAAGATCACGCCCGCGCGCTTCAGCTCCTCGCGGAAGGTGGTCGCGACGGAGACAGAGTCGAACACCGCGTCGACCGCGACCTTGCGCGCGCCCTCGACGCCTGCGAGCACCTTCTGCTCTTCGATGGGAATGCCGAGCTTTTTATAGACTTCGAGGATTTCGGGATCGACCTCGTCGAGCGACGACAGCTTCGGCTTCGCCCTGGGCGCCGCGTAATAATAGGCGTCCTGGTAATCGATCGGCGGGACATTCAGCTTCGCCCAGTCGGGCGTCTCCATCGTCAGCCAGTGGCGGAACGCCTTGAGCCGCCAGTCGAGCATCCATTCGGGCTCGTTTTTCTTCGCCGAGATGAAGCGGACCGTGTCCTCGGTCAGCCCCTTGGGCGCGAAGTCGGTCTCGATGTCGGAGGACCAGCCATGCTCGTAATCGGCGACGCGCAGCGCGGCCTCGCGGGCGGCCTGGTCTTTGATCCGGGTGTCGGTGTTGTCGGTCATGCTTCTATCCTCCCCTCCCGCTTGCGGGAGGGGTTGGGGGAGGGAATGTTCGTGGGGTCGGTGGCCGCCACAGGCCCTCCCCAAACACCTCCCGCAAGCGGGAGGGGCTTCACGAGGCTCGCCAGGCTGATCTCGGCCAGCGCCCCGCGCACCGCGCCGTTCACCACGCCCCAGTGCGGCTGCACCTTGCAGCTGCCTTCGAGCGAGCAGTCGTGGCGCCCTTCGGCGACGCAGGCGGTCAGCGCGATCGGTCCTTCGACCGCCTCGATGATGTCGGCGACGCTGATCGCCGCCGCAGGCCGCGCGAGCCGCACCCCGCCGCCGCTGCCGCGCGAGGCGACGAGCAGCCCGGCGCGGGCGAGGCCGCTCACCAGCTTCTGCGCGGTCGGCCCCGGAATCCCGGTCTGTTCGGCGAGCATGCCGGCGTGAATCGGCACCGACCCGCACTGGCGGGCGGCGGCGCTCATCAGCACCACGGCATAATCGGCAAGGTTGGACAGGCGCATCGTCTCTCCGTCCGCGATTTGCGAACGATTCTTAACTGGAGTAAATCACTCCACTTATATAGGCACGGCAGCCGCGCGGCGCAAGCAAGCGCATCTATCCGCGCCGAACAAAAAAAGGCACCCATCCGGCCGGGGCCGAAAGGGTGCCAAGAGGAAGGTCTCTGTCCTCGCCAGGAGGAAGAGCTCTTCTGGGTCGCACGCACCGGATATGCCCGCCCCGCGATTCGCGATTGGATGGAAACGCCAAAACGACGCGGCGCGAAATTTTTGATGGTAAACGGGCGGCTCAGGTTTCCGAAACGAGCGGGCTCACCTTGCCGGCGAGCTTCTTGCGGCCCTTGCTGGTCGCCTCGGTATAGCTCGATGGATTGGCGAGCTGTCCCGGCGTCGCGCCGGCGAAGCGCTTGATCTCGCGGATCAGGTGCGACTGGTCGTAAAAGGCGTCGCCCAGCTCCGCCTCGTCGAGCTTTTCGCCGCGCGCCAGCGCCGCGGCGGCGCGCACCGCGCGATATTTGCGCGCGAGCATGCGCGGCGACAGGCCGTAATAATGTTTGGTCATCCGCTCGACCGAGCGGATCGACATGCCCGTCGCTTCGACGAGGTCGGGGACCTGCGGCGAGGGCGATCCGGTCAGCCAGCCGTCGACGATGCGGATGAACCACAGCGGCGCCGGCTGATCCTGTTTCAATATCTCGCGCACGATATTGTTCGCGATGACCAGCCGTTCCTCGATCGCGTCGGTGCCGAGCAACGCATCGCTCGCCTCGTCGATCCAGCTGCCGAACAGGTCGGCGGCGTCGATCGCCCGGTCGGTCAGCTTCTCCGCGCCGTCGCCCATCAGCGCCGCCCAGCCCGCGGGCATCAGGCCGAAGCCATAGAGGCAGGTCGGGCCGTGGGCGATCGCGCGCACACGCCCGCTCGTCGGGCCGATGACCTGCGCCTTGGTCGCGGGAACGCGGTGGCCGTCGGCGAAGATATATTCGCCGTCGGCATGGGTCAGGAAACGGAATTGCGGGCGGTCGGCGCGCTCATATTCGTCGAACAGCGGCATGTCGATGCGCGCGAAGTAAAAGCTCGACACCAGTTCGGCCAGATCGGGATCGGGCGCGAAATAATGCAGCTCGAACGGCGCGGCGCCGTCTGCGCCCGGGGGCGTAGAGGATGCTTCCGACATGACGAGACCGACCCCCGGCGGCTTTTCGCCACCTGTTTAACTGGGTCAAATCATTTGCCTTTTATGGCCGCTCGTCAAGCGCCAATTGACGTTCGCGTTAACTCTTTTGCGCCGCGATCCACGCATCGACCCGCCGTTCGAGGATATCGAGCGGCACCGGGCCCGATTCGAGCACGACGGTGTGGAACGCACGGAAGTCGAAGCGGTCGCCGAGCGCCGCCTGCGCGCGGGTGCGCAATTCCATGATCTTCAGCTTGCCGATCAGATAGGCGGTCGCCTGCCCCGGATAGACGATATAGCGCTCGATCGCTTTCTCGATGTCGCCGTCGGGGTTGGGCGTGTTGGCCTTGAGATAGGCGATCGCCTGCTCGCGGCTCCAGCGCTTGTCGTGGAGCCCGGTATCGACGACGAGCCGCGTCGCGCGCCACAATTCCATCCCCAGCCGTCCGAAATCGCTGTAGGGATCGGTGTAGAAGCCCATGTCCTTGCCCAGCTCCTCCGAATAGAGGCCCCAGCCCTCGGTATAGGCGGTGAAGCCGCCGAAGCGGCGGAAGGGCGGCAGCCCCTCCAGCTCGGTCTGCACCGCGCGCTGGAGGTGATGGCCGGGAACGCCCTCATGATAGGCGAGCGCCTCGAGCTCGGTCTTCGACATGTCGCGCAGGTCGTAGAGGTTGACGTAATAGGTGCCGGGGCGCGACCCGTCGGGCGAGGGGGATTGGTAGAAGGCCTTGCCGGCCGACTTCTCGCGGAACGCCTCGACCGGCTTCACGACCAGCGGCGCCCTGGGCAGCGTCTCGAAGAAGTCCGGCAGCCGCGCCTCCATCGCCTTCACATGGGTGTCGACCTCGGCGAGATAGGCCTCGCGCGTCTCGTGATAATATTGCGGGCTGGTGCGCAGATGCGCGAAAAAGTCCTGCAGCGAGCCCTTGAAGCCGACCTTGTCCATGATCGTCTTCATCTCGCCGTGGATGCGCGCGACTTCGGACAGGCCGAGGTCGTGGATCTGGGCCGCGGTCATGTCGGTGGTCGTGTAGCTCGCCAGCAGCGCTTCGTAATAGTCCTTGCCGCCCGGCATCCGCCACACGCCGTCCTGCGTCGGCGCCGAAGCCTGCTGGCGTTTCATCTCGGCGAGCAGGCGCTGATAGGCGGGCGCCGCGCTTTCGCTCCATGCGGCCTTCGCGGCAGCGGTCAGCCGCGCCTTCTCCGCGACATCCACGTTGAGCGCGGCGACCTTCGCACCGATATCCGCGATCAGCGCATTGTCGGGCTTCAGCAGATTCTCGATGTCGGAGACGACATAGGCATAGACCCATTTGGGCGGGCCATAGCCTTTTGCCGCGCGCTCGGCCGACTGCGCGGTCAGCGCGTCGAGCAACGGCCCCAGCCCGCGGATGCGTTCGACATAGGCTTCGGCCTCGGCCGCGCTCGCGACGCGGTGGATGTTGATCAGAAAGGCGGGCAGCTGGCTCTGCGCGCCGTTCATCTGGTCGAAGACATAGCCGTGGTGGCGGAAGGGGAACAGGCGCTCGGCGCGGGCGGCCTGCGCCTCGAACAGCTCGAAGGACAGCGCTTCGTCTTCGGAAAGCGCCGCGGGATCGAAGCTCGAGTTCATCGCCGCCGCGGTCGCGGTCTGCAATTTGTGGCGCGCGACCGCCGCCTCGTCGCCGACGTCGCCCCATTTGCTATAGTCGCCGTCGCGGATGCCGCGATAGGCCTTGCCCTGCGGCGAGAGCGACAGCTGCGCCTCGTCATATTTGGCGAAGAATTCGGAAAGGTTGGCGCCGGCGGGCGGTTCGGTCTGGACGGCGCTGGCCGCCGGGGTGGCGACGTCGGGATATGCCGAGCAGCCGGCGGCGACGAGCATCAGCATGCTGGCGGACATTGCGGTAACAAGGCGGCGGTGCGACACGATTTTCTCCCGGATTTTCCGATGGGTCCTGCTGGCCTGCCGGGGGGCTTGCCATAGCCGCCCGCGCGGCGCAATGGCGGGCCATGTCGCTCTTCGCCACGCTCACCGACGCCGCCTATGCGCTCGCCCGCCCGATCGTCCACGCGAGCGACGGCGAGGCGGCGCACAATCTGACCATCGCGGCGCTGGAGCCGTTGCCGCGGGCAAGGACCGCGCTGACCAGCCCGGTCCTCGCGACCGAACTTGCCGGACTGCGCTTCCCCAATCCGGTCGGGCTTGCGCCGGGCTTCGACAAGGACGCCCGCGTCGCGGCGGCGATGCCGCGCTTCGGCTTTGGCTTCGTCGAGGTCGGCACGCTGACCCCGCTGCCGCAGGAGGGCAATGCGCGCCCGCGCCTGTTCCGGCTGGTCGAGGATCGCGCGGTGATCAACCGCATGGGCTTCAACAATGGCGGGCAGGCGGCGGCGGCTGCGCGGATCGAGCGGCTGCGCGCCTGCGGCATCGCGGTGCCGCTGGGCATCAACATCGGCGCCAACAAGGACAGCGACGACCGCGTCGCCGACTATGCCAAGGGGACCGCGGCGATGGCGCCGCTCGCCGACTATCTGACGGTCAACATCTCTTCGCCCAACACGCCGGGCCTGCGCGCGCTGCAGGACAAGGGCGCGCTCGAAGCGCTGCTCGACGCGGTCGCGGCGGCACAGTCGGAGGGGCAGGCGAAGCCGGTGTTCCTGAAGGTCGCGCCCGACCTGGAGCCCGCGGACATCGACGATGTGGTGACGGTCGCGATCGACAAGGGGCTCGCCGCGCTGATCGTGTCGAACACCACGGTCGCGCGCCCCGCGCTGCGCTCGCGCCACGCGGGCGAGGCGGGCGGGCTGTCGGGCGCGCCGCTCCGCGACCTCGCGCTCCAGCGGCTGCGCGATTTCCGCGCGGCGAGCGGCGGCAAGATTCCGCTGATCGGCGTCGGCGGCATCGGCAGCGCCGAACAGGCCTGGGCGCGCATCCGCGCGGGGGCGAGCCTGGTGCAAATCTATTCGGCGATGGTATACGCCGGCCCCGGCCTTGCGGCGCGCATCGCGCGCGGGCTGGAGGCGCTGGCGGCGCGCGATGGTTTCGCAACGGTGGCGGACGCGGTGGGGGTAGGGGAGTGATTGTCCTTCTCCCTTGATGGGAGAAGGATACGCAGCCTTATCCGCGTAGCGGATTAGGCGAAGTTGGATGAGGGTGACGGTGCGTCATGGCACCGCCGTCTCGGGCCGAGAGCGCACCCCCACCGCTGCGACTAGGAAGCAAGCTTCCAAGTCTCGCTGCCTCCCCCATCAAGGGGGAGGGGAAGTTCCCGCTCTTGCACCCGTCTCCGCCCCGCGCCAATGTCGCGCCGATGTTCAAACGACTCCTCTCCCTCCTCGCCCTCGTTACGCTCGCCATTCCGTCGCTCGCCGCGGCGCAGGGGGTGACCTCCACCGCCGATCCGCGCGCAACCGAGGCGGGGCGCGAGATCCTGCAGCAGGGCGGCTCGGCCGCCGATGCGGCGATGGCGATGATGCTGGTGCTGACCCTCGTCGAGCCGCAGTCGAGCGGCATCGGCGGCGGCGGCTTCCTCGTCCATCACGATGCGAAGAACGGCCAGATCGGCACGATCGACGGGCGCGAGACGGCGCCCGCTGCGGCGAAGCCGGAACGTTTCTTCGGCGCGGACGGCCAGCCGCGCCCCTATGCCGATGTGATCCCCGGCGGCCTGTCGGTCGGCGTCCCCGGCAACATCCGCCTGATGGAGGCGGCGCACGGGAAATGGGGGCGGCTCGAATGGGCGGTGCTGTTCCAGCCCGCGATCCGGCTCGCCGAAGAGGGATTCGAGGTCACGCCGGTGCTCCACAACTGGCTGACGCGTTTCGAGACGCTGTGGCAGGATTTCCCCGCGGCGCGCGCGCTCTATCATGTCGACGGCAAACCCGCGCCGGTCGGCACCCGCATCCGGAACCCCGCTTATGCCGCGCTGCTGCGCGACATCGCGGCGAACGGTCCCGGCGCCTTCTACACCGGCGCCAACGCGCAGGCGATCATCGGCGCGGTCGCCGAATCGAAACGCAACCCCGCGACGATCACCGCGAAGGATCTATCCGCCTATCAGGCAACCGAACGCCCCGCCGTCTGCACCAGCTACCGCGTCTACAGGGTCTGCGGCATGGGACCGCCGTCATCGGGCGCGACCACCGTCTTCGGCATCCTCGGCATGATCGAGGGGTGGGACATGAAGGCGATGGGCAAGGACAATCCGATGAGCTGGCACCTGCTCGCCGAAGCAATGCAGCTCGCCTATGCCGACCGCGACCTTTATCTCGGCGACGCGGATTTCGTGGCGGTGCCGGTTTCGGGCCTGCTCTACAAGGGCTATCTCGCCGAACGGCGGCGGCTGATCTCGCCCTTCGGACGCGCCGGCGACTATCCGTCCGGCATGCCGCCGGCGGCCCCGCCGCGCAGCCCGTCGGGACCGGTCGCCGAGAGTGGCACCACCCATTTCGTCGCGGTGGATCGCGAGGGCAATGTCGCCTCGATGACCTCGACGGTCGAGAGCATCTTCGGCAGCCACCTGATCGCGAACGGCTATTTCCTCAACAACGAGCTGACCGATTTCGACCACAGCCCGGTCAAGGCCGGCGCGCCCGCGGCGAACCGGGTCGAGCCGGGCAAGCGGCCGCTGTCGTCGATGTCGCCGACCATCGTCTATGGCCCTGACGGCAAGGTCGTGCTCGCCGTTGGCTCGGCGGGCGGCAAGCGGATCATCATGCATGTGACCAAGACGCTGGTCGGCGTGCTCGACTGGGGCCTGTCGGCGGAGGAAGCGATCACGCTCCCCAACCTCTATTTCGGATCGCAGGGCGTGCTGATCGAGGGCAATGAGGCTGGCCGGGCGATCGCGGAGAAGATGGCGCCCTTCGGCTACGACTTCACGCCGACCGACCTCGGCTCGAAGCTCAACGCAGCGCAGCAGGTCGATGGCGTCTGGCACGGCGCCGCCGACCCGCGCGGCCCCGGCACCGCGACCGTCGACGGTGCGCCGCCGCAGGGGTGAGCCGAGCCCGCTCAAACCCCTCCCCTTCAGGGGAGGGGTAGTGAGCCCCGGACTTGATCCGGGGCGCAGCGGGGTGGGCCTCGGGCCTTGCACAAGGCTGCTGGCCCCACCCCAACCCCTCCCCTGAAGGGGAGGGGCTTAAATGCTTCAATCCGGTTTCGTTTGACCCTAGAAGCGGGCAAAACAACGAACCCTCCCCGGGAGAGCCAAGACATGAAGCTGGAAACCCCCCATCTCGACCATTTCCCGAGTCTGGTCGCGATGTTCTTCGACCGCGCGGACAAGGGCGGCGATTCGCCCTTCCTGTGGAGCAAGGCCGACCGCGCGTGGCAGCCGCTCAGCTGGCGGCAGGTCGCCGAACAGGTCGCGGCGCTCGCGCACAATCTCCGCCGTCTGGGGCTGAAGGAGGGCGACCGGGTCGTGCTGGTCAGCGAGAACAGGCCCGAATTCTGCATCGCGGACCTCGCCATCATGGCGGCGGGCTGCATCACCGTGCCGACCTACACCACCAACACCGAGCGCGATCACCAGCATATCCTCGACAACAGCGGGGCGAGTGCGGTGATCGTCTCGACCGCGAAGCTCGCGCGTGCGCTGATGCCTGCGGTGATGCGGTCGAACGCCAATCTCGTCGTCAGCATGGAACCGCTGCGTGTCGGGCAGCAGGGCGATGTCGCGGTCCACGACTGGGTGCCGCTCGTCGAGGGCGGCGCGGCGCATCTGGAGGAGGCGAAGGCGCGCGGGGCGGCGATGAAGCGCGAGGATATCGCCTGCCTGATCTACACCAGCGGCACCGGCGGCGCGCCGCGCGGGGTGATGCAGCATCATGGCGCGATCCTGCACAATGGCGCCGGCGCGGCCGAGATACTCGTCAACGATTTCGGGATCGGCGAGGAGGAGGTGTTCCTGTCCTTCCTGCCATTGAGCCACGCTTATGAACATTCGGGCGGGCAGTTCCTGCCGATCATGGTCGGCGCGCAAATCTATTACAGCGAGGGGCTGGAAAAGCTCGTCTCGAACATCGAGGAGACGAAGCCGACGATCATGGTCGTCGTGCCCCGCCTGTTCGAGGTGATCCGCGCGCGCATGATCAAGTCGGTCGAGAAGCAGGGCAAGCTCGCCAACTGGATGCTGAACCAGGCGCTGCGCGTCGGCGAGAAGGATTATGAGCGGCGCATGGGCCTGCTCGACCGGCCGGTCGACCTGATCCTGAACAAATTGTTCCGGCCCAAGATCCAGAGCCGCTTCGGCGGACGCATGAAGGCGCTGGTTTCGGGCGGCGCACCGCTCAATCCGGAGATCGGTGTCTTCTTCCATTCGATCGGCCTGACTTTGCTTCAGGGTTACGGCCAGACCGAGGCGGGGCCGGTGATCAGCTGCAACCGCCCGTCGGCGGGGCTGAAGATGGACACGGTCGGCCCGCCGCTGATGAACACCGAGGTGCGGATCGCCGAGGACGGCGAGATCTGCGTGCGCGGCGAGCTGGTGATGCAGGGCTATTGGCGCAACGAGGCGGAGACGCAGCGGGTGCTCGTTCCCGATCCCGCCGAGCCCGACAAGGGGCCGTGGCTGCACACCGGCGATATCGGCCATATCGACGCGCAGGGCCGCATCGTCATCACCGACCGCAAGAAGGACCTGATCGTCAACGACAAGGGCGACAATGTCTCGCCGCAGCGCGTCGAGGGTATGCTGACACTGCAGCCCGAGATTTTGCAGGCGATGGTCTATGGCGACAAGCGCCCGCATCTGGTCGGCATATTGGTTCCCGATCCCGAATGGGCGGCCGAATGGGCCGAGGCCGAGGGGCTGCCCAAGGACATCAAATTGCTGCGCGAGCATGAGAAATTCCGCGCCGCGCTGCGCGAGGCGGTCGATCGGGTGAACGGGCAATTGTCGGTGATCGAAAAGGTCCGCAAATTCGACCTCGCCGACGAGCCCTTCACCATCGAGAATGAGCAGATGACGCCCTCGATGAAGATAAGGCGGCACATATTGCGCGACGCCTACGCGGACAGGATCGCGGCGCTGTATCGGGGGTGAGACAAATTTCCCCCTCCTCTTCAGAGGAGGGGCAGCGAGACTTGCACGCGAAGCGCGTTAGTCGCAGCGGGGTGGTGCCTCCTCACCGGCCTCCACCACCCCAAACCCCTCCTCTGAAGAGGAGGGGCTTATGACCGTGAAATGACGGACGGAGCTGCGACCCGAAGAGCTCGGCGCGAACCGGCGCCCCGCCCGTCGCCGAACCTCTGGTTCAGCCTTCGTCCCCCGCCGGTTTGCGATAGGGGACGAATTCGCCGAAGACGCAGGTCGGGCCGCGGATGCCGCTCGACCGGTCGACCAGATGGAAGAAATCGCCGCTGCAGGTCTGCGACCCGAACTGGCGCACGACCATGATGTCGCTGTCGCGCGCGAGGCCGGGGCAATTGCCCTTGAGGTCGTTGCGATAGACGAGATTGCCGCCCTCGCGGTAGAGAAGGATGCTGTCCGACACGCGGATCGTCTCGTTGGTGCGGTAGCTGGCGAGGCATTTCACCGGCGCCCCCGCGACCTTGCCGCCGAGCTGCTTGTCGAGCAGCTGCGCCTGCCTGGGGGTGAGCGCCTCGGCGCTCGGCGCGGCGGAGCCGGCAGGCGCGCAGCTTGCCAGCAGCGGCACGAGCGCCGCGGCCAAAAGGGGGGTGAGCTTCGTCATGGGAGGACTCCTGCGACCGGGGAAGGGTATCGGCACGGCGATGAACGGGCGCTGAAGCGGCTCATGCCGCATCCTTGAGCGCGCGGATGCGGCCGAGTTCGGCAGCGGTCGGCGCGCGCAGGAAAGGGTTGGTCGCGCGCTCGGCGCCGATCGTCGTCGGCACCGTCGCCTCGCCCGCGGCGCGCGCCGATTCGACCGCCGCCAGCCGCGCCGCGAGCGCGTCGTTTTCAGGCTCGACGGTCACCGCGAAGCGCGCGTTCGACAGCGTATATTCGTGCGCGCAATAGACGCGCGTCGCGTCGTCGAGCGTCGCGAGGCGCTGCATGTTCGCGAACATCTGCTCCGCCGTGCCCTCGAACAGCCGGCCGCAGCCCATCGCGAACATCGTGTCGCCGACGAAGATCGCGCCTTCGTGCGCGAAATGATAGGCGATATGCCCCGCGGTGTGCGCGGGAACGTCCCAAACCTCGGCCTGTACAGGACCCAGCTTCACCCGGTCGCCGCCCTTCACCTGCAGGTCGAGCGTCGGGATGCGCGCATGCTCCGCGGCCGGGCCGGTGATGGTGCAGCCGGTCGCGTCCCGGATCGCAGCATTGCCGCCGGTGTGATCGGGGTGCCAGTGGGTGTTCCAGATGTCGGTGATCGTCCAGCCGCGTTCCGCCGCGGCGGCGAGCACCGGTTCGGCGACCGCCGGATCGACGACCATCGTCGCCTTGCTCTCGGGCTCGTGGACCAGCCAAACATAATTGTCGCTGAGGACGGGTATGCGGACGATGTCGAGCGCCATGACGTCTCCTTTCTTCTCCGCCCGCACTCTACAGCATAGACGGAGCGAAGGGGAGACGGCCTTGCCGCACTTCGCTACCAGCTTCCCGTGTTGGACATCGACGCCCAGGGCTCCTGCGGCGGCAGATGGCCGTCCTGCAGCAGTTCGACCGAAATGCCGTCGGGCGAGCGGACGAAGGCCATATGGCCGTCGCGCGGCGGCCGGTTGATCGTCACGCCCGCGTCCATCAGCCGCTGGCAGGTTTCGTAGATATCGTCGACGCGATAGGCGAGATGCCCGAAATTGCGCCCGCCCGTATAGCTTTCGGGCGCGCTGCCGTCCTCGGGTGGCCAATTATATGTCAACTCGACCTCTGCCACGCCCGCCTGCCCCGGCGCGGCGAGGAAGATCAGCGTGAAGCGGCCCTGCTCGCTGTCGAAGCGGCGCACTTCCTCCAGCCCGATGAGGTTGAAGAAGGCGACCGTGGCGTCGGGGTCCGACACGCGGATCATCGTATGGAGATACTGCGTCATGGGAAGAGCATAAGGGTTCATGCGGCGATTGGAACTGCATAAACCCCTCCTCTTCAAAGGAGGGGCAGCGAGACTTGCGCGCGAAGCGCGTTAGTCGCAGCGGGGTGGTGTTTCCTCACCGGCGTCCACCACCCCAAACCCCTCCTCTGAAGAGGAGGGGCTTAAAGTCCGTTCACCCGCGCAATGCCCGGCCTTCAAATGTTTCGAACAGCGCCAGGAAGTCATCGGGAACCGGCGCGGGGGCGCCGCGCGCCTCGGCGACATGGACGCTGACCTCCAGCCCGGTTGCGCGCAGATCGTCCTTCCCGGCGCCGTGCAACTCGAACAGGAAGGTCATCGAGCTGCGCCCGACGCGCGAACAGCGCACACAGATGTCGATCTCCTCGTCGAGCAGGATCGGCAGCTTGTAATCGACCTCGGCGCGGGCGACGTGGAATTCGGGGCTCGTATGCCCCGGCCAGCGCTCATAGACGCCCGCGGCGCGCCAATATTCGGTGATGCCGACGTCGAAATATTCGAGATAGCGGCTGTTGAACACCACCGCCTGTGCGTCGATCTCGGCATAGCGGACGCGCTTGGTGACGTGGAAACGGAAGTCGCTGCGGGCCATGATTGTCCTTTGGAATATGGTCGTTTTGAATGAAGCACCCCGTGTCCCCGCGAAGGCGGGGACCCATCTCCTGCCGGTTCGATATGGCGCCGACCGGAGATGGACCCCCGCCTTCGCGGGGGAACATGGTTTTTTCAATCAAAGATTAGGTTTCGGTCGCCAGCCGCGCGACGGTGTCGATGAGGAGCGCGATGTCGCCGTCGCACGACAGCCGGTGATCGCCGCCCTTGACCAGCGTCACCTGCACATCCTCGCTCGCGAGCGCAGCCGCCAGCCGCAGGCTGATCTCGGGCGGCACGTCGCCGTCCTCCTGCCCGTGGAGCAGGCGCACCGGGCAGGCGAGGGGGATTTCCGCGCCGAGCAGGCGGTTCGCCTCGCCCGACTGGAAGAAGGCGCGCGTCGTCACATAGGGCTGGTCGTTGTAGGGCGTTTCCTCGCGAAGCTCGCCTTCGGCGAGGATGATCGCCTTTTCCTCGGGCGTGAAGCCCCAGTCGGTGAAGTCAGGCGCCGCGGCGATGCCGACGAGGCCCGCGACGCGCCCCGGCCCGTCGCGCCGCATCAGTTCGAGTGCGACGAGCAGCATCAGCCAGCCGCCCATCGACGATCCGACCAGCAGCACCGGCCCTTCCACCTTCGCGTCGATCAGGTCGAGCACGTCGCCGCGCCAGTCGGTCAGAATCTGGTCGGCGAACAGCCCGTCCGACAGCCCGCATCCCGCATAGTCGAGCAGCAGGCACGCGCGCGCCTCCGCCGCGGCCCAGGCGCACAGCGCGGTCGCCTTGCCGCCCGCCATGTCGGACATATAGCCGGGCAGGAAGACGATCGTCGGTCCCGTGCCGGCGATATGGCGATAGGCGAGCCGCGGGCGGCCCGTGCGCTCGAGATAGTCGGGAACGGCCTCCACCGGCGTCAGATCACCCAGTCGACCGTGTTCATCTGGATCGCGGCCTGTCCCTTGGCGGCGCGCTGTTCGACCATGATCCGGTTCAGCCGCCGGATCGTGTCGCTGCCGGTCGTGATGCACCAGCCGGGCACCACCGCATGGACCAGCGCGCACAGCCCGCCCCAGATCATCGTCACGCCGAATTTCGACGCGACGCCGAAATGCTCGATGTAATTTTCATCGACGCTTTTCGGATGATCGACGAACAGGCGCTTGAACATGGGAGGGCTCCTTTGCGGCTGCCGTCCGCCCTAGCCGTGGCGGGGCGGGTGGGCAAGGGCGGGAGCCGGCATTCCCCTCCCCCTTGATGGGGGAGGCAGCGAGACTTGGCGACATAGTCGCCTAGTCGCAGCGGTGGGGGTGCGCTTGAAGCCTGAAACGAAGGTGAAAGGCTGCGCCATCACCCCCATCCAACTCCGCCTAGGCCGCTTCGCGGCCAAAGCTCCATATCCTTCCCCCATCAAGGGGGAAGAAGCCTATTCCGCCAGAAACGCCTCCACCGCCGCCGCGAACGCCTCGGGCTGGTCGATCATGATGAAGTGGCGGCTGCCGGATACCATCCGCGCCTCGAAGCGCGGTGTGCCGGCATATTGCGGCTCGAACGCCGCCTTTGCCATTGCCGCCGGCATCACCGTGTCGTCCTGCGCATAGAGCAAAGTGACGGGCGCCTGCACCGCCGGCAGCCCGCCGCGCATGTCGGTGGTCATCACCTCGTAGAAGACCTGCGCGGTCACGCGCGAATCCGCGGTGCGCGTCCATTCGCTGACCTGGATGCGGCCGGCGGCGCTATTCGACATGCGGCCCATCGGGCTCGCCTCGCCGGGATCGGTGATCGGACCTTCGGGCCATCCCCGGTCCATTTGCCCGCGCATCGCGGCGGCCATCGCTTCCGCATGCGGTTTCATCATGTCCACCGTCGCGCCGGGAAAGAAGATGGTGCCGATGAACGGCACGGCATCGACGATCATCAGCTTCCCGACCTCGCCCGGCGCGCGCGCTGCGATCATCAGCCCGGTCAGCCCGCCCATAGAGTGGCCGATGACGGCGGGGGCGGGGCGGCCGGTGTCGGTGATGCAATCGTCGATATAGTCGGCGACCTCCTTCATCATCGGGTCGAGCACCGGCCCCTCGGCATTGATCCCCGCATCGTCGCCGAAGCCGCGGATCTGGACGCGGTGCAGCCGGTATCGGTTCTTCAGCCGCTCGGCGGTCGCATCCCACACCGCGCGCGGAGTCGAGAGGCCGGGGATCAGCACCACGTCGGGGCCGTCGCCCTCGACCAGGATGGTGACGCGCTTGCCGTCGAGGATGCCGCTGCCGCAGCCTTCGGACGCGGCAGCAGCGGGCTGCGCGAAGGTGAGGGCGGCTGCGGCGAGCGCCGCGGCGGTCAGGCGTCCATACATTCCATGTCTCCGGCAATGCGCGTCAGTCGCGCAGGAAAATCTCTTCGATGCTGAGGCCGAACAGGTC
This sequence comes from uncultured Sphingopyxis sp., assembly GCA_937873425.1. GTDB lineage: Bacteria > Pseudomonadota > Alphaproteobacteria > Sphingomonadales > Sphingomonadaceae > Sphingopyxis. The sequence continues at coordinate 1,270 of CALMYE010000320.1, read as the reverse complement.
GGCAATGCGAAAGGCGAGGGGGAGCGACGGGTCGTATTTCCCCGTCTCGATCGCATTGACCGACTGGCGCGACACCTCGAGCCGTTCGGCAAGGTCCTGCTGGCTCCAGTCGCGCTCGGCGCGCAGGACTTTCAGGCGATTCCTCACAGGCCGCGGACCTTGCCGACCAGATGGCCGACACCGAGACCGATGCACCAGACCGGCACCGCCGCCCACATCGGCACGTTCGGCGCGACGCCGAAGGTCGTCAGAAAGCCCCAGAAGGTCGCAACCGCAAGCAGCATACCGGTGGCGACGAGCGCCGCATGAACCGTGCGGGCGCGCAGATATTCGTCGGTTTCCTCGATCACATAGCGTGCCATCGCCCAGATCATCGCAAGGACCGGCAATGTCGGCAGCAGCGCGAGCAGGGCCGCGACAGGCTTTGCCACCGTCTGTCCGTTGAAGAGGAGCAGAGCGCCGCCGAGGCCAGCCGCATAGGCGAAGGAGGCGACCAGCATTCGCCTGTTATAGCGCTGTGCGGCCGGTGACGCGCAGCCTGTCTCCCGCTGCATGGCCTCGCTGGCGCGGATCATCGGGATCAGCAGCAGCATCGGCAGCAACATCACCGCAAAGCCCCAAGGCTGTGCAAGGATGCCGGTCGATTTCAATACCCAGGCGGTACCGAACATGCCGACCATGAACGCGCCGCCCCAAAAGGCCGCTATGCGCTTCGCTGCGATCGCCGGGTCCGCCATATCAGCCGACCTTGCCGCCGCAGCGCCTGCGCCGGGCCGTCACCGTCGTCAGCATGACGATGGGAAGGACGATCACCAGCGTGTTGGCGACTGCGCTGGGGATCAGGCCGAAGGCACCGGCGAGTGCGATGGCGACAGCGGCGAAGGCCCAGCAGGCGGCTTGGAGAAGAGGCGGCATTGGTCAAGCTCCCTTGTTAATCGGTAAAGGAACATTGACATGTCGAGCTAGTAAAGTCAAGCAACATTGACATAATGACAAGCTTGCCATGCGAAACGACGCAAAAGGCGCGCGAAACAGAGGCGGACGGCGGTTGACAAGCCCGGCATCGCCCCGCCATTCCGCTCGCGGGGTCGCATCGTTGAACAAGGACGATGCAATATGCGTGGATGGCGGATGGTGGCAGTAGCCGCGCTGGTTGCGGGGGCCGCACCGGCCGGTGCGGCCTCGGTTACGGAATTGGGAGCGAAGGGAACCGCGGCCTATGAGCGCGGCGCGACATCGGGCGTCACGCCGGTGACGCTGGGCGAGCAGA
>CALMYE010000319.1 GCA_937873425.1 uncultured Sphingopyxis sp. | reverse complement strand
TTCCGGTATTGTTCGTCCTTAGCGTTGCTTGGCGTACCTCCCACGCTATGCCCTCATATTGCCTCCCGAGATCGAAATATCGATGCGATCCTCGACCCGCCAGCGGCCGAGCTGCCCGTCTCCGAACGCATTGAAAGCGGCCCAGCGCAACTGATTATCGCCGATCATCTCGCAGCGCGCTTCCCATCGCTTGCCGTCGTCTGGACGACGATAAAACACATGGATCGTCCCATCAGATATTTTGCGTCCCTGAATGATCTTCGGATCACGGCCCATGATGACGGCGATCGCCGCCTTGCATGATTCAACAGGGTAGGCCGAAGCCATCGTTGCCGGGGCCGCTGGAACAGGAGATGTTAGCTCAGGTTCCTTCACCACTTCCGACACCGTTTCGACCTTGGTCGTCAAATTCGACTGAGGATCCGCATTGCCATCCTCGCCCAGAGCGACAATGGCCCAAAGTCCGACCACGAGCGCGCCGAATGTCCCAAGCACGTAATTTGCTGTCTTGCTCATAATCTTCCTCACATATCGTAATCGCCTGAAACCTACCCCGCAGATCTTAATATTGGGCTTCGTCCGATCCTGATCGAAACAACCAAACGGTTTTTCGAGACAACCAATTGGCTTCCGAGAACAGGCAACCGATTTGCACAAACAGATAATCGTCTTCCGACTGAGCCGTCACTCGTGACAGTTTGCCCGAGGGTGCGGCGCGAATGACGGTGAAATGAGCAGAAAACGACTCATTCTCAACTGGTTGAATCATTCTTCCAGGAGGAGGAGAACATCGCCGGAACAGATCAGGCGGCGCCGGCGGCGCTGGGCAAACTGTCAGGACTGCCAGAGTCAGCGATGAATCATTGATAATCGGCCATTTTTTCTTGGTTTTTATGCTCGATTCTGCCATGGGAGCAGGGTGGAACAAAACCGGCCCGGAGGCCTTTGAAAATGGCCAATGCTCCTATGAGCGTCTCCAATATTTTGGATCATCTCGCGACGACCTCAACTCGCCCGCGATACGCCTTCGCTGTGCTCGCGCTTCTTGCCGAACAAGCAGGGCCCACCGGTAAAACCGGCCCATTCATTACCGACGAGGATCAAGAAAAGCTCTCCCTACGCGAGTATATCGGCAAACACCTGGCACGCATGTCTGGCCGGGACAATCGCCGAAAGCAGCTCGAGCGCCGCATCCGCGAGGAACTGCAGGACAAGCTCCCCGAAGATCTCTTTGAGGCTCAGCGCATCGTAGACCAGGCTGTCCACGAGCGTGTTCGCGCCACGGGAGCTGATAACTTCAGCCGCATCGTAGGCGAGCTCGAGAAATGCGGCTATATCGCACGATATTACGAGGGCTACCGAACACCGCATTCAAATCGCGGCGGGCTGCGCAATCTTGTGTGCGTTCTCGATCCCGACGTGTCGGCCGCCCTGCGCAGCCGGACCCAGCTTGTTTAGCTGATATGTTTCAGAATATTTCGGCAAGTATCTGATACCTGAACGTATCAGAGTGATGAAAGTCGCTATCGACAAGGTCGTACCATGAGAGACAACACAGCATATAGCCGCATTCCGGACGGCGCGCGCGAAATAGATGGCATCCCGCTACTTCGGAATGCTTCGCTTGCCAACGTCACCACGCTGCGTGGCATTGGCGCCGCGCGTTTCGCCAGCGAGCGGCAGCGCATTCAAGACGTCGTCGAATTCCTGAATTCTGACGGGCTCAAAGCATCGAAGCCTGGCAGCGCCCCCATTTACAGGAGAGGAGCTGAATTTGTTTCATTGAGTTTCTCGAGGCCTTGGTTTGAAACTCCTCATCCCAGAAGAGTCGCCCCAGCGACTGTCGATATCAATTATTGCATCGGCGGAAAGACCCGGCGCTCCTTCAAGATTGCCTGCGAAACCGATTACGCTTGGACTTTGGAGAGTCTGCACGTCATTGCAGATTATGTGCAACGCTTGTTGTCGGTCGAGCCATCGCAGAGCAACGGGAAACTTCAGGATTTCGCTGACAGCCTGGCCCAACAGATCCTCAGCGAAATGAACGATGAGCAAATTGCCTATGCGCAAGAAGCGGTCCAGTTCGGCATTAAACACCAATTTCGCGACGGATGCTGGATCGAGATCGGTCAACCGTCGACGATCGCGTTTAGCTTTGCCCATCTCCACACCCGACAATTCTCATGGCAGAAATTGTTCAATAACGACGTGCATTGGCTTGCCAACTGGGTGCTCGACGAGATCCAGCTCCTGCCGTCAGAAATCATGATTACGGCTTCCGAAAAAGCCGTCTATTTTGAAGGCCATTCAGCTGCGGCGCAAATCACCTTGCCGAGCGAGAGCATCATCGACCTCATGAAGCTCCATCGCGATAAAACGGATCTTCCTTCAATCCTGGAATCGCCGATTTCCTAACATCTCTGAGAGAAATTATTTGATGTTCCCGAGCAACCCGTTCATCTGTAAATCCTCAACTTGCATCCGATCGGAGACAAGGGATTGATATGAACACGCAAGAACTCGCCGAAAAAATTGCTGACAGTCATGGCATCGCAAAGAGCGAAGCCCGCAAGCTCGTTGACAGCGTCATTGCCGCAATCGGCAACGCTGCTGCAGCAGGCGAAGAAGTAAACATCCAAGGCTTCGGAAAATTTGCCGTTAAATCGACGTCGGCCCGCACTGGCCGGAATCCGCGCACAGGCGAAGCGATGGAGATCGCAGCTGGACGCAAAGTATCCTTCTCGCCCGCAAAGGGCCTGAAAGACAAGATTTCGGCATAAAGACAGGGCAGGGGGCTTAAACGCCCCCTGCTTCTCTCCATCACGGCCCATTAGAGCCACGGCCGGATCCAGCCTCGATAAACGAGATAAATCCCGCCGATCAGCACGGCCAAGCTGAGCGCCGACCCTATCCGACCCTGGAAAATCTCTGGACGCTGATGCTCCGGCCTAAGCGTGCCGGCAAACCCAAATAGGCCCAGACCCACAAAACCCATTATGAAATTGATCATCAGCTTCTCCTTCAACCGGAGCCGCTGATACGATGTTCGTCCGTTGGCTGCTAGATAGCGGCTTATTGCCATCAGACTTGCGGAAGCCGCGCGCTAATCGCGAAGAGGCAAAGTTACTAAGAAATATCCCAGAAAATTCCTTGGGTACAATTGCAAGAGGTTCCTGAAGCATCTAGAATTTGTAATTGGGATTTGAAGGGAAATGATATGGCTTTTGATCGCGGAAACTCCGCTACCCGTCAAAACTCGTTTTGCTTTGGCGCCGCTGATCATGCGGCGAAAATATCGGAGCCGACACCGGGTTCCTCGGCAGAAGCCCAACTGATCGCGCTGATACCAGCGCTGCTCGCGTCGTCAGGAGGATACGATCCTTACGCTGGCATTGGATCGCGCGAAACACCGAACGACACCTGCGAAGAAATGGCGCTGATCGCAAATGCGCTCGAAAAGCGCGGATTTACATTGCGATCGGGGTTCGCCGGCGGTGCTGATACCGCTTTCGAACTTGGCACTGTCCGTGATGACCTTCGCGAGATTTACGCGCCGTGGGCCGGTTTCGGCGCCAACCCCAATTCGAAATGGGATAAACCTCGGTGGGACATGATCCGGGCGCATGAAGCAAAAACCGGTCAGAAATTCACGCCTGCGAAAGCGCACATTTTGAAAGGTGAGCATCTCGCGAAAGCGCGCGATCTTGCAGCCAAGCATCATCCTGCCTGGGATCGACTGTCGGAATCCGCCCAAAATCTCCACACGCGAAACATGGGCCAGGTTCTTGGACCCCAGCTCGATAAACCTGCTCGCTTCCTGATGCCATGGACTGTTGACGGCGGCGCGACCGGTGGAACGGGGCAGGCTATTCGCATTGCCAACTCGCTCGACATTCCTGTCCTGAATCTTCAGCGGCCGGCGATCCGCGCTGCCGTCCTGAAAGAACTGGGCATTGAGCGCGAGCGGAGCATCGAGCAACAGCGCCCCAGCGCGGTTGAATTCGCTCGCAACGCCGCACGGGAACGCGTCTCAGCACAGCCTTCGACGACTGAGAAGAATTTCGATTATGCCGCAATCGCGCGTCCGGCGCAGACCTGGCACCGTGATGACGTCGCTGCGTTCTGCAAGGTGCGTGAAGAGCATGGCGCGCTCTCGAACATGTCGAACGAGCATCCTTATACCGATCAGGGGCTGCGCTGGAAATCGAGCGAAGCGCAATATCAGGCCATGCGCTATCCGGCGCACCCCGACGTTCAGGAATTGATCCGGGCCGCTCCGACCGCATACGCGGCAAAGCTGGTGGCATATGAGCATCTCGACAAGACGCGTGCCGACTGGAAGGACGTAAACGTCCAGGCGATGGCCTATGTCGTCACGCGGAAGCTTCAATCCGCCGGTTTCGTCGCAGCCATGGCGGCTACCAACGGAAAGCCTATCGTCGAAATCTCGACCCGCGATGCTTTCTGGGGTGCGAAGCCGAACGGGAAGCAGCTTACCGGTCAGAACATTCTCGGCGCGATCCTCGATCAATCCTATGCCGGCGCCCGCGAAAACGAACTTCCGCGTGGCACGACCTTCCCTACACCAGAAGAAGCCAAGGCGATGGCGGCCGCTACGGTCGATCAGTCATCGACTAAAGCAGGCATTTCCGAGGAGCCTGTCGTCAAAGCGAGCATGTATTTCTCGTACGGTCGCGATCGCCGCGAAGGGGTTTCGTCAGCTTCGACCTTCGAGGCTATTCTGGCCGGTGAACGCACCTCGACGACCCGCTTTCCCGCTTGGGGTGGCTATTCCCGCTGGGAGGCTATGAAGCCCGGCGAAAAAGTCCGCTTTTTCGAAGACCGTGAAATGCGCGGCCGCTTCGTCGACGTTCGCGTCACCGGCGTGGAGCCGATCGACCTTTCGCGTTGCACGCCGGAGCGCCTCGAAGCCTGGAGCCAAGCTGAAGGCTGGTCGCCTGAATCGGGCCGAGGTTACGGCAAGAAATTCGGCGCTGGCGTCCAGATTAGCTACGAACCCATTCCCGGTCAGGAAATTCTGACCGAACGTGCTCGAGACGACGATCGCCATCTCGAATTCATGACTGCTGCGCAAAAACGCGGCGGCTTCTCTCGCTAACGGAGCTTCACATGAGCAAAGAACAGGATTTCATGAGCGAGGCATATGCGCGCGAGCAGCGTGAAGCGAATGCCATCGATGCGGAAAACGCCCTCGGTCGCGCGTGGCAAGAGCAGGTTGCTGGCAATCCCGGGTTTTCGCAGCTTTCCGATGCAGAGCAAGACGCAGCTGCAGATCGCTTCTTCCAGCGTGAAAGAGAGGCTAGTCGTCTCTCATCTGGAACAATCATCCGGCCAGAACAGCCAACAGCCGCGAATGAGGACCGAGAGACGGCGATTGCCACTCTGAAAACCCTCAGCCACGGTCCTGAAAAGGCCGAGCCACCGATCTACCGCCCCAAACAGATCGAGCGATAATCCACTCTTTGCGTTCTCCCAGCAAAAAAACATTCGCCTCACGCCACTCCGAACACTAAGAGGCGATAAAAGCGGGGGAATTATGCTCAAATTCTATAACATTCCGGGCAAACTTCTAGCCGAGCTATGGTTCCTCTGGTCTAAAAAAGGCGAACTTTGGGGATCGGCCCGTCGCCGGCATCATCCTTTCGTGCATTTTTTCTACTCGACGATAATCTATATCGTCACAGCCTTTGTCATCTACCTAGCAATGTCCGACTGGAAAATGCCGCGTCGCGAAAAACAGGATCAATCTGAATATTCGGCGGTAAGCGATATATCGAATTCAGAAATGGAAACTTCGCCTGAATCGGAGCCCGAGACGATTGCCGATACAGCATTGCCAGAACAAGCAGCCGAGACATCAACCGTGGCTGACGATTTCAAAAACGAAGGCGCAGCAGTCCCCGCGTCTGAACCGAACAGCGAAATCAAAGCCGCAATGGCTTCCGCGTTCGAAACGGGTCAGCCGGTACGCTGGGAAGCCAATGGCGCAAAAGGATATGCCGTCCCTAGCGAAGCCGAGGCGTCAACCGGATGCCGCCAGGTGCACTATTCGGACGATGAACGATCGGGCTGGACATCACCGCCAGAGACAATCTGTCCGTGATGTACGGTCGTGCCATTCAGCAGCGATGATTTTTCCAATATTTCGACCACTTGGCCGCATAGCCATCGCGGATCATACTGCACGACAAATCACCAGACTTTGGTGAAACGCACCAGGCCGCCGTTCGTGATCCTTTGCCATTGCCGACGGACACGCAACGCATTGTTGGTCCTCTTATGAGCAGATGTCCTTCACTGGCTCTGCCAATAATTTGGCCGACCAGACTCGCCAGATGATTACGAGAAGAAGATCCGCTCGCCGCAGGGCATGGATGATTCGGTTTGCAGGTCTCATCGATCTCACGCGCAGCAATTCCAGATAAGCGAATTTTCGGACCCTCTTTGCACCAAATGGGGCCGTCGCCATCCCATACCCGCACTGGCGTACAATTGAAGCTTTCGCCGCTCGGAACAACAGACACGAGTAGAAATGCGATCAACAATTCCCGTTTTCCTTGCGTTTTGGAGACGAAATCGTCTCCTTTCGAAAATGGAGGCGTAGCAAATTAAAACCATTTTGGATCTATCAGGCGACAAGCGCCTTCGCATGTTTTTAGATGAACATCCGACGTTCATAAATTGTTACCAGCCGCTGGTACAAGCATGTAGACACAAAGCGGAACGCTTTATATTAAAAGATTATCTTAGATTTATTGGGGGAAAGTTGTGGCAATTTCGCTTACTAAAAATTCCAGCGTCAGCCTGTCGAAGGAAGCCGGCGCAGGTGGATTGACTCGCATCGCCCTTGGCGTTGGCTGGGACATGGCTGCCGCGAAGGGTTTCTTCGCAAAGCTCAGCGGCAGCAGCGAAAGCATCGACCTCGATGCATCATGTCTGCTGTTCGACGGTGCCGGGAATGTCGTTGATGTCGTCTGGTTCCGTCAGCTCGCCAGCAAGGATGGCTCGGTTCGTCACAGCGGCGACAACCTCACCGGCGAAGGCGATGGTGACGATGAAACGATCGCCATCGATCTGACGAAGCTTCCGACCAACGTCGAAACGCTCGTTCTCACTGTGACCAGCTTCCGTGGCCAGACCTTCGACAAGGTCGAGAACGCTTATGGTCGTGTCGTCGATCTCAACAACAACAATGAACTGGCTCGCTATAACATCAGCGACAGTGGATCCTACACCGGGCTGATCCTGGCATCGCTGAAGCGCAGCGGCGGCGAGTGGGTCTACAAGGCGCTCGGTGAGCGTGCACAAGGCACGCAGGTCGAGAACCTCGTCAGTCAGTCCCAGCGTCTGATCTAACCCGACCTCAACCTTTATCCACCTATCCTGGCGCACCCGCTCATGAGGGTGCGCCAATTTGGCGAGGAAGCGACCATGCAATTACAAAAAGGCGAGAAGCGTAGCCTGGCCGATCTCGGTATCGGCGGACGCTGTGACGTAACCGTTTCCTTCGGCCTTGCCGGCGTCGACATTGCCGCCTTCGGCCTCGATGCCTCCAAGAAAATTGGCGACGATCGCTATGTCGTCCTTTTCTCCAATTCCCGTTCGCCCAATGGCGAAATCAGCCTCGCATCGTCGTCCGACAAAGCGGCCTTCACGCTCGATCTCGACGCGCTTCCAGCAACTGTCGATCGCATCGTCTTTACCGCCACCCATGACGACCGTCCCATCGCGGAATCGCGGCCGCTGACCGTCACGATCGATCAGGGAAAAGCCGTGTTCAACGTGGCCGAGCATCTGTCGAACGAGAAGGCCGTCATGATGGTCGAGCTCTACCGGCATAGCTCCGGCTGGCGCTGCGGCACCATCGCGCAGGGCTTTGCCGGCGGTCTCGGCAGCCTGATCAGTCATTTCGGCGGCGAAGTCGCGGATACTCCCACGCCCGCACCAGCTCCGACGCCAGCTCCCGCTCCGACGCCCGCTCCTGCACCAGCGCCGACCCCCGCGCCTTCAGCGCCAGTCAGCCTCAAGAAGATCACGCTCGAAAAATCCAGCCCAAGCGTCAGTCTGAAAAAGACCGGCGACACCTTCGGGGAAATCATCCTCAACCTCAACTGGACGCAGGGCGAGCAGAAGAAGGGATTCTTCGGCGGCGGCTCCAAGAATATCGATCTCGATCTCGGCGTGCTCTTCGAGCTGAAGAACGGCGACAGGGGTGTCATTCAGGCGCTCGGCAATACGTTCGGCAGCTTCAATTTCGACCCATGGATCGAATTGTCAGGCGATGACCGTACCGGCGCCGTTTCCGCCGGCGAGACGATCCGCGTCAACGGCAAGTTCTTCGACAACATCAAGCGTATCGCCGTCTTCGCCCTCATCTATGACGGGGTGCCGAACTGGAACAAGACCGACGGCATCGTTCGTATGAACATCCCCGGCCAGCCCGAGATCGAAGTTCGTCTCGACGAAGGTCGCGACAACTGCCGCCTCTGCGGCATTGCCGTCATCGATAATGACAATGGGTCGCTCAAGATGACGCGACACATGAAATATTACCCGAACCAGAAGCCGTTCGCGGATGAAATTGGAATCATCATGCGCTGGCAAGCTGGCTCGAAAGACTAAGTTTTATTCGCCCTCAGGGCGCTGACAAAGGCATTTTCAATGTTCAAACATTTCGGCGGATCACTGATCTTCACCGCCATCGCACTCGCTCTTGGCGGGTGGTATGGTTGGGAACTCACCGGCACCGTGGACGGTGCTCTCGGGATTCTCTGGATCTGCGCGGTTCTCGCAGTTCTCGAAGTCTCGCTCTCGTTCGACAACGCGGCGGTGAACGCCTCGGTGCTCAAAGACATGGACCCGGTCTGGCAGCGGCGCTTCCTGACCTGGGGTATCGCGATCGCAGTTTTTGGAATGCGCATCGTCTTCCCGCTGGTGATCGTGATGATCGCCGCGAGCCTTGGTCCGATTGAAGCCGTCAAACTCGCAATCAACGACCCTGAGCAATATGAGGTCATTCTCAATGCCGCGCACATCGGCCTGATGGGCTTCGGCGGTGCTTTCCTCGGCATGGTCGGTCTCAAATATTTCTTCGATGCCGACAAGGAAGTCGACTGGATCGCGGCAATCGAACGTCCGCTAGCAAAAGTCGGCAACATCGAAGCAATTTCGATCGGCTTCGTTTTGCTCATGACGTACCTGACCTCAACGATGCTCTCGGACGCTGATGCGCTGACTTTCCTCGTCGCAGCGATCGCCGGACTCCTGACCTTCATCGGCGTCGAGATTGTGAACCACGTCCTCGAAGCACCTGTGGCAACGACCGGACAAGTCGCGAAGGCAGGCTTCGGCGCCTTCCTGTATCTCGAAGTTCTTGATGCAAGCTTCTCGTTCGACGGCGTGATCGGTGCATTTGCACTTTCGAACAACCTGTTCATCATCGCTATCGGCCTTGGCATCGGCGCGATGTTCGTTCGTTCGATGACGATCTTCCTCGTCCGTCAGGGTACATTGTCCGAATATCGCTATCTCGAACATGGTGCATTCTACGCGATCATCGCTTTGGCGGCGATCATGTACATCAACACCTTCCAGCATATCCCCGAAGTCATCACCGGCCTGATCGGTGCAGTCCTCATCGGGATCGCCTTCTGGTCGTCGGTGCGGTGGAACCGCGCCAACCCGGACGGTGAGCCGGAAGCAATCGCAGCATAATACCGCAAACCCGGCCGCCTTCGGGCGGCCACCAACTTCAAAACAAGGAAGGATGAAGTTAAAATGGCTATCTCACTCTCAAAGGGCGGCAATGTCAGTCTCTCGAAAGAATCGCCGGGCCTCGACGAAATCATGATCGGGCTCGGCTGGGACGTTCGTGCGACCGACGGTCAGGACTTCGATCTCGACGCTTCGGCCTTCGTGCTCAAGGCCGACGGCAAGGTTCGCGGCGACACCGATTTCTGCTTCTACAACAACAAGGACGTCGGCGGCGCCGTGATCCACCAGGGCGACAACCGCACCGGTGAAGGCGACGGCGACGACGAACAGGTCAAGATCGTTCTCTCGAAGATCCCCGCCGAAATCGACAAGGTGGCGATCGCCGTCACGATCCACGAAGGCGAACAGCGCGGCCAGAGCTTCGGCCAGGTCTCGAACGCCTTCATCCGTGCGGTCGACAACAAGACCGGCACTGAAATCGTGCGTTACGACCTGTCGGAAGACGCCTCGACCGAAACCGCGATGATCCTCGGCGAAGTCTATCGCAACGGCGCTGAATGGAAGTTCCGCGCTGTCGGCCAGGGCTTCAAGGGCGGCCTCGGCCCGCTCGCCAGCAACTATGGCGTGAGCGTCGGCTAACCCATATCTACCGATGGCCGTCTCGCCTCTTTTGCGAGACGGCCATCTTCTTTTCAAACCATAAGGAGCCGTCATGGCCGTATCATTGAGCAAGGGCACCAACGTCTCGCTGACGAAGGAAGCCCCCAACGTATCCGCCGTGACCGTGGGCCTCGGCTGGGATGTCCGTCTCACCGATGGCGCAGCGTTCGACCTTGACGCCTCGGCTTTCGTCCTCGGCGCCGACGACAAGGTGCTGAGCGACGCTCACTTCATTTTCTACAACAACAAGACCACCCCCGACGGCGCCGTCATCTACGGCGGTGACAATCGCACTGGGGACGGCGCAGGCGACGACGAGACGATCAAGGTCGATTTCTCAAAGCTCGGCGCCGACGTCAAAAAGGTCGTCGTTGCTGTCACGATCCACGAAGGCGTCGAACGTCGTCAAAACTTCGGTTCGGTCTCGAACGCCTATGCGCGCGTTCTCGATGACGCCGACGGCAAGGAATTGGCTCGCTTTGACCTGTCAGAAGACGGCAGTGCAAACACCTCGCTGATCTTCGTCGAACTCTATCGCGGCCCGCAAGGCGACATCAAGGTCAAGGCTATCGGCGAAGGCTGGGCAAGCGGCCTCTCCGGTCTTGCTGGCAGCATGGGCGTAAACCTCGGCTAACCACTCGGCTTCGATAAACCCCGGCCTGATATGGGTCGGGGTTTCGGCCTCCTTTCATTCATAAAGCAGCGAAGATGACCGGCAAGACACGAATTTGGTTCAACCGGGGCTTCTCGCTTGCCCCCATTGCTGGTCTGATGCGGGCCGCTGATCCCACGCTGGACGTCTTTGTCAGCGTATCGCAGCAGAGCGCCCATTATAACGGCCCCACCGAGACATGGATCGACGGCGGCAACCTCGAACCCGACGACAAGGACGGGTATATCGCGTGGGTCCGCGAGATGATCGCCGTCCACGAGATCGACATCTTCATCCCGACCCGGCGCCGCGCGCTAATCGCTTCGGCGTCCTTGCCGTGCCGCGTCCATCTTCCGGCCTCGATCCCCACCCTGGAAATCCTCGACGATAAATATCTCTTCTCTGCGGAGTTCGCGGGCGAGGAGCATCATTTGCCGACTTATCTCGCTCAAGGGAGCGACGACCTCGAACGACTACTCCGTGACTGGCCGATCAGCGAAGGCGAACCTGGCCCCTGTGTGAAGCCGCGAAACGGCGTCAACGGCCTCGGCTTCTGGCGCCTCATGGATGTCTCGCCGATGGCTCACCTTAAGGATTCTGAACGCCGCTGTATTCGTCCCGAGCAATATCTCGCCGCCGTCCGAGATCAGGAGCTTCGCGGTCCCATCGACGATATCGTCGTGATGCCATATCTCCCCGGGCCCGAGATTTCTTTCGATATTCTCGCGGTGCACGGGAAAATGCTCAAATATGCAGCCCGCACGAAGCTTGGAACTGGCCGTCAGCACATCGTCTCGCGCCATCCGCTCGAAGATCTCGTTGCATCGATTGTCGCGAAATTCTCGCTCCACGGGGTCGTAAACGCGCAATTCCGCCGCGCTGAAGATGGACGCTGGCTCCTCCTCGAAATCAACGCGAGGCCCGCCGGCGGCGTGGTCTACGCCGACCAGGTTGGCTGCAGCCTGATCGCCGACTGGGCTGGGTTGCTCACCGGTCGCTTAACACCAGATACGATCGACCGAAGCGAAGTCGACACCGAAGTCGCGTTTTCAACTGTCGTCAGGCCTGTCGCGGCGTGACGACAGAGGGGGGATCTCGATGAGAAGCACACAACCCGGCGAACGTCTCGCCGTCGGTCTCAATGACGCCTGCACGATCCGAATCTGCGGCCGCAACGCAGACCGCATCACAGTGGCCGCCGTTTCCCCTCAGGGTACATTCCAGCCGCTCGAGCGAGGCAGCTCCACTGGCGAATGGCGGTTAAATGATATTGCCGCGCACGGCGAGAAGGCTGGAAGCCCTCTCTACATAACCGCGGATCGCACAGGGGGCTTCGTCAACGATAGCTACCCTATCGAAGTAGACATTGGCGGGACCAGCTTCAATTTCCCAGTCCCTTCCGAGCAGCTTGCAGCCGTAATCATCGCGGAAGCCTATCTTCGAGACGGCACACGGCGCGTGAAAGTCGCGAACGAAGGTTATACCTTCGGCATCGAAGCCTTCGCCCGTGCTCGCCATTTTTCAGTGGACGGCATTCCTGGGCGGCAACGCCGCGACGGGAATGGAGAGCGATGGGAAGGCGGCGAACGGGGCGGCCCAAGCGCACCTCCTGGAACCTCACTGGGATCTGGAAGCGGCGTCCTCGTCGCGCCGGGCATTGTCGTAACCAACGCCCACGTCATTGAAGGAGGTAGCAGCTTCAAAAACGGTCGTGGCGGAAACAACCTCACGATGATCGCTGTCGACCCGATGCATGATCTTGCGATCCTCCAGGGCGATGTCGATGGCATCCCGCTGCCTATGCGCAACACGGCTGCGATCTGGCTTGGCGAATCCGTCCTCGCCGCCGGCTATCCGCTGATGGATCTTCTCGGCGCCGATCTCAAAGTCTCGACCGGCAATGTCTCGGGTCTGAAAGGCTGGGAAGGCGACGTAGCGCGCTTCCAGTTCACGGCTCCCATCGGCTCAGGCTCGTCGGGCGGCGCCATTCTCGACGAATCCGGCAACCTCGTTGGCATCACCTCGTCTTCGCTCGCACACGGCAATCTTCGCGATCGAGGAGCTATCAGCGAAAATGTCAACTTCGGCATCAAGGTGAGCCTCGTTCACGAGATGCTCGCAGCCTCAGGCATCGACATTCCGCCGCAGAATCTCTCCCACGACAATGACCGCCGCAACGTCGTCCAGCGGTTACGGAAATCCGTCATCAGCATTCTTGTTACCAGCTGAACAAATCAGGGGAGAGCGGATCATGGGCTTCAGATTTTCAAAGCGCATAACGCTCTTGCCCGGTGTACGCGTCAATGTTGGCAAAACAGGCGCGTCGCTCTCAGTTGGTCCGCGAGGTGCTTCCGTCACCATGGGCAAGCGTGGAGTATACGGCAACGTCGGTATTCCAGGATCAGGTCTCAGCTACCGAGAACGCCTCGACAAGCCAAACCGTCCTGAACGAGCGCCGGCTCCAGAGCGCCCCCAGCTACCCAATCGCCTCGTCGCCATCCTCGATAATGATGAAATCCGGTTCACGGACGAAAACGACGTGCCGCTCGATCCATCGCTTTATCCGGCCGCCAGGCGAGCCATGAAAGATGAGATCGCGAGCTTGCTCGAACGGAACGCGGCAGCACGTAATTCCGAAACGGATCAGCTGCTCGCGCTTCATCATGATATTCCGCTGACCGTTCAGCAAACCAAGCCCAGCACCGGAAAACCACAGCGAGAAACCTACCCCAGCCAGGAAGCCTTTATGGAGGCTCTCATGGGGTGGCGTGCGGCCGCAGCGAACGCCGGGCCTGACATAGCGGCGATCGAGAACGACCTCCTCGCCGCGCTCGGCCAACTCGAGTGGCCGCACGAAACAAACATCGCCATAGATCTGCAATCAGAAAGATTGCTGCTCGACGTTGATCTCCCCGAGATCGAGGATATGCCTACCACCCGCTGGACGCCGAACAACGGCTTCGGCAGTCTCGTTCCAAAGAACGTTACCCAGAAAGACGTGGCCGCACTTTATCTCGGCCATGTATCATCTTTGATCCTGCGCTTGATCGGACACAGTTTTTCCGTCAGTGCGGGAATTCGCTCTGTCGCGATTTCCGCATATACCCAGCGGAATGCCTCAACCGGGCGGATTGACGATGAATATGTCGCGGTCGTTGAAATCGACCGTAATAGCTGGAACCAGGTCGATTGCTCTAAGATGAGTTCAATCGATCCTGAGAACCTCCTGCGCCGCTTCGGGGCGAAGATGGAGGCTAATTCTCGGGGCATCCTGAAAGTCCAGCAGCCCTTCGAATAGACGCGCTTTTCGACAAAAAGCGCGGGATTAAACTGATCGGGTAAAACCGTTCGCTGCGCATTTGTTATTCGTTTATCTAAGGAAATGTGAGTCCATGCCCGTTCTCAATAAGACTGAAATTCAACTCCCAACGGGCACGCTCGAGCTAACGACCGAAGATAGCGTCGATCTCGATGCTTTCTGCGACTTCGCAGCGCGGGCAAATCCGAAGCGTGGCTTCCTCATCGTCTCAAAAGTTCTGGGCCGACATCTTCCGGCATCTCCGAGTTCAATGCGGGAGACCATGGATAGGCTGGGTCAAAAAATTCCTGCAGACCTTGCAGGCCCCGTGGTGTTTCTCGGGATGGCCGAGACGGCTACCGCGCTGGGGCAGGGGGTCTTTGCGGCATATCGCAAGGCTAATCCTGAGCAAGTCGTCGTCTATCTGCAATCGTCGCGCCAAATCGTGGACGGCAGCACTCTTATCGCGTCGTTCGAAGAAGGTCACAGCCACGCGACCACACACTTAATCCAGGTCAAGGATCTCGCTCTGGAAGACACGGTGCGCGCGGCGCGATCGCTCGTCATTGTCGACGACGAATGCAGCACCGGCAACACCTATGTCGCAGTAGCTAACGCGATGCGCGAGACGATGCCCAATCTTGAGCTCATCGCCACCTGCTGCATCACCGATTGGAGCGGCGGGCAATATATTCGGCACATGCCTCGCCCCACTTTGCCCGTTTCGCTCATTGCCGGATCAATGACGTGGACTCCCGGTGCAACACCAAGTTCCGAGGTTCTTGCATCCGGTTCGAACGTGCCTGGTCGCGCGCCCAAAAATGGCATGAAGAGCCGAAGCGGTCTCTCCGAGCCGGAACAGGCCATCCGCCCTGAGGTCGATGTCGCCACCCTTAGCCTGAAAACATTCAGTGAAAAGCTGGTTCAACAACACGCCGAAACCCACGGAATCGGCGACCCGTCGGAATTCATCGAGATAAAGGTCGGCTATGTGGATGCCGTGGCCGCCGGTGTTGGTAAGCCAAATGAACGCATCCTTGTTCTCGGAGAGGGCGAGCATTCGTATGAAGCACTCCTCGTCGCCGAAGAAATCGAGCGAAAGGGCGGCGTCGCCGCCGTGCAATGCATCACCCGCAGTCCAGCGCTGCTGGGTTTCGCGATGGAGACCAAGTCGACCTTCAGCGATAGCTACGGGAGCGGAGCTCCTTGCTTCCTCTACAATATCCTGAAGCACAAACCCGATCGAATTCTGATTGTTGCCGAGCATAAGGCAACTCAAGCCGAAGAGGCGCAAGCTGCCCTCAAACAGCTTGGATCGTCAATTCCCGTCGAGGTCGTTCTCTGCAGTTACGCAAATGGAGAATGAAATGGCGCCGGTAATTCTCACCGATCTGGACGACACGCTTTTCCAGACGATGCCCAAATGTCCACCGGGCGCGACGGACCTTCGTCAGATGAGCAGCCTCATGGATGGCTCAGCCAGCGGCTTTGCCACGAAGCTTCAGCAAAACTTCCTCACATGGCTCGAGGCCGGGCTTGTGGTGCCTGTTACCGCGCGCGGCCGCGATGTGCTTGCCCGGGTCAATATCACCAGTTCGCCGGCGATCTGCTCGAATGGGGGTTGCATCCTGGACGGCGCCGGCGATCTCGATCTCGTTTGGCATATCCAGCTTGAAACTGCTGCACGTCATTCAGAACCCGTGCTCGACGTCTATCAAGCTATGACCGGAAATCTGAGCACGGAACTCTTCCGTCACTGGTCCGTCGATGAAAATGGCCTCGATCTCTACATCGTGATCAAAAGCAACGAACGTGACGATCAGGCTCTGGCACAGCTCGAGGTCGAACTGGCTCCGCTGCTTCCAAAGGGATGGCGATGCCACCGGAACGGCAACAATCTTGCCTATCTGCCGCCGTGGCTCAGCAAACGACATGCCGCTCGCTACCTCATTGCCAAATATCGCGCCGAAGCTCCCGATAGACCGATCATCGGCATCGGAGACAGTGTTTCAGACGTTGGCTTCATGGATCTCTGCGATTTCGCTGCGGTCCCCACAAATTCGCAGCTCTGGGCGCACGTCGTCGATGGCAGCAACTGGATCGACTGATGATGACTGACACCTTGGCCAAGAGCCCTTATCTCGACGAGTTCGGGAACTGGACATTCTCTGGTTCCTACGATCCCGACGATGTCGTCTTCCTTCTGAAGCCGTCATCAATCGAACCGACCGATATCGCCGAGAAGGAATCGCTCATCCAATCCGGCGAACGGCATTATTCCGAAATGCTGTCCGTCGAGACGGTTCCGGACGAGCGCTATCTGAAGCTCTACGAAACCGCCCTGGCAGCCAACGCTGCGCGCCTGCGCCACGACGTCGAACAGCTTGCCCGTGCTATCCAGAGCCGTCCTCAGACGTCGCGGAGCTGTGTGATCCTTTCGCTTGCGCGCGCCGGGACGCCGATCGGCATTTTGCTAAAGAATGCGCTGACCAGGCTCGGTGTAGAAACCTTCCATTATTCGATCAGCATCATTCGCGGTCGCGGGATCGATGACAATGCGCTCGACTATGTTGCATCCCGGCACGGCACCAGGAACGCTGTTTTCGTCGATGGCTGGACGGGCAAGGGCGCTATTCGAGGCGAACTCGACGCTTCTCTCGCAACAAGCACCTTCAAGCCCTTCCTCGCCGTCGTCGCTGACCCCGCCGGGCGCGCAGACCTTGCTTCCACCTTCGACGATTATGTGATCCCCAGCGGTCTCCTCAATGGGATCGTCTCGGGTCTTGTCAGCCGTTCGATCCTCAACGACGACCTCGTCGGCCCCAACGACTTCCACGCGTGCGTCTCGATGCCTGAACACGCCGCAAGCGATGTCAGCCGTGATTTCATCGAAACGGTTGAAAGGGCAGGGGATTGGTCGTCTGCATATGTCCCCTGGACGGCCGACCTCGCCGATCAAGTCCGTCTCGAGGCCGACGAAATGATCCGCTCAATCGCGGATGAATGCGGCGTGCGCGATCTCAATCGCATCAAACCTGGCATCGCAGAAGCAACGAGAGCGATCCTCCGCCGTGTTCCGGACCGCATCTACGTCCAACGCCGGGACGATCCCGACGTCGCCCACATTTGCCTTTTGGCGGACAAAGCGGGGGTACCCGTAATTGAAAGAAATATGCGGACCTACCGAGCCATCACGATCATCAAAGACCTGGGAGGAGACCAGCAATGAACGCAGTCGAGGGCATAGCGTGGGAGGTACGCCAAGCAACGCTAAGGACGAACAATACCGGAA
>CALMYE010000318.1 GCA_937873425.1 uncultured Sphingopyxis sp. | reverse complement strand
TGAAATCGTCGCGCTCGTGGACCTTGAGGTCGATCGGCATGTCGACCCCGGCATTGGCGCGGATCGTCGAATCGAAGGAGACGCAGAGCAGTTTCACCGCATCCTCGAACGACATGGCGGGGTCGTAGGAGCGGACGATGATCGGCCGCCCATATTTGGTTTCGCCGATCTGGAAGAAGGGATTGTCCTCCCCCGCCTCGATGAAATTGCCCTCGGGATAGACGAGGAACAGCCGCGGCTCCGCCCCCTTGATCTGCCCGCCGACGATCAGCGAGGCGCGGAACAGCGATTCGGCTTCCGGCCCCTCGCTCTTGTGACGCATCACGATCTGGCGCAGCACCTCGCCGACGATCGTCGCGACCGCGAACATCGACGGCGCCTCCAGAATCGAGGGATGCCGATCCTCCGGCGCCTTGGTGCGCTCGTCGAGCAGGCTGACCACCGCCTGCGTCGTCGCGAGATTTCCGGCCGACATCAGGGTGATGACGCGCTCGCCCGGGACGTGCCAGCTGCGCATCTTGCGGACCTGCGAGATGTCGTCGACGCCCGCATTGGTGCGGGTGTCCGACATGAACACCAGCCCCTTGTTCAAACGCATGCCGACGCAATAAGTCATCGAATCCCGTGTCCCCGCCCCTCTTTGGTCCCGCTTATTGCTGGACCTGCAGTTGGACAACCAGATTTTCTTGCGCTGCACCATAGCGCATGCCGCGAACCGGGGCGGCGTCGCGATAGTCGAGCCCGGTGGCGACGCGGATATAGCGCCGGTCGGGCGACTGGCCGTTGCTGATATCGAAGCCGATCCAGCCGATATGGTCGAAATGCGCCTCCGCCCAGCCGTGCGTCGCGTCCTGATGCGTGCGGTCGTCCATCATCAGATAGCCCGAGACATAGCGCGCCGGATGGCCGAGGTGCCGCATCGCGGCGATGAAGATATGCGCATGGTCCTGGCACACCCCGCCCTCGCCGGCGAGCGCCTGTTCGGCGGTCGTCTCGGCCGTGGTGACGCCGATGCGATAGGCGAGCCTGTCGAGGATCAGCGCCGACAGCGCATGCGCGCGCTCGATATCGTTCGCGAAATCGCGGCCCAGTTCGGTGGCCAGCGCGCGCACGCCGCGCCCCGCGCGGGTCAGGGCGGTCGGGCGCAGGAAGGTCCACAGCGGCATCGCGCCGCGGTGCGCGCCGATCACCCCGTCCCAGGTCACCAGCTCGACCTCTCCGGTGCAGCGGATGACCAGTTCGTCGGCGCCGCCATGCACCGCGATCAGATCGACGCCGTTGCCGTGATGGTCGCTGTAGTGAAGCTGGTGCTCGCCGCCCTCGACCGCGATGTCCCAATGGTGGATCAGCTGCTGCCCCGGCCGCTCCTTGGGCGTCAGACGCACCTGCTGGAGCGCATAGGCGACCGGCGTGTCGTAACGATAGCGGGTGGTATGTTCGACG
>CALMYE010000317.1 GCA_937873425.1 uncultured Sphingopyxis sp. | reverse complement strand
TGCCGCTGTGGGCGGCGAACCGCATCGGCCCGCTGATCGCGCGCGGGCTGGGGTAGGTCTTTGGGCTGATGCCTGAAATCCTCTTCCTCGTCCACCGCGCGCCTTGGCCGCCCGACCGCGGCGACCGCATCCGCAGCTGGCACATGTTCGAGGCGCTGGCGAAGCTGGCGCCGGTGCATGTCGCAGCGCTGGCCGACAATGCGGCCGATGCCGAAATGGCTCGCGAAAAAATGGCACCGCTTTGCAAGAGCCTGTGCATCGAAGTGCGCAAGGCTTCGCGGCCGTTCGCGCTGGCGCAGGCGGTGCTGCGCGGCGAGCCGGTTTCGAACCGATTGTTCCGGAGCACCGCATTGGCGCGCCATGTCGAGACGCTGATCGCGGGCGGGTCTATCACCCATATCGTCGCCTTCTCGGGCCAGATGGCGCAATATCTGCCCACCCGGTTCGACGGGCCCGTCATCATGGATTTCGTCGATGTCGATTCGGCGAAGTTCGCGACCTACGCGGCGCAGGACAGGCGCCAGCCACTGCACTGGGTCCACGCCCGCGAGGCGCGGGTGCTGGCGGATTATGAGGCCGAAATCGCGGCGCGCGCCGATGCGAGCCTGTTCGTCAGCGCCGCGGAGGCGACCCTGTTCCGCGCGCGGAGCGGGCTGGACGAGGATCGCGTGCGCGCGGTCGAGAACGGCATCGACACCGAAAAATTCGATCCCGCGCAGGCGTTCGAGCCGGTGGGGCAGGGCGACGGACCGCTCGCGGTGTTCACCGGCCAGATGGACTATCGCCCCAATATCGACGCGGTGCGCTGGTTCGCGCGGGACATATTGCCTTTGGTGCGCGCGGCGCATCCGGCGGCGCGCTTCGCGATCGTCGGCCGCGCGCCGACCGACGAGGTGCGGGCGCTCGCCGACCTGCCGGGCGTGACCGTGACCGGCGAGGTGCCCGACGTGCGCCCGTGGCTTGCCGCCGCCGATGCGGTGATCGCGCCGCTGCTGCTCGCGCGCGGTATCCAGAACAAGCTGCTCGAAGCGATGGCGATGGCGCGGCCGGTGGTCGCAAGCGCCGCCGCCGCCGAGGGCATCGACGCCGCACCGGGCGAGCATCTGCTCGTCGCCGACGATGCGCCGGGGCTGGCTGCGGCCCTCTGCGCCCTGTTCGACGACAAGGCCCGCGCCGCCGCGATGGGCCGCGCCGCGCGCGCGCGGATGATCGCGCGCTACGGCTGGGATGCGCGGCTCGCGCCGCTCGGCGAACTGCTCGGGCTGGCGGCATGACGGCGGCGCTCGATCTTTCGCGGCCGAAGGCGTGGACGCGCTGGCAGCGCCATCTGGCCGCGCTCGCGGGGCTGTGGGCCGCGACCCTCGCGATCTTCCACCGCGACGTCGCCGGCATGGCGGGCATCTGGTGGCACAGCTCGACCTTCACCCATTGCCTGCTGATGGTGCCGATGATCGGCTGGCTGGTGTCGCAGCGCACCGGGCAGTTGAAGACGCTGACGCCCGCCTTCTGGTGGCCGGCGCTCGTCTGGCTGGCGGGCGGGGGCTTTGTCTGGCTGGTCGGCGAGGCGGCGGGGGTCGGGCTGTTCCGCCAGCTCGGTCTGATCCTGATGCTGCAGGGCGCGGTCGGCGCGGCGCTGGGCGAAAAGCTGGTGCGCGGGCTGCTGTTTCCGCTCGGCTATGCGCTGCTGCTCGTGCCGTTCGGCGAGGAACTGGTGCCGCTACTTCAGACCTTCACCGCGCATATCAGCATCGTGCTGCTTCACCTGTCGGGCCTCGAAGCGCAGATGGAGGGCGTGTTCATCACCACCCGCGCCGGCTTTTTCGAGGTGGCCGAGGAATGTTCGGGGGTGAATTTCCTGATCGCCATGCTCGCCTATTCGGTGTTCGCGGCGCATCTCTGCTTCAAGCGCTGGACGCGGAGGATCGTCTTTGTCGCCGCCGCGCTCGCGACGACGATCCTCGCCAACGCGCTGCGCGCCTATGGCACGATGGTCGCGGCCGAGATCTGGGGGATCGAGGCGGCGGGAGGCATCGACCATATCTTCTACGGCTGGATCTTCTTCGGGCTGGTGCTGTTGCTGGTGATGCTGGTCGCGTGGCGCTGGTTCGACCGGCCCGCGAACGACATCGCGGTCGATGTGAGCGGGCTCGGCGGGCCGGTGCGGTTCGCCGGTGCGGCCAAAGCCGTGCTGCCCGCGGCCTTCGCTATCCCTCTGATCTTCGTCGCTTGGGCAACGCTGGTTGGCGGGCGCAGCGGGCAACTGCCGAGTTGGCTGGACGTCAGGGAACCTGCGGGGTGGGAAAACATAGGATGGCGTCAGGCCGGTTGGAAGCCGCGCTTCGACGGTGCCGACCGGCAATCACTTTACATGTTCCGTGATGCGGCCGGGCGACGCGTCGAAGTGGCGCTGGCCGGTTATGAGCGGCAGGCCGAGGGGCGCGAAATCGTCGCCTTCGGGCAGGGCGCGATCGATCCCGACGGCCGCTGGGCGTGGAGCGCCCGGCTGCCCGCGATCGACGGCGGCCGGACCGAACGGCTGCTCCACCCCGGCCCGCTACTGCGCGACGCCGCGACCTTCTATGTCGTCGACGGCGCGGTCACCGGCGATCCGCGCCGCGCGAAGCTGATGGAACTCAAGGCGCGCCTGCTCGGCGGCGATCCGCGCGCGCTGTCGCTGATTGTGTCGAGCGAGGAGGCACAAGGCGGCGCGCGCGCGATCACCGATTTCCTTTCCGCGGCGGGCGGAGCGCAGGCAATGGCTGACCACGCGCTGAAAAGCCGCTAGGGCTTCGCACCATATGTGCGGGATCGCGGGCATCTATCATCTGGACACGGCCAAGCCCGTGGACCCCGCGCGGCTGCGCGCGATGCTCCACCCGATGGCGCATCGCGGTCCCGACGGCAGCGGCGCCTGGACCGCGCCGGGCGTCGGCCTCGGTCATCTGCGCTTGTCGATCATCGACATCGAGGGCAGCCCGCAGCCGATGGCGAGCGACGACGAGGCGGTGACGCTGACCTACAACGGCGAAATCTATAATTTCCGCGAACTGCGCGCCGAACTGGAGGATCGCGGCCATCGCTTCCGCACCAGCGGCGATACCGAGGTCATCATCGCGGCATGGCGGCAATGGGGGCCGGACTGCCTGTCGCATCTGAACGGCATGTTCGCCTTTGCGATCCACGACCACCGGCGCCAGTGCCTGTTCCTCGCGCGCGACCGGCTGGGGGTGAAGCCGCTGCATCTTGCGCGCCTGTCCGACGGATCGGTCGCCTTCGCCTCGGAACTGAAGGGGCTGCTGCGCCACCCGCTGCTGCGGCAGGAGGCGAATCTGTCGGCGGTCGAGGATTATCTCGCGCTTGGCTATGTCCCCGACGACAATTGCATCGTCGCGGGCGTCGAGAAATTGCCCGCCGGCCATTATCTGCTGCTCGAACGCGGCAAGGCGGTGCCGCCGACGACCCGCTGGTGGGCGCCCGATTTCTCGAAGCGCATCCGCGCGAGCGAGGGCGAGGCGGCCGAACATCTGATCCACCTGATGCGCGCCGCGGTGACCGACCGCATGGTCGCCGACGTGCCGCTCGGCGCCTTCCTGTCGGGCGGTGTCGATTCGAGCGCGGTCGTCGCGCTGATGGCCGAAGCGAGCAGCAAGGCGGTCAAGACCTGCACCATCGGCTTCGACCAGGCGGCGCTCGACGAGACGGCTTACGCGCAGGCGATCGCCGAGCGCTTCGCGACCGATCACCGCACGCGCACCGTGTCGTCGGGCGATTTCGACCTCGTCGACCGGATCGCCGACATGTTCGACGAACCCTTCGCCGATGCCAGTGCGCTGCCGACCTACCGGGTGTGCGAACTGGCGCGCGAGGAGGTGACGGTGGCGCTGTCGGGCGACGGCGCCGACGAGGCGTTCGCGGGCTATCGCCGCCTCGTCTTTCAGCATCAGGAGGAACGGCTGCGGCGGCTGATCCCCGGCGTGCTGCGGCGCAATGTGCTGGGGCCGCTCGCGAAAATCTGGCCGCAGATGGACTGGGCACCGCGCCCGCTCCGCGCGCGAGCGACGCTCGCCAGCCTCTCGAAGAGCGGGGCGGAAGGCTATGCCGAGGCGGTCGGCGTCACCGGCCCCGACCAGCGCGCGCGGCTGTTCAACGGCGCGGCGAAGGCCGCGCTCGGCGATCATGTCGCCGAAGCGCGCTACTGGAAGGCGATGGCGGAGGCCCCGGCGCGCGAGGCGCTCGACGCTGCGCAATATGCCGATCTGATGATCTGGCTGCCCGGTGATATCCTGACCAAGACCGACCGGATGAGCATGGCGGTGAGCCTCGAGGCGCGCGAGCCCTTGCTCGACTATCGCCTGATCGAATTCGCCGCGTCGCTGCCCGCCTCGATGCGGGTCAGGGGCGGGCAGGGCAAGGCAATCATGAAGAAGGCGATGGAGCGCTATCTGCCGCACGACATCCTCTATCGCCCCAAGATGGGGTTCGTGACGCCGGTGTCGCACTGGTTCCG
>CALMYE010000316.1 GCA_937873425.1 uncultured Sphingopyxis sp. | reverse complement strand
TTAGGCCGGAACCGTCGCTTCGTCGAAGAACAGCACCTGCGAGATCGCGGCGCGCAGGGTCGCGGGCTGATAGGGCTTGGTGAGCAGGAAGGCCGGCTCGGGCCGGTCGCCGGTGAGCAGCCGTTCGGGAAAGGCGGTGATGAAGATGACCGGCACCGGCAGGTCGCCCAGGATTTCCTGCACCGCCTCGATCCCCGAGCTGTTGTCGGCGAGCTGGATGTCGGCGAGGACGAGGCCCGGCTTGTGCGTCTGCGCCTCCGCCACCGCCTCGCTATGGGTGGTCGCGACGGCGACGACCTCATGCCCCAGCTCGCGCACGATCATCTCGATATCCATCGCGATGATCGGCTCGTCCTCGATGATCAGGATGCGCGCGCGGGTCTGGCGGTCGATCTCTTCGAGCGCCTCGGCGATCAGCGCCTCGACCTCGGCGGTGTCGCGGCCGACGATGCGCCCGGCATCCTCGCTGCCGAAGCCCTCGACCGCGGTGAGCAGCAGCGCCTGGCGCGCGAGCGACGGGATGCGGCGAAGCCGCGCGTCGGCGATCGCGATGTCGGCGGCGACGGGTTCGTCGGCAGGCACCGTCGATTCGCCCTCGAGCCCGAAGCTGTCGTGCACCATGCGGTAGAGCTGGACGCGGACATCGCCCGACAGATCGAGCGCGTCGGGATGCGCGACGAGCGTTTCGAGCAGCTTCGCCACCAGCCCGTCGCCGCGCTGCTGGCTTCCCGAAATCGCGCGTCCATAGCGCCTGAGATAGGGAAGATGCGGCGCGACCGCCTGGCCCAATGACATATATAACCTCCTCACCCAGGTCGAAACCTGCCTCGAAACGGACGCAGAAAACCGGGCGATGGCGGCAAGGCTCCGCCCGCGCCCATTTTTGTCGGCTTTTCACGGAACGATCTAGCGGGAAATTGGTTTCATGGGAAAGGAACAAACGCGCCATTGCGCTTTGCGCGAGGCGCGGCTAGCAACAGGCCCCATGACCAGCGGATGTCCCGATAATGTCATCTAAATCCGGTTCGCCACCCGACGAACCTAGCTCTGAAGCCGGTTCATCATCCGACGAACTTGGCAAGGGCGCTGGCAAGAAGACTCGGGATACGACCGATCCGCTGCTTCGCCGCGCCTTTGAGAGGGTGGTCGATGAGCCGATCCCTCAGCCGTTGCTGGACCTGCTCAACAAGCTCAGCTGATCATTTCCGGTAGCGCGCGGCGAAATCGCCCTGGAAAGCGGCGAAGCGTCCCGCCACGATCGCATCGCGCATCGCCTGCATCAGCGCCTGATAGAAGTGGAGATTATGCTGCGTCATCAGCATCGCGCCGAGCATCTCGCCGGCGCGGACGAGATGGTGGAGATAGGCGCGCGACCAACTGGTGCAGACCGGGCAGTCGCACGACGGGTCGAGCGGCCCCTTGTCCTCGGCATGTTTCGCGTTGCGGATGTTGACCGGGCCGTCCCGGGTGAAGGCCTGGCCGTTGCGCCCCGACCGCGTCGGCAGCACGCAGTCGAACATGTCGACCCCGCGCGCCACCGCGCCAACGAGGTCGTCGGGCTTGCCGACGCCCATCAGGTAGCGCGGCCTGTCGGCGGGCAATTGGCCGGGCGCATAGTCGAGCACGCCGAACATCGCCTCCTGCCCTTCCCCGACGGCCAGTCCGCCGATCGCATAGCCGTCGAAGCCGATGTCGATCAGCGCCTCGGCCGACCGCGCGCGCAATTTCTCGTCCAGCGATCCCTGCTGAATGCCGAACAGGGCCGACCGGGCGGCATGCTCCCCGCCCGCGTCGAAGCCCGCGCGGCTGCGCGCCGCCCAGCGCATCGATCGTTCCATGCTCGCCGCGGCGCGCTTCGCATCGACCCCGGCGGGCGGGCATTCGTCGAACGCCATGACGATGTCACTGCCGAGCAGCCGCTGGATCTCCATCGAGCGTTCGGGGGTGAGCATGTGGCGCGAGCCGTCGAGGTGGCTCTTGAACGCGACGCCCTCCTCGCTCTGCTTCGTCAGCGCCGACAGACTCATCACCTGATAACCGCCGCTGTCGGTCAGGATCGGCCGGTCCCAGCCCATGAAATCATGCAGGCCGCCGAGCCGCGCCATGCGCTCGGCGCCGGGGCGCAGCATCAGATGATAGGTGTTGCCGAGGATGATGTCGGCGCCGGTCGCGCGCAC
>CALMYE010000315.1 GCA_937873425.1 uncultured Sphingopyxis sp. | reverse complement strand
CCTTCGCCCGTCGCGCCCTCGCCGCCGTCCGCCATCGCGCGCCGCACGGGTTTCAGCACCAGCGTGCCGAGCCGCACGCGGGGGGTCGCCTTGCCCGGCGCGGCGTTCATAGCGAAACCCGCGTCGAGCCGCAGCGCTTCGGCCGACGCCTTCGCCAGCCGCACCGTGTAGCGACCGTAAGCGACGCTTTCGAAAAGGAAATATCCGTCGAACTCGCTGAGCGTCGTCGCGCGCACCCGTCCCTCGGCGTCGACCAGTTCGAGGGCGAGCCCCTCGATCGCATTGCCGCCGTCGCGCATGACGACGCCCTCGATCTCGCCCGCCGCGGTCATCGGCAGCATCACCTTCGTCGCCACGCCGGGACGCGGGGTGACCACCACGCCGGGCAGCGCGGGCTGGACATAGGGGTCGGGCAGGCTGCCCGCGTCGATGCCGATCATCACCGGGCGGAAGGGTTCGAGCCCGTCGATCGTGCCGCGCCCGCCCCTGTCGGTCGCCGCCTCGACGAAGGCATGGCCGGCGGTCAGCGCCACGCCCGGCATCGCCGCCTCGCCGGGTTGGCGGATGCCGTCGCCATTCTCGTCCATCCACACCTCGGCGAGTATCTGGCCGCGGCTCGCCAGCTTTTCGCTCGACAGCCGCCAGCCGCCACCTTGCGGACGCGGACCGAAGCTGAACGCGACCGACAACGACGCCGCGACCGACCCGTCGCTCGCCGCCTCGCCGAAACCGGTGAGCTGCAACTTGTTGAAACGGCGCGTATAACCGACACCGGCGCGCGCGCGGTCGAGTCCGCGATCATAGCCGATCTCGGCGCGCCATTCGGCATCGCCTTTCCCGGCCCATTCGGCAATCACCGTCGCACGCGAATCGGCGTTCGTTCCCGACAGGGCGAAGCGCGCCTCGCCGCGCAGGCGGACGCGCCCGATGCGCGCATTGGCGAGCAGGGTCGCGGTCAGATTGTCGGGCGGATCGGGGCCGAAGGGCGCGCTGCTGCGCGACCAGTCGAGCTGGCCGGTGACGGTCAGCGCGCGGAAACTGGCCGAGGCGCGCGCCGTCGCCTCGACGCTCGCGACGCCCGATGTGCGGCCGACATGGCGCAGGTCGAAATGCAGCGGCAGCACCGTGCGCCCCAGCCGCACCGACTGATCGACCGACAGCTGATAGAGGCTCTCGATGCCGCCGGCGAAGCGGTCGGACACGAACCCGCCCCAGCCGCGCATCG
Source organism: uncultured Sphingopyxis sp. (assembly GCA_937873425.1). Lineage (GTDB taxonomy): Bacteria > Pseudomonadota > Alphaproteobacteria > Sphingomonadales > Sphingomonadaceae > Sphingopyxis. The sequence goes on along the minus strand of CALMYE010000315.1, from coordinate 2,543 downwards.
CCTCCGCCCGGACATAGGTTTCGCCGAACGCCGCCAACCAGCTCGCGCGCAGCGCCGTACCGCCGTCATCCGTCTGCGCGCCCGCGACCTCGACCAGCGTCGGGCCGATCGCGCGGCGCAGCGCGACTTCGCCATAGTTGCGGCGAACGTCCTCGATCATCAGGCTGTGGGCATAGGCGGCGACCGACGTGCGCGCGTCGAGCCCGCGCTCGAAACCCAGCGTGCCGCGCCAGCCGTTCCGCCACGCCCCGCGCCGCCGCTTGCCGAAGCCGATCAGGTCGGTGTTTTCCTGCGCGAATCCCGCCCAATAATAGGTCTTGCGCGGCGGGATCGAATCCATGCCGACCTGCAACTGCCTGATCTCGCGCCTTATCTGCCCCTGCGGGCCATAGAGGACGATCTCGAAGCGGTTGGTGCCGTAATGGAGCGGCACGTCGAGAAATTCGTAGCGGCCGTCGCCGTTGGGCGCGGTGAAGGCGAGCAATTGCCCATTGCGATAGAGTTCGGCGTCCCATCCGGCGGGCAAGTCGCCGCGAAAATCGGTGCGGTCGAAACTGTCGGGACGCTCGACCGGGCGGTTGGTGACCACCGCGCCGCGCCCCGGCGCCGATCCCGCGACCAGCCCGGTCGACAACAGGCTTATATCGCCCGCGGCATAATGCGTCGCCTTCAGCGGCCCGAGCAGCTGGCCCTGCGGGTCGCTGCGATAGAGGCGCAGGCGCAGCGAATCGGGAACGCCTTCATTGTCCGACGACAGCCGCGCGTCGAAGCTGTGCTTCAGCGCCTCGCCCGCCGCGAAGACCTCGTAGCGCGCCTGGACATGCGACCCGCCGCGCTTGTCGGACACCGCGCCGACCGAGGCGGCGACATCGACCGACGGCGTCGCCCAGCCCCGATAGGGCCGCGCCGCCTGCGGCAGCGTCGCGAGGTCGAAATTCGCCTGCGGCCGCAGCCCCGCGCCCCGCGCGCGCCGCTCGGCGGCGAGCTGAAAGGGCAGTTTCTCCTTCGTTTCGATGCGCAGCACCGCGTTCGACAGGTCGGGAACGAGCGGCAGGTCGAGCCAGGCCGACAGCTTCGCCACATCGGCGCACCAGCCCGCTGGCGTGTCGCGGATCGCATCGGGGGTCAGCGCAAAGCTGCGGCTGCCGCTGCGCACCTCGCCCGCGTCGCGGTCGATCGTCAGCGTGCGGCGCTCGTCGAACAGCCAGCCGGTTGCGCGGCGCGACTTTTTGTCGATGCGCAGCGGCAGGTCGAGCGCCATCACCAGATCGGCCAGGTCGATGCACAGCCCGCGCGGCGTCTGATAGCCGCGGATGCCGTCGCCGAGCCGATATTGGCCCGAGCGCAGGTCGAGCAGCCAGCGGTCGTCCTCGTTCGGCGTCCAGCCGTCCGAAACATCTGTCTTTTCAAATGCCTGCGCGCCGCCGGGCATCAGGCCCGCCAGCGCCAGCATCGCCGCGGCGATCAGTCGCCGCCAGGACGGGAAGGCGCGGATCATCCGCGCGCCACCGTTTCAGGCGCGCCCGGCCCCTATCGCACCACCCGGTCCGCCTCGTCGATCGTCCCGCCGCCGACGTCGCGATCCTCGCTGTAGCGGATGCGCACGGGGCCTTTCAGCGCCTCGGCGAGCTCGGGCGGGACGCGCAGCGACACCTTGCGCGCATCGATCTCGGGATAGACGGCGATGCCGCGCGCGAGCAGCAGCGGCTCGGCCATCCCCGGCCGCGTCACTTCAATATCGCCATAGACCGAACGGTTGCCGCTACGCGTCAGGTCGAAGGCGAAGGCCGGCCCGTCGGGCGTCTGCTCGACGCGCGCCTCGCCGATCGAGGCGGTGGCGCCGAGGTCGCCGACGCGCACGATCACCGGGATGGTGATGCCATAGATCGGCGTGAGCGCGATCGAAACGCCGCCGCTCGCCGGTTTCGCGGGATCGGCGGCGGGCGCCGCATCGGGCACCGCGCGGAACAGCATGTGCGCGCGATACTCGCCCGCCGCCGTCCCTTCAGGGACGCGCACCCCGACGCGGATCACCTGCGGCTGGTTGGGCGGCAGGGTGACGCGGCGCGGGCTGAAGCTGATCATGTCGAGCGCCGCGCGCTCGGTCGCATCGGCGTCGGCCTCGTCGATCTCGTCGAGCCCGCCGAGCGCGGTCATCCGCTTGACCTCGAGGCTGATGCGATAGGTCGCCGGCACGCTGCCGATATTGTTGAGCACCACCTCGGTGCCGCGCGACCCGTCGAGCACCAGCCGCGTCGGCGCGACGAGCAGGTCGCCGGCGGCCTGGGCGGACGGCGGCGCCATACCGAGCACGGCCGCCGAGAACAGGCCGAAGCCCTTGAAAAATCGCAACATGAAATGGTCCCCACCATTTAGGAAACCGGTCGGCCCACACCGCCCGGCAGTCCCCACCCTGTTGCGCCAACATGGTTGATATTTCGCTAACCATAAGGGGCGGAACCCGCTTTCGGCCGGTTGCGGCCAGGAAGATCCTCCCCGGCACGGGGAGGGGGACCACCCGAAGGGTGGTGGAGGGGCACGGG
>CALMYE010000314.1 GCA_937873425.1 uncultured Sphingopyxis sp. | reverse complement strand
CCCGCGACGAAGCTGGTGCAGGGCGGGCGGCGGCCGGAGTGGACGGGCGATCCGCGGCTCGGCGGCGGGATCGTCAATCCGCCGGTGTGGCGGGCCTCGACGATCCTCTACGACAGCATCGGCGACCTGAAGGCACGCGGGCGCGACACGCACGACAAGCTCTATTACGGGCGGCGCGGGACGCCGACAGTGTGGGCGCTCGCCGAGGCGCTGACCGAAATGGAGCCGGGGGCGGAAGGGACGTTGCTCTATCCCTCGGGGGTCGCGGCGATCTCGGCGGGGCTGCTCGCCTTGCTCGCGCCGGGCGACCATCTGCTGATGGTCGATACTGCCTATGAGCCGACGCGCATCTTCTGCAACACGATGCTGAAACGCTATGGCGTCGAGACGAGCTTCTACGATCCGCTGGTCGGCGGAGACATTGCGGGGCTGATCCGGCCGGAGACGAAGCTGATCTTCCTCGAATCGCCGGGCAGCCTGACCTTCGAGGTGCAGGACGTGCCGGCGATCGTGGCGGCCGCGCGCGGGCGCGGCATATTGACGATGCTCGACAACACCTGGGCGACGCCGCTCTATTTTCCGGCGCTGGCGCACGGGGTCGATGTGGCGATGATGAGCCTGACCAAATATGCCGGCGGCCATTCGGACGCGATGATGGGCTCGCTGACCGCGACCAGGGCGGTGTGGCCAAAGCTGCGGAGCGCGGCCTATCAGCTGGGGCAGGCGGTGTCGCCCGACGATTGCGCGTTGATGCTGCGCGGGCTGCGGACGCTCGACGTGCGGCTGGCGCGGCACCGGGACAATGGGCTGGCGGTCGCCGAATGGCTCGCCGGACGGGCGGAGGTCGGGCGGGTGCTCCACCCCGCGCTGCCCGGCGATCCGGGTCATGCGCTGTGGCGCCGCGACTTCAAGGGCGCGAGCGGGCTGTTCGGCTGCACGCTGAAAGGCGCGGACGAGGCGGGGCGGACGCGCTTCATCGAGGCGCTCGACCATTTCGGCATCGGCTTCAGCTGGGGCGGCTATGAAAGCCTGGCCGTGCCGGGCGACCCCGCGACCATCCGCACCGCCGTCGCATGGACCGATTCCGACCCGCTTATCCGCCTGTCGATCGGGCTGGAGGACCCCGCCGACCTGATCGCCGACCTCGAACGCGGTTTCGCGGCGATGGCGGCGGCATGAGCGTCGGCGCCGGGCTGCGCGAGGGCGCCGAGGGGGTGATCGCGACGATGCGCGCGATCGGGATCGACGTCGGCTCCTATCGCCTGTCGCTCTACAGCCTGTTCACGACGCTCATCGTCGCGCTTTTGCTCTATATCGCGGTGCGGCTCGCGATGCGGTCGATCAAATGGCTGCTCCGCCGCAACCGCCAGATCGACGATGCGCAGCGGCTGCTCACCGAGAAGCTGATCGCGATCGCGCTGTTCACGCTGGCTTTGCTGTTCGGCATCGACCTGCTCGGCATCGACCTGACCACGCTCGCGGTCTTTTCGGGCGCGGCGGGCCTCGCCATCGGTTTCGGGTTGCAGAAGACGGTCGGTAATCTGATCGCGGGGATCATCCTGCTGATGGACCGCTCGATCCAGCCCGGCGACGTGATCGTCGTCGGCGACGGCAGCGACATGGGCGGATCGCCGACGATCAATGGCATCCCCAACGTCGGGCGCGTCGCGAAGATCGGTGTGCGCGCGGTCAGCGTCGTCACGCGCGACGGCAAGAAGCATCTGATCCCCAACGAATTGCTGATGACCCAGCCGGTCGAGAATTGGAGCTATTCGAGCCGCGACGTGCGGGTGCGGATGCGCGTTCCCGTTCCCTATGAATGCGACCTGCGCGCCGCGCAGGCGATGATGGTCGCGACGGCAAAGGCGAACCCGCGCATCCTGGCCGAGCCCGAGCCGGTGGTGTGGATCACGTCATTTGGGGAGCGCGCGGTCGAGCATGAGCTGCGCTACTGGATATCCGACCCCGAGGCGGGGCTGGGCAATATCCAGGGCGAGGTGTTCCTGGGGATATGGGACCGGTTTCAGGAAGCGGGGATAAGGATTCCCTATCCGCGGGCCGATGTGCGGCTGGCGGGGGACGAGGAAGCGCCGGACATCGAGCAATAATTGTGTCCCCGCGAAGGCGGGGACCCATCTCCCGCCGGTTCAAGATAACGCTGACCGGAGATGGGCTCCCGCCTTCGCGGGAGCACAGGCATGGTCAGACCCCCGCCGCCTTCGCCCGCTCGACGCATTCCACGATGATGCGTTTGGCGTCGTCGACGTCGCCCCAGCCGTTGAGCTTCGCCCATTTGCCGGGTTCGAGATCCTTGTAGTGGGTGAAGAAATGCTCGATCTGCTGCAGCACGATCGGCGGCATGTCCTTGTAGCTGGCGACATCGGCATAATAGGGGAAGGTCTTGTTGACCGGCACGCAGAGCAGCTTCTCGTCGCCGCCGGCATCGTCCTCCATCAGGAGCACGCCGATCGGGCGGCATTTCACCACCGCGCCCGCGACGATCGGCGAGCGCGCGACCACCAGTGCGTCCAATGGGTCGCCGTCCTCGCCCAGCGTGTGCGGGACGAAGCCGTAATTGGCGGGGTAGCGCATCGGCGTGTGCAGGAAGCGGTCGACGAACAGCGCCCCCGACGCCTTGTCGAATTCATATTTCACCGGCTCGCCGCCGATCGGCACCTCGATCAGGACGTTGAGGCTGTCGGGCGGGCTGTCGCCGGCGGGGATCAGGTCGATGCGCATGGGAGAGGGCAGTCCTT
>CALMYE010000313.1 GCA_937873425.1 uncultured Sphingopyxis sp. | reverse complement strand
GATCCAATGCTGCGCGAAGTCGCGGGGTGCGGCGTTGTCGTCAGCGCGCATCCTGACGTGATCGCCAAAATCGGCGTCAAGGAAGTGCTCTACACAACGCGATCCATGGAATGGGGCAGCGATGTCGATCGATACGTGGACGCTGAAGGCCTTCGCGCTCGTTTCCCCGAACATCTTGCCGCAGGCCCGCGCGTGCTGAAGCCGAACTACGGCAACGGCGGCAGGAATGTATGGCGTGTCCAACTAGACGAAGCGGGAAACGCTCCGGCTTTGAAAACGTCGGTGAAAGTTCAAGAGGCCCGCCAAGGAAGCAAATCGGAGCGCATCAGCCTAGCCGAGTGCTTGGAAAGGTGGGTGCCGTTTCTAAACGACGGCGGCGTGCTGATCGATCAGGCTTATCAGCCGCAGTCGTCCGAGGGCATGGTCCGCTGCTACGTGTGCGGGCACCGAGTGGTTGGCTTTGGGCACAACCTGATCACTGCGCTGATGACGCCAACGGCCATTGATACAACGTCGTCAACCCCACAGCCGATGGGCCGCGCCATGTTCGGACCGGAGGTGACGCGCTTCGTAGCCTTACGGAAAGCGATGGAGGATCGCTGGATTCCAGAGATGCAAAGGTTGCTGTCGATCGCCGACCACGATCTTCCGCTTCTTTGGGACGCCGACTTCCTATTTCGCCCTGGTGAAGCCATCAGCGATGGCTCCTATGCGCTTTGCGAGATCAATGCTAGTTCGGTTGCACCATTTCCGCCAAGCGCCGTCCAGCCAGTCGCCGCAGCGGCAATCGGTCGCGCTCTTGCCATTCGTTTGACGAAGGAGACCTCCAATCCTCATTGATATGATTCAAGCAATTCAAGAGACGTGACATTGGTCGTATCAATCAGACAAGCCTAAGGGTGAGCGAGGCTGGGTGAAACCGGCTCAGGTGGCAGCGCGGAGATACTGGTAGAGGGTTTCGCGACTGATCCCCAGGTCACGGGCGATGACGGCCTTGCGCTCGCCGTCATCAACACGGCGGTGCAGCTCGGCGACCATTTCGTCGGAGAGGGAACGTTTCCGCCCGCGATAAGCACCGCGTTGTCTGGCGACCGCAATGCCTTCGCGCTGCCGCTCCCGGATCAGGGCGCGCTCGAATTCGGCGAACGCACCCATGACCGAGAGCATCAGGTTGGCCATCGGGGAATCCTCGCCCGAGAAGGCCAGGCTTTCCTTAACGAACTCGATCCGGACGCCTCTTTTGGTGAGGGACTGAACCAGTTTGCGCAGATCGTCGAGATTACGCGCCAATCGATCCATGCTGTGGACCACGACGGTGTCACCCTCGCGGGCGAAGGCGAGCATGGCATCGAGTTCGGGGCGGTTGATGTCCTTGCCCGATGCCTTGTCGGTGAAAATCCGGTCGAGCGACTGCCCGTCCAACTGGCGATCGACATTCTGATCGAATGTGCTCACCCGGACGTAACCGATCCTCTGGCCTTTCATCGCCGCCTCCGGTCAAAATGTCAGGTTGAATTCTATGACACGGCGGAACATGCGTCAATAAATGCTTGCCATAACCCTATCCTGACAGAAACCGCCGCTGCATCCTGACGTCCGGTTAGGCTATACTCCAGATTGACGCTAGCCTGTCGCTCTCGACTCGGGATGGAGGCAGGATGGCGCGGCGGCGATTATTGACCGGAGAAGAAAGGCGTCGCCTGTTCGATATCCCCCATGACGAAACCGCGATCGTCGGCCACTATACCCTTGCCGCCGAGGATCTCGAACTGGTCGGTCGCCGCTATCGCCCTGCCAACCGCCTCGGTCTGGCAACGCAGATCGCGCTTATGCGGCATCCCGGCTTCGGTTTGCAGCCCGACGTCGACGTCCCCGATGCGGTCCTTCACTATCTCGCCGCCCAGCTCTTCGTCGATGTTGATGCGTTCGCCGACTATGGCCAGCGCGCGCAAACACGTAACGATCATGCCGACATTGCGGCACGGCATCTGGGGCTACACCCTTTTCGGCGAGGGGATATACCGCTCGCGCTCGATCTCGCCGCAAGAGCTGCGGAGCGGACCGATCGGGGCGAACCTATTGTCCGCGCATTGATGGAGGGGCTGAAGCAGGAACGCTTCATTCTTCCATCGGCAGACACGCTCGAACGTGCGGGCCTCGCCGGCAGGGCACGCGCCCGCAAAGCCGCGGCGGCGCTCATTGTCGAAAGCCTGGGTCATGCCGAACTGGCGCGGATCGATGATCTGATCGTCAACAACAGCGACTTCGGCATGACGCCGCTGGCCTGGCTGCGCAATTTCGAGGAAGCGCCCACCACGGCGAACATCAACGGGCTGCTGGAACGGCTACGCTATGTGCGCGGAATCGGCATCGACCCGGCGATCGGCGCGAAAATCCCCGACTTCCGGTTCGCGCAGTTCATGCGCGAAGGTGGCGTTGCGCCGGCGTTCCTGCTCTCCGATTATAGCCTTAACAGGCGCCGCGCGACGCTGATCGCGGCGGTCATCGACCTCGATGCCAGGCTCGCCGATGGTGCGATCCAGATGTTCGACAGGCTTGTCGGAAGCCTGTTCACACGGGCGCGGCGCGGGCGGGAAAGGCGCTATCAGGACAGCATCCGCTCGGTCGGCGAACTTATGCGGCTGTTCGGCGCGACGATCGCCGCGCTGGGAGAGGCGGTCGAACATGGCGGTAATCCGCTCGAACTGATCGACGAAGCGGTAGGCTGGCACAGACTGGTCGCAGCCAAATCGCAGGTCGATGCGCTGGCCGAGCTGGCGGGCGAAGATGCGCTTGTCGCGGCGACTGGTCGCTATGCGACGCTGCGGCGGTTCAGCCCGGCTTTCCTCGATACATTCACGTTCAAGGCATCGGGGAGCGGATCGCAACTGGTCAAGGCCATCGAGGTCATCCGCGATACCAATGCCCGCAAGGCCCGCAGCCTGCCCGAGGGCGTTCCGCTCCCATTCGCCAACCGGCAGTGGAAGCGCCTCATCACCGAAGGTGGCCAGGTCGATCGCCGGCGATACGAGACGGCCATCATGGCCACGCTGCGCGATCGGTTGCGCGCCGGCGACATATGGGTCGAAGGAACCCGCAATTATCGCCGCTTCGACACCTATTTGCTGAGTCGACGCGATGCCGATAAGGTGGCCGACAGCCTGCCATTCCAGACCGATGCGGCCGCCTATCTGGAGGAGCGGGCAAGGACGCTCGACTGGCGGCTGCGCCGTTTCGCCAAGCAACTCAAGGCGAACAGGCTCGCGGGCGTGGCGCTCGAACGCGACCGGCTCAAGCTGCAACCCATGCCGGCGATCACTCCACCCGAGGCGGAGGCTCTCGATCGCAGGCTCGACGCCTTGCTTCCGCGCGTGCGGATCACCGAACTCCTGGTCGAGGTGGCCGAGCGCACCGGGTTCCTGAGCGCATTTCGCGATCTTCGGTCCGGCAAGGAGCATGACAACCCGCACGCGATCCTCGCCGCCATTCTCGCTGATGGATCGAATCTGGGTCTAGAGCGCATGGCCAACGCCAGCGACGGGGTGAGCTACGCCCAGCTTGCCTGGACCCACAACTGGTATTTGTCGCCCGAAAACTATCAGGCCGCGTTGGGGATGATCGTTGCCGCGCACCATGATCTTCCTTTCACGCGCCATTGGGGAGCCGGCACTAGTTCATCCTCCGATGGGCAGTTCTTCCGCTCGGGCCGCAACCGATCGGCGGCGGCCGACATCAATGCGAAATATGGCAGCGAGCCGGGCCTGAAGATCTACTCCCACCTGTCCGATCATTTTGCCTCGTTCGGATCGCGGATCATGTCGGCCACCGCCGGCGAGGCCCCCTACGTGCTGGATGGCCTGATGCTCGGCGCCGGCGCGCTACCGCTGCATGAGCATTACACTGATACCGGCGGCGCGACGGACCATGTCTTTGCCCTTTGCCATCTTCTCGGCTTCCGGTTCGTGCCCCGTCTGCGCGACATCGCCGACCGGAAACTCGGCTCGATCGCCGCGCCTTCGACCTACAAAGGCATCGAAAGCCTCATGGGCCGCACGATCAAGACGGCGGCGATCGAAGCCGATTGGGATGACATCGTCAGGATCGTCGCCTCCATTAAGGAAGGAGCCGTTGCGCCCTCCGCGATCCTGCGCAAGCTGGCCGCCTACAAGCGCCAGAACAGGCTGGATTTTGCGCTGGCCGAACTCGGCCGCATCGAGCGGACGCTATTTGCGCTCGACTGGCTTGAACAGCCCGACTTGCGTCGCGCCTGCCAGGCCGGCCTCAATAAAGGCGAAGCACGTCATACCCTTGCCGCCGCGATCTACACCAACCGACAGGGGCGGTTCACCGATCGCTCGATCGAGAATCAGGAATATCGGGCATCGGGCCTCAATCTGCTGATCGCGGCGATTTCTTACTGGAACACCGTCTATATGGACAGGGCCGCCCAGCATCTCCAATCATCCGGCGGCACCTTCGATGATGCGCTGCTTGCCCATCTCTCGCCGATGGGCTGGGTGCATATCAGTTTGACCGGCGACTATCTGTGGCAAAGGGCAAACCGGCTCTCCCCTGGCGAGTTCCGCACCCTCAACGATCCCATGGCCCGCCTCAAACTCGTGGCATAGCCAGTGTTCTCATTATGTCCGCCAAATCGTTGTCTGGCGCACAAACCTTGAGGTGACGCCATGCTGCTCGGCAATCGAGTGGCTGAAAGCCTATGTAGAATTCGGCAGCCTTACCATGTCTATCTGTCGATAGACGGCGGCAACGAGCAGGCGCACGACAGCAATCGTGGAAAGGACAGTTTCCGGCGAGCCGTAAGGGGGGGGCACTGCCTTCTCCGTCATCGTGGCGAAAGCGCGTGGCCGCACGTCAGCCTTTATCAGCTCGATCTCGGGGTCGACGAAGCTACATACGATGCGGAATTTCTGAACCTAGCGGCGCAATGCGACGTTTGGCAGCGAGTCACCCCGATCGTGGCAAATGGGTCCGATCCCACCTACAACGACAGCCTCGATCCGACGCTCCATTGGCAGGCGGACGCGCGCGGCCCGCAGCCCAATGGAGCCTGTTTTTGGGCCGGCTACAGCTTATCCGTGTCGCCGACGGGGGACGTGTCGCCATGCATCCTCACGCAAATTGCCAATCCGGAGGCGCTCCTTGGCAATCTCCGCAATGATTCCATGGATGCTATCATCGGCAGAGCGTCCGCGTTTAGAGAGCGGCTCGAAATCGACGGGCGCCAATCATTTTCGCTGTGCGCATCCTGTTTCAAAGTGTCGGGAAAGCCGCGCCCCCCGCGCGCCCCGATCGACTTGCGCGATCAACTGACCCCCGACAAAATCGCAAATTAGATTTCGAGCAGCGCTTCGGTTGCCGGACAGCGAAAGCGTGTAAGCTTCAGCGATAGGATATGGAGATGAAGGCGGGATTTGCCCAATCAGTAATCACGCCGCCGCTGCCGATCCAATTGGCAGGACATCGCGGGCCGCGCATGGCCACTTCGATTGGCGACGATTTGTTAGCAAAAGCGTTGGTTTGTTCCGACCGTGATACCCTCTACGCGATCGTCTCGCTCGATCTCATCTGGTTACCGCGCCGCTTCATTCGCAAGGTTCGGGACCTAATTTCGCGTTCCTCGGCCATTCGTCCCGAGAACGTGATGATTGCATGCACGCATACACATTCCGGGCCCGACACACTTAACTGGTATGCCTTCGCGCCGCCGATAGCCGGCTGGTGGATGGAATGGCTAGCGCAGATGGTCGCGAGCACCGTGTACCTTGCCCTAAACAACGTTGACGATTGCACTGCGGTCAGAGGCCAGGCCAGATTCGATCTCGCTGTCAATCGACGGCGCCCGGTGGACGGACAAATTTATCGCCTGCCATATGAAATGGGTCATACCGACCAGCGCCTGTCGATACTCCAATTTTCTGCGGGAGATCGCAGCCTCGGAGGAATCGTTCATGCAGCAATGCACCCCGTTGTTCTCGGCGCGGACAGCCACGCGATTAGCGGCGACTGGTGCGGTATCGCGATGGCAGAGCTTGGCACGCGAGCGGGTGGGATCTGGCTGTTTTTGAACGGCGCCGCAGGGGACAACAACCCGAAGATATGGAGCGGTCATAACAACTATGACGCAATGTGCAGCGTTGCGCGCGCCGCGGCGGACTGCGCTGAGCAAGCCTTGAATTCGGCGCGTCCGTTCGCAGTCGAGACTATGGGATCGCGAATTCTCGATGGAGTCTATGAAGAGCGATCGCACCCCTACCTGACCGTGGAGCAGCGGCTGCGAACCAGCGAGGAAGGGGGCTTGTATGTCGAAAGTCAGGTGCTCCGGCTGGGCAATATGCCTTTCGTGGCGATGGGCGGAGAGTGTCTTTTCGACACCGCCCGAATAATCGAAAGCGCGGTTGGAGACTGTCTGGTCGTGAGCTATGCCAACGACTATGTCGGGTATCTGCCCACACGTGAGCATTATGGCGAGGGAGGTTATGAACCGGCGGCATCAATGCTCAGTGAGTCCGGCGCGGAAGCTTATGTATCCGCGGCCATCGCGAATGCGGAACATATTATGGGGCGAAACAAGATACCGACATGATCCTGTTCATCGGCTTCATCGCAGCTGGCCCACGCGAAGCAATCCAGGCGTCGCCGAAATGGATTGACGGCCTCTCGGCCTACGAAGGAGACCCTGTCATTCGGGCCTCCGATGCATCGACGGTCGCGAAATACGGGACCAGGGTTACTGAAATGCTCGCGGGCGGCCATCAAAAAGCGCGCAGCCCACTCCAAATCTACCACTTCCAATATGCATTCTACACTATGCTCGCTCGCGCGTTGCTGCTGAAGCGCCCCGATATCACTGGCATCTTAGGATATTCGGGCGGTATACAGCCCGGGTTGCTCGCAGCCGAGATTTTCACGGCATCGAGTTTCCCTGCCGAGGTTGCCGACCTGAATCTCGAAGTCGCAAATCATGCTCTGCGGAATCGCGAGCAGGGGGTTAGCGCATGCTGCATCGACTTCTCGGAATCGGACTGGAAAGTCGAAGAGGTTTTCGAGTTGATTCGCAAGAAGTTTGACGGGGGCATATATTTGCAGGACCGGCGAAACGTAGGCGTCATGGATTTTGTGGGCCCCCGGGCGCTGATGGTTGATTTTCTGGCTACACTCGACAAGCGGGGAGGAATGGCGGTTCGAGCAAGCCGGTTACGGCTGGACGGTGGGTATCACACGCCTTTGATGGGCTCCTATCTCGAAAAACCGTATGATCTGGATTGCTGGGCAGATGCGCCGGCGCGTTTGAGCGCTTCACCGCTGAGAATCGGCTCGACCGTCGGGCATTGGTGGCCGAGGACAAGTGGTGCGCGCGATGTGCGAGACCTGACGCTGCGCTCGCAGACCGATCCGATCGAAAGCGGCCGCTTGTCTACGCTGGTGAAAGATCAGGAACTGATCTTTCTGGGATCGCGCATCGTTCTTCTCGAAGTGTTCGCCGGCACAGGCTATGTCCCTTCTGAGAATTCGGTGCTGCGACCAGACATGCTATGACTTTGGACAAGTTGCGGGGCTGAGAGAAAAGAGAGAATCCCCGCAGCCCGAACGATGGAGGGCTGATTTGGTATTGCGCCGCCAGCTTCAATGGAACGCCAATTGGCCATGATTTGGCGAACATAGTTTTGTGTTTCTGCTATTCTTGGGATGCGTCGTACTGATCGTACCCGGCCAGGCCCCGCATTGTATGCTGCAAGCGCGAAGTCGACCCTGCCAAACTCATCGAGCTGCTGCGCGAGATACATTGCTGTTCCGGTAAGGTTCTGCATCAGATCGTAGCGGTCAACGCCAAGCTGCCGCGCTGTCGCCGGCATGAGCTGACCGAGTCCAAAGGCACCCTTCGGACTTAGAGCTGACGGATTGTAACGGCTCTCCTGCATGATGAGGGCGTCTATCAGTCCGACCGGGAGGCGTGCTTCGCACGCTGCTCGCCGCACTAAAGGGTAGAGCAGCTCCCTACGTCGATCGGCGCGTTGACCCAGAATTGGAGATGGGCGGTACGGCTTGACCGCGCAATCTCCGGCCGCGAAGCGATCTGAAATTCCTAGGGGCGGCGACTGGGTATGCGTGGGTGCTCTTGGTGCTCCTCGCGAAGGCCGGAGATATTTGATCCGACCAAGGCGCAGGCGGGCGGGGTCACGATTCATCTCCTCTGGGGCGATCGCTGCGAATTGGTTCCGCATATCGTTTTCGACGGCGGGAATATTCTCTTTCTGTGGCAGAGGTCGAGCAAAGTCGATCAGCTGGGCCTGTCGGACTACCATTTCCTCCGCGTCTGCCACTCCTGTTTGGAGGGCGAAGATCAATGCAGTCGAAGTAAGCAGAAATCGTTTCATCGACCGAGGGCCAGGAAGCGCTGTTTAATCTGTCTGTTTGCCTCAAGGCCTTTGCAAACCGCTTGCTCGGCCTGATTTAGAATTGCTTCCGTCTGCCAGCTATTCAATTCTTCCTCGGGTTCATTGTCCGGGTGAGAAATCGCTTCGGCTAGTCTGGCTACCAAGCGCGAAGCCAATATGGTGCCTGGCGCGTAATATGATCCCGGGCAACCAAGCACCTGGAGAGCGATCTGGGCTCTAAGTCGATCAATCCGCAAAGCGTCACTGATCGCTAGCAGGCGATCATAACTCGGCGTTCCGCCGTGCGCCAAAAAATGATCGATTGTTCCAGGGCTCAACCTTGCGGTGCTGGCGACCTGCCGGATCGACAGACCGGTCCTCGATTGTTGCTCCTGACAAAGAGAACGGTAGAGATTTGACAATGACATTCGGTGCCCCAGAGAAATGAATAAATTCCATCATATGAACTAATTCGTTCCTATATAGGGCAGCGACAGAGCGCTGAAATGTCAAGTTGAGAAAGCCCCAAATCTGGTTTGAATATTATGCCCCTGTGATGATGTAGAATGCGAGTCGATGTAGCTGAATATTGGTAACGCGGGTGCCAGACGATTCAGAGAGGCGCCACCGGACCCTCCTGAGCCGGTCGTTGACCCATTTATCTACCCCGATGTTGATTGGGATATCACCACAAACCGAGTCCGTGCTCGCAAAATATAGCAGGTCCTTCGGGGTTAGTTTTCCCAATTCACCGAGCTTTTTCTCGGCCACGTGCGCTAGCAGGCTTGGCAGGGAGTAGGCCCGTCGTTCGCATATGGATAATTCGCATATCGCCCGACACTGTATCTCCCAGAACGCCTCGCTAGCCCTGTAGCGCAGGGTCACTGTTTGAGTCTTTGGCATTCCATAAGCTTTCGATGGCCTCGTAACTATGCACTTCGATCTTCACACACAGTCTTCGAGTCCAAAGTGCCTGAAATTTTCGTTGCCGCGAGCAGAAACTTCATCCGAGTAACGAATTTCATGGTCAAACTGACGAATATTTCGTTCGCATTTATACAGATTTTTGAAGCAAAAATACCCATATCCACGCAAATCAGGTAATAATCGGTCAGCGCTGGCTTGACCAGCATTTGCCACGGTTTCCCTTTCTGAGCGGCTCCCGTTCCGGGCGTCGTTCACAAGATGGGAAAAAATCATGCAAACCATGTCACTGATGAAAGACCGGGAGGGGGCGTTCGGTCGCGATCATCTTCCGCTTCTGGCCGCGGTAACGCTCCTTGCGTTCGTGTTGCTCGCAGGGCCGGCGTTCGCCGGCACCGATACGACCTTCGACACCGCGTTTAACAAATTCACCGCGTTTCTCGAAGGCTCGGGCGGCAAGATCATCACGATCATCTCGCTGGCGCTCGGCCTCGCCGGCATGGCCTCGGGCCGCTTCAGCCTCGGTCAGATCGCTCTTCCCGTCGGCGTCGGCATCGGTGTCGGCACGGGCGTTCCGATCGTCACCTCGGCTGTGACTGCGATCATCTGATGTGGGCGTCCCGGGAGTGCGCCAAGCGCGCTTAACCGGGCAATTGGGGCGGGGCGGTTATGGATCGCTATGTGATTCCCGGGAAGCTGGATGAACCCGAACGGATCGGGCTCTGGACCATGGACGAGTTCGTCGCGATGGCCGGACCCTTTTTTATCGGGATCCTCGCACAGCATATCATCTGGGGCATATGTTTCGGAATCCTGGGTTGGTGGGTCTTGCGAAAGGCAAAAGCAGGCCGTGCTGGTTCGTGGCTCCTCCATATGGCCTATTGGTATCTTCCCAGCGGTGTCATGGGCATCCGGGCCGTCCCGCCTTCATATCTTCGATTGATGGCGGGGTAAGCGATGGAAGCGGGATTCAGCCAGGCGCAGGCGCAGCGCGTTCTCAAACAGCGCAATATGCTCGTGATGGCGAGCGCGGGCCTTGCGATCGTTACCATCTTCTCGCTGATCGCGGCCTCCGAGCGTGATCGGGCGATTGTTCTGCAGCCGGTCCTGACGCGGCAGCTCGAGCTGAGCAGCGCGGGCGTCAGCCGAGAGTATCTGGAACTGGTGACGCGCGACGCGGCCGTGATGATGCTCAATCGCAGTCCGCAGAACCTCGATTACTGGATGGATTCGGTCCTCAAGATCGTTCACCCCTCCGCCTACGGTCGGATCAAGGGCGATTTGCTCAAGATCGTCAACGACCAGCGCGGCTCCAGTGTGTCGCAATATTTCACGATGGAATCGATGCGGGTGGATCCGCAGAGCCTGATGTCGGAGACGACGGGCACGCTCCACACGATGGTCGGCCGTCAAGAGGTTGGCGCGGTCAAGCGCACCTTCCGTTTCGACTGGAATTACACGGGCGTCGAGCTCCGATTGATCGGCTTCGGCATCGTGGTCCCGAACAAGCCGGGTGAAGACGCGCCCATTGGCGCCACTGAACCCGCTCCCCAATGATGGAGATGCTCATGCCTATGGCACTCGGCACCGGCGGCGTGCTGTTTACGTCGCGCCCAATGGATCGGCTCCAGCGCGTTCTCGGCGTGACGATGATCGGCGCGGCTATCCTAACCGCGCAAAGCGCCCGCGCGGACGAGACTGTGATGGTCGAGGACAATTCCCGTGTCGCGTGCGTCGCGTCGGAAAAGGATCTGACGCGCATCAGCCTTATCGGTGACGAGTTCGCGAGCGTGTCGAAGGTACAGCCGACGAACCCGCTGGATGATTTCTCGGTCGTCAACGAGCCGACGCGCGGCGACATCTATTTGTCGGTCCCGGAGGGCTTTCGCCTGAAAGTCCTGTCGTTCTTCGGGACGACGAAGAAGGGCTATGTCTACAAGTTCGGCTGCCGGATCGAGGCGATCGAGGCCCAGCAGATATTCGTGTCGAACCCGCTCGCCTTGGCAAAGGCGGAGGCGGTCACGGAATCAGAAGAGGACGCGCCCGACGCGGACGAGACGGCAGTGCGCCTCATCCAGGCGATGGCGTCGCAGGAAATCGTCCCGGGCTATCGGATGCGTCGCTCCGCTCTTGTCCCCGTCCAGGCCGGCGATCTCACCGTGCAGCTCGTCGCCGAATATGAGGGCCTCGATGTCGTCGGCCGCGTCGTCCGGATCGAGAACAGCTCGCCCGCTCCCGTCGAAATCACTGAGGGGCGGATAGCCCCCGTCGACGCGATCGCGGTGTCGATCGCCAACCCGAAGCTGGCGCCGCGACAGGCGACGTCGGCCTACGTCGTCACCCGGAAGCAAGGGAGCTAATCATGACAGGTCTGGGGTCATTCCTGAAACGCGGTTCGCCGCGCGGTGAGGCGGCCGTAGCGCCGGCAGTTCCCGAAGGCGCGAGCTTGTCGGTCAACGAAGGCGTCGAAAAGCGCCAGCGGATGCTTTTGTTCGGTGTCGGCGGTCTCCTCCTGACCGCAGCGGTCTACTGGTTGTTCTTCACCGGCAATACGGACGAGGGTCCGAATGCGCCGGGCAAGGATCTGGCATCGGAGAATATCAAGGTTTCGACCGACGATCTGGCGGCGCGCAACCTTTCCGAAAAGGAATGGCTGTCGATGTCGGAGAACCGGCTGAACAGCCAGGATAACCAGCTTCGCCGCATGCAAGGGCAGGGCGATCAGCTCGAGCAGATGCAGGCACAGATTGACGCGCTGCGCTCTGAAAATTCCAACATGGCATCGGAAGGTACGCGGGTCCTTTCGGCCTATGACGATGAAAATCGCCAGCTGAAGGAACAGCTCGCGGCGGCGCAAGCGTCGTCGCGGCCCTCCGCTGGCCCGACGGCGCTCTATGGTGCCGGTGGTCCTGCAGCCTATGATGCAGCCGGCGGCGGTGCGATCGCGGGGGCGCAAGCGCGGCGCGAGCTCAAGGTGATCAGTTTCGCGGCGACGCCGGCAGCGACCGGTGGCGGCAGCAAATCTGCGCCGACCAGCAATCTCTTCGCGTCCGACAGCCCCAATTATCTCCCGGCGAATAGCTATGCGAAAGCCCGGGTCATCGTCGGGGTCGATGCAGCGTCGAATGTTCAATCGCAGTCGGATCCGCTTCCGGTGGTCCTCCGTATCGTGGGGCCCGCGCGGTCGGTTGCGCAGAACGGCAAGGTGCTGACGACGCGCATCGATGGGTGTCTGGTCAACGGCGCAGCGCGCGGCGATCTCTCATCCGAGAAAGTCTATGTGAAGCTCGCCAAGATGACCTGCCCGCAACCGGGTGGCCGCTATGCCGAAAGCGAGGTCAAGGGCTTCATCGCGTTCGGCGGCAAGACCGGGGTCCGTGGCCGCGTGGTGAGCCGCGAAGGCAGTTTGACGATGCAAGCATTCTTCGCCGGTCTGGTCGGCGGGATCGGTCGCGGCTTCTCGGCCAACTCGAACAGCTTCCTCTCGGGGACCACGACCGTCGTCAACGGCGAGCGCCAGAAATTGTCGACCGGCGACATCGCCAAGGGCGGTATCGGTGAAGGCGTAAGCCAGGCCGGCGACATGCTCTCCCAATATCTGATCGAGCGCGCTGAACAATATCAGCCCGTCATCGAGATGCCCACCGGCGTTGAAGTCGAGATCGTGTTTCTCGACGGCGCCTTCATTCGCAATTGAGGAAAGGGCTGAACATGAAGCTCAAAGTTGGTTTGGTCGCCGCATTGCTCCTCGGAGGCGCAGCGACCGCAGTCTATGCCGCCGATCGGCTTGAGCCGACCCGCGTTTCGGCGCTCCTCAAGACTCGCCTCCCGAAAACGCAGGTCTCGCAGATCGACTGCGACAAGGTTGCGGGGCTCTGCGAGGTCGTTGCCGGCAAGACATTGTTCTACGTCGACGGGACCGCGCGGTATCTGATCGTCGGCCGCGTCTACGATATGGAGTCGCGTCAGGACCTGACGGCGGCAAAGCTGCTCGAGATGAATCCGGACATGCTGCTCGGTGGTGCGGCGAAAGCTGGTCTCGAGGAGGAAAGCGAAACGCCGGTCCCGCAGATGGCGGCGGCTGGTCCTGCAGGACGGGCGGCCCAGCCGCCGGCTGCCGCGCAGAAGGTAGACCTCTCGAAACTGCCTGCCTCGGGCGCGATCGTCTGGGGTAATCCATCGGGCACGCCCGTCACCATCTTCACCGATCTTCATTGCGGTTTCTGCCGTGCGCTCGCGAACGAGCTCGAGCAAATGAATGTCCGGGTGATCGAACGGCCGATTTCGACCCTCGGGACGCGCGATCTGTCCAATCGCGTCTATTGCGCCAAGGACAAGCCGCGTGCCCTGAGGGCAGCCTATGCAGGCGCGGAAGTGGCCCCGGCGAGCTGCGACACCAGCGGCCTCGATGCGAATGAGAATTTTGCCCGATCGAACGGGTTCAGCGGCACGCCCGTCCTCGTCCGGTCCGATGGAACGGTTCTCGAGGGCTATCGCCCGCGAGCGGTCCTCGAGACCTGGCTGAAGGGAGGCCGGTGATGGCTCCGGTCGATCGATTGGGCGGCGCGATCTTTGTCCTCTTCCTCGCGAGCCAGGTCGGG
>CALMYE010000312.1 GCA_937873425.1 uncultured Sphingopyxis sp. | reverse complement strand
CCGAGCATCCGGACCTTTATCCGGAGCCGATCACGGCGGACGAATATCTGCAGGAGCGGCTGCGCGAGATCGGGTTGAAGGCGTAGAACCCCGCTCGCGGGGAGGAGGACCACCCGAAGGGTGGTGGAGGAGGCGGTCGGCCTGAAGCAACGTTGCGTAAGGACGCCAGCCCCCTCCGTCAGCGCTTCGCGCTGCCACCTCCCCGCAAGCGGGGAGGATTTTCATGGCCGCTACCGCCCCGCCCAATAATCGAACGCCACCTGCTGCTGCTCCCGAATGAAACGCGCCGCCGCTGCGCCCTCCCACGGGCCGTCGTAGCCGAGCAGCAATGCCGTGCCGCCGACCCACCAGCCCTGCCCCGGCAGGCGGTCGCTTTCGCGCACCACCAGCACCGCGAGGTCGGGTTCGCCATCCAGCGCGCAGAGCCGGTCGACCTCGGCGAGCGTCTTGCAGACCGCGCGCATCTTGGGCCGGGTGAAGCGGAAACCGAGGTCGCCGAGCAGTTCGGAATAGCTGACGCTGCGCCCCTCGCGCGCCGCCTGTGTCAGGATCGCGCGGATGCGCGGCGCGTCGCCGAGCGCGCTCGCGTCCGCCGCATCGGGCCGGTCGGGGTCGAGGCCGGGGTCACGCGCCATCGGACTTCGGCGGCCAGGGGATGAAGCCCGAGGTGCGCCGGACATAGTCGGCATAGCCGGGCCGCGTCTGGTGCAGTCCCTTTTCGAGCAGCGCCTTGCCCGACCATTTCGTCAGCGTGAAGGTCAGGAAGAGCGGCCCCACGACACTCGCCGCCGCGACCCACAGCGCGGCGTCGGCGGCGAGCAGCCAGATGCCCCACCAGGTCAGCGCGTCGCCGAAATAATTGGGATGGCGCGTGTAGCGCCACAGGCCGGTGTCGAGTATCTTGCCGTGATTGCCGGGGTCGCGGCGGAACATGTGGAGCTGCCAGTCGCCGACGCTCTCGAACGCGATGCCGGCGAGCGCCGCAGCGACGCCGATCCAGCCGAGCGGGCCGATCGCCGACCCCGGCGACGCCGCACCCGCCCAGATGCCGACCTGCGCGGGCAGGCTGGTGAGGAAGAGCAGCGGCGCCTGCATCAGGAAGACGCTGACCAGCGCCGTCATCTCCCAGCCCCAATGGCGCTTCTTCATGATACCGGCGATGATCTTCCTGTAGCGCGGGTCCTCGCCCGTCGCGCGCCAGCGCAGGAACAGGTGGAGCGACAGGCGCAGCCCCCACAGGGTGACGAGACCGAGCAGCAGCTGCCCGCGCAGCGCCTCCGTCCCGACCTGCGCGGCGGTTCCCCACGCGAGCAGCACCATGCCGAAGGCCCAGAAGGCGTCGATGAACGACACGTCGCGGATCGCCAGCGCGATCAGCCACAGCGCGAGGATCACGACCATCAGGCCGAAGAAATTGGTCGCCAGCACGATTCCCACGCCCGTCATCGCCGCGCTCCTTCCGATCCGCCCCCTGGGCTCCGTCCTGTTCGGGTCGAGCCTAGCAAGCCCCTCCCCTTCAGGGGAGGGGTTGGGGTGGGGCCATCGGCCTTGCACGACGCCGATGAGCCCACCCCGCTGCGACTAGGCCCGGCTTACGCCGCGCCAAGTCTCGCTGCCCCTCCCCTGAAGGGGAGGGGGTTTGATTCGCCCTGAGCCGCATAATCTCTAATCCGTCCCCAATATATCGTCGATCGACTTCACCGCGCGCTCCGGAAATTTCGGGATGCAGCTTCTATACACCTCGAATATCTTCGCCATGTCGGCGCGGAAATCGCCGGTCGGCCAGATCAGCGGGCCGAGCCCGCCGGTGCGCGTGCCGTAATCCATCAGCCCGACGACCATCGGCACCTTCGCCGCGAGCGCGATCTGGTAGAAGCCGGTGCGCCATTTCTTCGCCTGGCCGCGCGTTCCCTCGGGCGCGACGGTCAGCATGAATTCGGCGCGGCGGGCGAATTCGGCCGCCATCTGCTGCACCGCGTTGCTGGCGTTGCGGCGATCGACCGGAATGCCGCCCATCTGGCGCATGAAGCCGCCGATCGGCCATCGGAACAGCGACAATTTGCCCATGAAATGCGCCCGCACGCCGAGGTCGGCGGTCAGGCCGAGGAAGTTGACGAAATCCCAGTTGCTGGTGTGCGGCGCCGCGATGATGATGAAGCGCCGGGGTTCGGGGACCTCACCCACCGCCTTCCACCCGCGCAGGCGATAGAGGAGCAGGAGCAGCCGCCGCACCGCGCGCGCTACCAGCCCCGGCGGATGATCGTCGATATCGGTCACTCAGGCTCCTCTTCCCTGCGCCGCGATGCGCGAAAGCCGGGTGGCGCGCAAGGGAAAGCGCAGGATGCGCTGAACACCGACGTTCGGCTTCGGGGTGGGGAGCGGACATCCAGATCCTCCCCGCTCGCGGGGAGGTGGCAGCGCGAAGCGCTGACGGAGGGGGTTTGCGTTCTCACGCAGCGCGGCTTCAGGCCGCCCGCCCCCTCCACCACCCTTCGGGTGGTCCCCCTCCCCGCAGGGCGGGGAGGAATTTTATGGCCACAACCGCCCGAAACCCGCCTCCCCGCAAAAAAACGCTTTCCTAATAAATCGCGCGATGATCTACCCTGCGGGATGACGGCATCTCCTACCCCTTGCACCATCGCACCCGACTTCCCGCACGCACCTACGCTTAAAGCCACAAAGGACACATTTCAAAGGCGCGCATGCGGGGCTTTTGTGGCTTTAAGCCTGTCTGTCGCCTGTCGATGGGGCTCAGATGGCCCGACAATGCGCCTTGCGACGCTTCGCGCTTTCTGCTCCCTTCGCCTGCGAAGGGGATTTCCATGAGCAAGAAAATCTGGCCGCTGATGCTGTCCGCGCTGGCGCTTGCCGCGCCCGCCGCCGCGCAGGACGCGCGTCCCGACCAGCTCGCATTCCGCGAGATTTTCCGGGAACTGGTCGAAACCAATACCACCCTGTCGTCGGGCAGTTGCACGCTCGCCGCCGAACGCATGGCCGCGCGGATGAAGGCGGCCGGCTTCCCGGACAGCCAGCTTCATCTCCTCGCCACCCCCGAACATCCGAAGGAGGGCAGCCTCGTCGCTGTCTATCCGGGCACGTCGAAGACGGCGAAGCCGATCCTCGTGATGGCGCATATCGACGTCGTCGAGGCGAAGCGCGAGGATTGGGAACGCGATCCCTTCACCCTGTTCGAGGAAAATGGCTATTTCTATGGCCGCGGCACGGTCGACGTGAAGTCGCAGGCCGCGGTGTGGGTCGACATGCTGATCCGCTTTCAGCAGCAGGGCTACAAGCCCAAGCGCACGATCAAGATGGCGCTGACCTGCGGCGAGGAGACCAATGGCGCGTTCAACGGGGTCGAATGGCTCGCGGCGAACAAGCGCGACCTGATCGACGCCGAATTCGCGCTGAACGAGGGCGGCGGCGGCGACAGCGACGGCAAGGGCAATGTCATCGGACAGTCGGTGCAGGTGGGCGAAAAGACCTTTGCCAACTTCCGCCTCGAAACGCGCAACCCCGGCGGGCACAGTTCGGTGCCGGTGCCCGACAATGCCATCTATGACCTCGCGCGCGCGCTGACGAAGATCGAGGCGCATCGCTTTCCGGTCGAGATGACCGACGTGACGCGGCGCTATTTTGCCGAAGCCGGCGCTCTGCGCGGCGACGACATCGGCCGGGCGATGGTCGCGCTGGCAAAGGACCCGGCGGACACGGCCGCCGAAGCGATCGTCAACACCGACCCCTTCCTGCACAGCAATCTGCGCACCACCTGCGTCGCGACCCTGCTCGACGGCGGCCATGCCGCCAACGCGCTGCCGCAACGCGCGGGCGCCAACATCAACTGCCGCATCTTTCCCGGCCACAGCATCGAATCGATCCGCGACGAGCTTGCGAAGATCATCGGCGACCCCGGCGTGACGATCACCCAGCTGCCGCCCAAGCGCCCCGCCCCGCCCGCCCCGCCGCTCGACCCCAAGGTCATCGGCCCGATGCAGCAACTGGTCGACAGATACTGGCCGGGACTGAAGGTTATCCCCTCGATGCTCAACGGCTACACCGACGCGACCTTCCTCGGCGCGGTCGGCATTCCGACTTATGGCATTCCCGGCATCTGGGGCGATCCGGATGGCAATGGGGTCCACGGCCTCAACGAGCGGATCGCGGTGCAATCGCTCTATGTCGGACGCGACTATATGGTCGATCTGGTGCGGGCCTATGCGGACTAGGGTCAGGTCATAGCCGTGCCCCTGCGAAGGCAGGGGCCCATCTCCAGTGCCATCGATTCCAGAAAGACGGGGCTGGATTTCGCGAGGGCGGGAGATGGGCCCCTGCCTTCGCAGGGGCACGGTGGTTCCTCTAACGCTTTGTCGCGCTAACCGACGAACGCGCGCTCGATCACGAAATCGCCCGGCGCCGCGTTTGATCCTTCCCTGAAGCCCAGCGCCTCGAAGCGCGCCTGCAGGTCGCGGATCATCGCCATGCTGCCGCACATCATGATGCGGTCGGTTTCGCGGTCGAAATGCCCGGGGCCGGTCAGCGGATGGCCGAACAGCCGGCCGTTGTCGATCAGCGCGTCGATGCGCCCGGCGTTGCGGAAGGGCTCGCGCGTCACGGTCGGAATGTAATGGAATTGCAGCAGCGCCTGATCCTGCACCAGCGGATCGCCCGCAAGCTGGCTTTCGAGCTCGTCGCGAAAGGCGAGGTCGCTCACCTGCCGCACGCAATGGACGAGGACGATCTGCCCGAACCGGTCATAGATGTCTGGATCGCGCGCGAGGCTGAGGAAGGGCGCGAGTCCGGTGCCGGTCGACAGCAGGAACAGCCGCTTGCCGGGCAGCAGCGCATCGGCGACGAGCGTGCCGGTCGGCTTGCGGCCGAGATAGATATGGTCGCCGCGATGGATCTTCTGGAGCCGCGAGGTCAACGGGCCGTCGGGCACCTTGATCGACAGGAATTCGAGCTCGTCGGCATAGGCGGGACTGGCGATCGAATAGGCGCGCAGCAGCGGCCGTCCGTCGCCCGGCAGGCCGATCATCACGAACTCGCCCGAACGGAAGCGGAAACTCGGCGGGCGGCTGATCGAGAAGCTGAACAAATGCTCGTTCCAGTGACGCACACGCAGCACCTCCTCGACGGTCAGCGAGGCGGAGGGGGCGAGTCTGGCGGCGGCGGCGATACGGTCGCTCATGATTGGCGGCTTTCCTGATGATGAGTGTCTGAAGGGGAGAGTGTCTCAAGGCCGAAACCGGCGGCGGCCAGCCGCGTGGCAGCGGCGGTCATCGCATTGACGAGCGGCCCGGTGGAATCGGGGTCGATGATCAGCGCCAGCGTCGCCCGCGCCGCTTCGGTCCGGGCCTGCGCCACGTCGCGCCACAGGCCGAGCAATATCGCTTCACTCTCCGCGATCGAGCGACATGGCACGGGCGCGAGGTCGACCGGTTCGAGCGCATCGCTCACGATCAGCGCCATGGCGACGTGGAAATCGGGCAGCGCCGCCAGCGTGCGGGCGCTGGCGAAGCCCCGGCACAGCGCCTGCGGCGGGCAGTGCCCCTGCCCGTTCGCCTGCGCCCAGCCGCGCATCGCCCACAGGAGGAAGCGGCCGCTGTTGTCGAGGCTTTCGACCGGGCGATCGACGAAGGCGTACATGATGGTCTCCGAACTGCTGCGGCACGCCTTATATGTTATTGCGAGTCATTTGCAAGTATGGCATGGTGACGATCGCGGACAATATGGGAGGATGAGCCATGACGGGGCAGAAGCAGCGTTCGATGATGACCAGTCTTCCGGCGATGGCGACCGCCGCCGCCGGACTGGCGCTGCTGATCCTCGCACTGCTGCGATGGCGCGAAAATGGTTGGGAGGCGCTCGTCTGGCTTTCCGTCTTCGCCGCGAAACTGGCGATCCGCATGCCGCATTCGCTGCGCAACCGCGCCAATATGGTGGTCGATGCGCGAAAGGACGCGGGCGAAAAGCTGCTGCTTTCCGCGATGTTCGCCGCGATGATGCTGTTGCCGCTGCTGCATCTGGCGACGCCGCTGTTCGCCTTCGCCGACTATGCCTTGCCCGAATGGGCGAGCTGGATCGGCGCGCTCGCGCAAGTCCCCTTCCTCTGGCTCTTCTGGCGCAGCCATGCCGATCTGGGGCGCAACTGGAGTCCGGGGCTGGAAGTGCGCGAGGAACATGGGCTGGTGACCGGCGGCATCTATGGCCGCATCCGCCATCCCATGTATGCCGCGATCTGGATTTCGGCGCTGGCGCAGCCGCTGCTGCTCCACAACTGGATCGGCGGCGCGCTCGTCGTCCCCGCCTTCGCCGCCATGTGGTTCCTCCGCGTCCCCAAGGAGGAACGGATGATGGCCGAGCGCTTCGGTGCCGAATGGGACGAATATTGCGCGCGCACGGGGCGCTTGTGGCCGGCGGGCGGACGCGCGATGATCGGGCCGCAACTGTAGCAAAAGAGGAGCGGCCATGTCCGCCATCGACAGCATCGCCGCGCTCGAAGCGGTGGTCGGCAAGCCGCCGCCGGCGATCGCGCTCAAGGTCATCGACCATGTCGACGCGACGGCGCGGCGCTGGCTCGCGGCGTCGCCGCTGATGTTCGCGGGGATAGGCGACGGCGGCGGCATCGCGATCACGCTGGCGGGCGGCGCGCCGGGCTTCGCGAGCGGCGACGCGGCGACGCTGTCGGTTCCGCTCGACCGGATCGACGGCCCCGAAATCTTCCGCCCCGGCGCGGGCTTCGGTTCGCTCTTCCTGCTGCCGGGCATCGGCGAGACGCTGCGCATCAACGGCCGCGTTGCGGACACCGACGGCGGCATCGCGCGGATCGCGGTCGACGAATGCTATGTCCATTGCGCGAAGGCGCTGATCCGCTCGGACTTCTGGAAGGCCGAACCCATCGACGACGTGCCCGACACGGCGGAAGATTTCGCCGCGGCAAGCCGCTTCATGGCGCTGGCGACGATCGACCCCGATGGCCGCGCCGACATGAGCCCCAAGGGGGACCCGGCGGGCCGGCTGGCGCACCTCAACGGCGGCGCGCTCTGCTTTCCCGACCGGCCCGGCAACCGCCGCACCGACAGCTTCCGCAACATCATCGCCCAGCCGCACATCGCCGCCGCGCTGCTGATCCCCGGATCGTCCCATGTCGCCATGCTGACCGGGTCGGCGACGCTGACCGACGACGAAGCGGCGCGCGCGCCTTTCACCGTGAAGGACAAGCAGCCTTTGCTCGCCGCGCGGGTCGAGGACCTGCAAATCGCGATCGCGCCCAGCGCCGCGCTGGCCCGCGCCGCACTCTGGCCCGCCGCGTCCGCACCGGGCGACATCAGCCCCGCAAATATGTTCGCCGAACATATGCGGCTCAACAAAAGCAAGGGCCTCGGCGCGCGGATCGCGAGCGCGGTCGTGTCGATCCCCGGCCTGCTGCAGAAGGGCCTCGACAAGGATTACGAGAACAATCTCTACTGACCCGCATCCGCCCTTTGCCATGTGACGCGCGGCTTGCTATCCGCCGCGAGCAATGGCGACCAACGACGACGATCTTCCTCCCTCCGAGCCCGGCCAAATCGATACCCCGTTCGACAGCGCGCTGTCCGAGCGTTATCTCGTCTATGCGCTGTCGACGATCACCGCGCGGTCGCTGCCCGACCTGCGCGACGGGCTGAAACCCGTCCATCGCCGCCTGCTCTGGGCGATGCGCGCGA
Organism: uncultured Sphingopyxis sp.; assembly: GCA_937873425.1. Taxonomy (GTDB): domain Bacteria; phylum Pseudomonadota; class Alphaproteobacteria; order Sphingomonadales; family Sphingomonadaceae; genus Sphingopyxis. The sequence continues at coordinate 6,240 of CALMYE010000312.1, read as the reverse complement.
TGCGGCTCGACCCGAGCCAGGGCTACAAGAAGTCGGCGCGCGTCGTCGGCGACGTCATCGGCAAGTTCCACCCGCACGGCGACACCGCGGTCTATGACGCGATGGTCCGCCTCGCGCAGGATTTCTCGCTCCGCTATCCGCTCGTCGACGGGCAGGGCAATTTCGGCAATATCGACGGCGATAATGCCGCCGCCTACCGCTATACCGAGGCGCGGCTGACGCGCGTCGCGATCGACCTGATGCAGGGCCTCGACGAAGGCACGGTCGATTTCCGTCCGACCTATAACGGCGAGGACGAGGAACCGGAGATCATGCCGGGCCTGTTCCCGAACCTGCTCGCCAACGGCGCGAGCGGGATCGCGGTCGGCATGGCGACGAACATTCCGCCGCACAATGCCGCCGAGGTGATCGGCGGCGCCTTGCTGCTGATCGAGAATCCCGGCGCCGAACTCGACGCACTGCTCGAGCATGTGAAGGGACCCGATTTCCCGACCGGCGGCATCGTCGTCGACAGCCCCGAGGCGATCCGCCAGGCCTATGAAACGGGCCGTGGCGGCTTCCGCGTTCGCGCGCGATTTTCCACAGGAAAACAGAGCGGTGACTGGGAAGAGACGGGCATCGAACGCCAACCGGGCGGCACCTGGCAGCTGGTCATCAGCGAAATCCCCTATGGCGTCGCCAAGGGCAAGCTGATCGAGCAGATCGCCCAGCTGATCGCCGACAGGAAGCTGCCCATCCTGGAGGATGTCCGCGACGAAAGCGCCGAGGATATCCGGATCGTGCTGGTGCCGAAGAGCCGCAACGTCGACCCCGACGTGCTCAAGGAAAGCCTGTTCCGGCTGACCGAGCTCGAAAGCCGTTTCGCGCTCAACCTCAACGTCCTTGACGCGACGCGCACGCCCAAGGTGATGGGGCTGAAACAGCTGCTCACCGAATGGCTGCAGCACCAGATCATCGTCCTCGTCCGCCGCGCCGAGCATCGCATCGGCAAGATCGACGACCGGCTGGAACTGGTCGGCGGCTATCTGATCGCCTTTTTGAACCTCGACCGGGTGATCGAGATCATCCGCACCGAGGACGAGCCCAAGCCGGTGATGATCGCGGAATTCCAGCTCACCGACCGGCAGGCCGAGGCGATCCTCAACATGCGCCTGCGCAGCTTGCGCAAGCTCGAGGAAATGGAGCTGAAGCGCGAGCAGGCCGAGCTGATCGCCGAGCGCGAGGAGCTCGCCAAGCTCGTCGCGAGCAAGGACCGGCAGAAGACACGGCTGCGCAAGGATCTGGAAAAGCTGCGCGCCGTCTATGGCCTCGACACATTGCTCGGCGCGCGGCGCACGACGATCGCCGAGGCGGCGCCGGCGCGCGACATCCCATTGGACGCGATGATCGAGAAGGAGCCGGTGACGGTGATCCTGTCGAAGCGCGGCTGGATTCGCGCCCAGCGCGGCCATGTCGCGCCCGACCAGTGGGGCGAGTTCAAGTTCAAGGAAGGCGACGAACTCGCCTTCGCCGCGCACGCGCAGACCACCGACAAGTTGCTGGTCGCGGCGAGCGACGGGCGCTTCTACACCGTCGGCGCCGACAAGCTGCCCGGCGGGCGCGGTTTCGGCGAGCCGCTGCGGCTGATGGTCGACATCGACCCCGACGCGCGCATCGTCGCGCTGATCCCGGCGCGGGCCGACGGGCGGCTGCTGCTCGCCTCGACCAGCGGCCACGGCTTCGTCGCGCAGATGGGGGAGATCGTCGCCGAGACGCGCAAGGGCCGCAACGTCGTGAACCTGAAACCGAAGGCGCAGCTCGCGGTCGCCCGCGTCGTCGCGGCCGCGCACGACAGCGTCGCCGCGGTCGGCGAGAACCGCAAGCTCGTCGTCTTCCCGCTCGCCGAAGTGCCGGTGATGGCGCGCGGCCAGGGAGTCATGCTCCAGCGTTACCGTGACGGCACCCTGTCCGACGCGGTGACCTTCGTCCTCGCCGACGGGCTGAGCTGGGCGATGGGCGGCGACAGCGGACGGACGCGCACCGAAACCGACCTCGCGCCGTGGCGCGTCGCGCGCGGCGCGGCGGGGCGGATGCCCCCCACCGGCTTTCCAAGGAGCAATCGTTTCGACTGATCGCATTTCCTTGTTGCCGTAAATCCCTTCTTTACCCCCTCTCCCCTAGGCACCGGCATATGGGGAAAGGTCGCTTGAAACCTACGCTTATGCCCATTGATCGAACCGGCGAGGATCGGCCGTCGCTGTTTGTCGGCTGGATCGACGCGCTGCCCGTGCCGGCGGCGCTGATCCGTCCGCTCGCCCGCGGCAATTTCCGCCTCCACGCCAGCAACGCCGCTTTCGACCGGCTGAACCTCTCCCCCGCCGGCGCCGACGCCCCCATCGAGCTGCGCCGCGCGATCGAACGCACCGTCCAGGCACCGGACGAAGGGCGGGAATTTTCCTGCCGGCTGGGCGAAGGCCCCGCCGCGCGCGACCTGCGCGGGTCGATCGGCCCGCTGTCGGAGGATTGCGGCAGTGAAAATCTCTTCCTGCTGACACTGATCGACCGCACGCAGGAGATGATGACCGAGCGCAACCTGCGCCGCGAACTGGTGTCGGACAGCCTGACGGGCCTGCCCAACCGCGCCGGCTTCGAGGAGCTGGTCGAACAGCGCGTGGCGGGCGACCCCGGCGCCGATCATGCGATCTTGCTGCTCGATCTCGCCCGTTTTTCGCGGATCAACGAGCATATCGGCCCGCTCGCGGGTGACGAGCTGATCATCACCGTCGCGCGGCGGCTGAAGTCGAGCCTGCGCAGCGGCGACATCCTCGCGCGCACCGGCGGCGACGAATTCGCCGTCTCGTCGCGCATCGCCGGCGGCAAGGTCGATGTCCGCGAGATCGCGCGGCGCATCCGCGGCTGCTTCGACCACCCCTTTCGCATCGGCGAGCTGAAAGTCAGCGTCGATTGCGCGCTCGGCTGTTCGATTCAGCCCGGCGGTGACACCGATGTCGCCGATCAGGTCCGCCACGCGCAGATCGCACTCAAGCGCGCCAAGCAGACCGACCGCATCGAAATCTACGAGCCCGAGGCGGCGATGCTCGCCGACAACCGCTTCGGACTGGAAACCGCGCTGCGCAACGCGATCGAGGAGGATCGACTCCACCTCGCCTTCCAGCCGCTCGTCGAGCTGGCGACGGGCCGCGTCGCAGGCTTCGAGGCGCTCGCGCGCTGGGACGACCAACGGGGCGGCGCCATATCCCCGACCGAGTTCATCCCGGTCGCCGAGGATTCGGGACTGATCGTCCCGCTCGGCCAATGGGCGATCGCCAAGGCAGCGAGCACCATCGCCGAATGGGACGCGAAGAACGACGGCGCGGCGGTCGATTGCTATTTTTCGGTCAATGTCTCGGCGATCCAGCTGGTGCGCGACGACATCGCCGCAGCCGTGCGCCAGGCGCTGGCCGCGAACGGCATCGGCGGCGAGCGGCTGATGATCGAGCTGACCGAAAGCGCGATCATCGGCGACCCCGACCTCGCGCTGTCGGTGCTGAGCGAACTCAAGGCGCTGGACGCGCGCGTCGCGATGGACGATTTCGGCACCGGCTATTCGAACCTCGCCTATCTCCAGCGGCTGCCGCTCGACGTGCTCAAGATCGACCGCAGCTTCGTCGAGCATATGGTCGACGACCGCGACAAGGTCGCGATCGTGCGCACCATCCAGAGCCTCGCCGAGACGCTGGGCATGAAGACGACGGCCGAAGGCGTCGAAACCGCCGACCAGGCGCGGCTGCTGTCGGCGCTCGGCTGCGATTTCGGGCAGGGTTTCCTGTTCGCGCGGCCGATGCTGGCCGACGATGCCTTCGCCTATTGGCGCCGATCGCTCATGCGGCCGATCTTCTGATCGAGCAGCGCGGCGACGCGCACCGCATCGGGAAAATCCTCCGCCACCCAATCGGCCTCGACCGCTTTCAGCAGACGCGCGACCTCCGGCCCGGCAGTAACGCCGCGCGCGATGATGTCGCCGCCCTTGATCGGCAGTTCGGGAACCTGCCAACCCGCCAGCGACCGCATCGCATCCGCCGCCGCATCGGGCGCGGCGGCGAGCAGCCAGGCATCGCCCGCCGCCTCGACCCCGATCGCATGCGCCAGCCGCCGCACGGGCGGCAGCGGCGCCGCGCGATGCCCCGCAAGCGCAGCGAGATGCTTGCGCTGGCGCGTCGAGAAGCGCAGCCGTCCCCCGACCTGATCGGCCACCGCCCCGTCGGCGGGCAGCAGCGCGGCGAGCCGGCGCAGCGGCGCGGGGACGGCGTTCGCCGCCATCTCGTTGGCGAGCAGCCGGTCCAGCGCAGAGACATGATCGCCCACCAGTTCGGGCAGGATCACCGCGAAAATCCCGTCAGCGGCCATCTGCGCGACGATCGCGCGCGGATCGGGCAGCGAGAGGATCTTGGTCAGTTCGTCCGCCACCCGCTCGCGCGACAGGCTTTTCAGCGACTGGCGCGCCGCGATCACTGCCGCATGGCTTTCCGCGTCGAGATCGCCGCGGCCGAAGCGCGCCGCGAAGCGATAGAAGCGCAGGATGCGCAGATGATCCTCGGCGATACGCGTCGCGGCGTCGCCGATGAAGCGGATGCGGCCCGCCTCCAGATCGGCGAGCCCGCCGAACCAGTCGTCGATCTTGCCGCCCACCGGATCGGCGTAGAGCGCGTTGATCGTGAAGTCGCGCCGCGCCGCGTCGTCGCGCCAGTCGTCGGCGAAGGCGACGGTCGCACGGCGGCCGTCGGTCGCGACGTCGCGGCGCAGCGTCGTGATCTCGTGCCGGTCGTGACTGGCGATGGCGGTGACCGTGCCGTGGGCGATGCCGGTCGGCACCACCTTGATCCCCGCCGCCTCCAGCCGCTTCGTCACCTTGTCGGGGGGCAGCGGCGTCGCGAGGTCGATGTCGGTGACGGCCAAGCCCAGCAGCGTGTCGCGCACCGCGCCCCCGACCAGCTTCACCGCACCGCCGCGCGCCGACAGCACGGCGACGATCCGCCGCAACCCGTCGCGATGGCGCCATTCGGCATCGGGCAGGACCGTCACCATGTCAGCGATGCCAGCCGGGCGGAAGGCGCCGCGCGAGGTTGATGATGATGTCCGCCGTCACGCCCCAGATCCGCCGCCCCTGCCAGTGCATGTCATAATAGCGGCGCAACTGCCCCTGCCAATGCGCCTGCTGGCGCTCGTAATTGGCGGGGTCGAACAATATGTCGAGCGGCACCTCGAACCATTCCTCGACCTCGTCGGGATTGGGATCGAGCGGCAGGTCGGGCGGGATCACGCCCAGCACCGGGGTGATGTGATAGCCGCTGCCCGAGCGATAGGCGTCGGTCGTTCCGGCGATCATCACGTCGCGGCGGTGGAGGCCGATCTCCTCCTCCGCCTCGCGCAGCGCCGCATCGATCGCATCGCGGTCGCCGGGATCGATCTTGCCGCCAGGAAAGGCGACCTGCCCCGCATGGCTGCGCAGCCATTGCGGCCGCTGGGTCAGGATGACGCCGGGGTCGGGCCGGTCGGTGAAGGCGATCAGCACCGCCGCATCGCGCAGCGTCGCGCCCTGGCCGAGCAGATGCGCCTCGTCCTCGCCCCTGTCGGGCGACAGATAGCCGAGCGCGTCACGCAGCCGCTCCGCCAGCATCAGCCGCCCACCAGCGGAAAGCGCGCACCGGCCGACCAGATGGCGGGCGGTTCCCCGCCATCCGCCAGCGCCATGTCGGCAATCTCGTAATAGAGCGCCCGGTCGATCCGGGCTTCGAGGCCGTTGCCGAGCGCCCCGCGGACATGAAGGCGCGGGTCGGGATCGTCGGGATCGGTGCCGAAGCTCAGCACATGATCCGCACCCGCCATGACGAGATCGTCGGTATCGAGCCGGAAGATCAGCTTGCGGCCCTCGCCCTCCCCCTCGCTCTTCATTTCGACCGCGCGGAACGGCGTGTCTTCGACCGCGATCGACAATTTCTCGGCCGGGGTGACGAGGACATGGCTCCCGTCGGGCTCGCGGCGCAGGATCGTCGAGAAGAGCTTCACCATCGCGGGCCGGTTGATGCGGCCGCCCTCGTGCCACCAGCTGCCGTCGGCGCGGATTTCCATCGCGCTGTCGCCGCTGCGCTCGGGATGCCAGCTTTCGACCGGCGGCAGCTTGCGCGCCGCGAGCAGCTCGGCCGCCTCGGTCAGCGAGAGCTGCGCGAAGTCCTTGGGAAGCGAGGGCGCGGGGGTGACCAT